>FLTS01000001.1:629375-944062 GCA_900078405.1 uncultured Stenotrophomonas sp. | reverse complement strand
GATGGCGTCGCGGATGTTGCTCAGCCCGCACACGTAAACCACCAGCCGCTCGAAGCCGAGGCCGAAGCCGGCGTGCGGCACCGAGCCGTAGCGGCGGAAGTCGCGGTACCACTGGTAATGCTCGGGATCCAGGCCGAACTGCGCCATGCGCGCGTCGAGCACGTCCAGCCGCTCCTCGCGCTGGCTGCCGCCGATGATCTCGCCGATGCCCGGCGCAAGCACGTCCATCGCCGCGACGGTCTTGCCGTCGTCGTTCAGGCGCATGTAGAACGCCTTGATGTGCTCGGGGTAGTTGGTCACCACCACCGGGCGGCCGACGTGTTCCTCGGTGAGCCAGCGCTCGTGCTCGGTCTGTAGGTCCAGACCCCATTCGACCGGGTAGTCGAACTTCCTGCCGGACTTCTGCAGCAGGGTGATCGCATCGCTGTATTCGATGCGCTCGAACGGCGCGTTGACGAACGCCTCCAGCCGGGTGATGGCGTCCTTCTGCACGCGTTCGGCGATGAAGGCCATGTCGTCGCCGCGCTCGGCCAGCACCGCGCGGAACAGGTACTTGAGGAATTCCTCGGCCACCCGCGCGTCTTCGGCCAGGTCGGCGAAGGCGATTTCCGGCTCCACCATCCAGAATTCGGCCAGGTGGCGGGTGGTGTGGCTGTTCTCGGCGCGGAAGGTCGGGCCGAAGGTGTAGACCTTGCTCAGCGCCAGCGCGTAGGCCTCGACGTTGAGCTGGCCGGACACGGTCAGGAAGGTTTCCTTGCCGAAGAAGTCGCGGCTGAAGTCGATTTCACCGTTGCCGGTACGCGGCAGGTTGGCCATATCCAGCGTGGAGACGCGGAACATCTGCCCGGCGCCCTCGGCGTCGGAGGTGGTGATGATCGGCGTGCTGATCCAGTAATAGCCGTTCTCGTGGAAATAGCGGTGCACTGCCTTGGCCAGGCAGTCGCGGATGCGGGTGACCGCGCCGAACAGGTTGGTACGCGGGCGCAGGTGGGCGACCTCGCGCAGGAATTCCGGTGACATCGGCTTGGGCTGGATCGGGTAGGTCAGCGGATCCTCGACCCAGCCGACGATTTCCAGGCTCCCGCCCTGGATTTCCAGGCCCTGGCCCTTGCCCTGCGACTTGACCAGCCTGCCGCTGGCGATGACCGAGCAGCCGGGGGTGAGGCGCTTGATGTCGTCGAAATTGGCCAGCGCGTCGGTGGCCACGACCTGGATCGGGGCGAAGCCGGAGCCGTCGCCGACGTTGACGAAGGCCAGCCCGGCCGAGCCGCGCACCGTGCGCACCCAGCCGCGGACCGTGACTTCTCCGCCTTCCGGGATCTTCCCGGCCAGGGCATGTGCAACGCTGACCACCGTCATGACTTGAATCCTCTGCTGAACGACTCGATCTGTAGAGGCGGGATTCTAGCGGTTGCGCGGCCGGGCAGGCGAGGTGTTTTCCGTCCGTTGGGCTTGCGGCCGCCGGCTTTTCCTATAATTGCCACCTCATTAGCTGGAGTCGTTTGCTCATGGCCGTCCGCCTGACCCCCGTCGCCTTCGCCCGCGTGCAGCGTTTCATCGAACAGACGCCGGGCGTACTGGGCCTGCGCTTCGGCGTCGCCCGCACCGGCTGCTCGGGCTGGGGCCATGTGACCGACCTGGCGCGCGAACAGCGCGAGGGCGACACCGTGTTCGAGCAGGACGGCGTGCGCATCTACGTCGATGCCGACAGCCTGCCGCTGGTGGACGGCACCGAGATCGACTTCGGCAAGCAGGGGCTGAGCGAGGCATTCACCTTCAGCAACCCGAATGCCTCGGCCGAGTGTGGTTGCGGCGAGAGCTTCACCACCGACGCCGCCCACCGCTAGGACAGGGTGCGGCCCCGCAATGCCGCCGGCCCGGCGGACTTGCCCGGCGCCGCTTTCCAGTGGATAATTGCCGGCTTCCTGCGCCCCGGCGCGGGAGCCCTTGCCCCACCGCAATCCACGGCGGGGGGCTGTCCGGCCCATGCGGGCCACATCCGAAAGGTAGAAAAACATGAGTCGTCATTACGAAATCGTGTTCCTGGTCCACCCGGACCAGAGCGAACAGGTCCCGGCCATGATCGAGCGCTACAAGGCGCTGGTCGAGAACGGCAACGGCACCATCCACCGTCTGGAAGACTGGGGCCGCCGCCAGCTGGCCTACCCGATCCAGAACCTGGTCAAGGCCCACTACGTCCTCATGAACATCGAGGCCGACCAGTCGGTGCTGAACGAGCTGACCGAAAGCTTCCGCTTCAACGACGCCGTGCTGCGCAACCTGGTCATGAAGCGTGACGAGGCCGACACCGAGCAGTCGCTGATCATGAAGAGCAAGGACGAGAAGGGCGACAAGCCCGAGCGTGGCGAGCGCCGTCGTCGCGACGACGAAGAGGGTGCCACTTCCTCCACCAATGACGAAGCCGGCGAAGAAGCCGCTTCCGCCGAATAAGGAGCACACCCATGTCCAAGTTCTTCCGTCGCCGCAAGTTCTGCAAGTTCACCGCCGAAGGCGTGAAGGAGATCGACTACAAGGATCTCAACACCCTGCGCCAGTACCTGACCGAGAACGGCAAGATCGTGCCGAGCCGCGTCACCGGCACCAAGTCCAAGTACCAGCGCCAGCTGGCCACGGCGGTCAAGCGCGCCCGTTTCCTGGCGCTGATCCCGTACACGGACAACCACGACGTCTGATAAAGCCAGGAACGAGTGGCCCCTTCGGGGCTTGAGGAACGAGAAACGAGTAACAGCACGGCTTTGCCGCTTTCACTCGTTCCTCGTTTCTCTCCACTCGTTCCTCGCATCCACCCGTCCATTCGGACAGCAAGCGTTGCGGGGCCATGTGCCCCGCTAACGAATAACGGAGCTACACCATGAAGCTGATTCTTCTGCAGAAAGTGACCAACCTCGGCAACCTCGGCGACCTGGTCGACGTGAAGCCGGGCTACGGCCGCAACTACCTGGTGCCGCAGGGCAAGGCCGTGCCGGCCACCGAGGCCAACGTCGCTTCCTTCGAGGCCAAGCGCGCCGAGTACGAAGCCAAGGCCAAGGCCACCCACGACGAGGCCGAAGCCCGCGCCGCCAAGTTCGCCGACGCCAGCGTCACCATCGGTGCGCACGCTTCGACCGAAGGCAAGCTGTACGGCTCGGTCGGCCCGCGCGACATCGCCGAGGCCTTCACCGCCGCCGGCCTGCCGCTGGAAAAGAGCGAAGTCATCCTCGGCGAAGGTGCTTTCCGCGCCGTCGGCGAGTACGACGTCGTCATCAAGCTGCACGCCGATGTGGAAGCCACCGTCAAGGTCGTCGTCGAAGCCGACGCCTGATCCTCGCGGATGCACGCTGTACCGGAACGGGCGCCGAAAGGCGCCCGTTCCTTTTCCGCGGCAGGCGGGGCCATGCCCACGGCGCACGGAATAGGGTGGTGCCGGTATCGGGGATGTACCCCCGGCCTGTGCTCGCCCCAACCCCTCGCCCTGATGGGGGAGGGGCTTATACTCCCGGCGGACTGTCGTTCCCAACGAACTGATTCCCCTCGGAAAACCCACGGTGCCGCCCGACCGGCCCGGCACTGGAACCCTGCTGCCCCATGCGCCTATCCACGATCAAGCTTTCCGGTTTCAAGTCATTCGTCGATCCCACGACCCTGCACCTGCCGACCAACATGACCGGCGTGGTCGGCCCGAACGGCTGCGGCAAGTCCAACATCATCGACGCGGTGCGCTGGGTGATGGGCGAAAGCTCGGCCAGCCGCCTGCGCGGCGATTCGCTGACCGACGTGATCTTCTCCGGCTCGGCCGGGCGCAAGCCGGTGTCGCAGGCCACGGTCGAGCTGATCTTCGACAACTCCGACCACACCATCGCCGGCGAGTACGCCTCGTTCAACGAAATCTCGGTCAAGCGCCTGGTCAGCCGCGACGGCAGCAGCAACTATTACCTCAACGGCACCAAGTGCCGGCGCCGCGACATCACCGACCTGTTCCTCGGCACCGGCCTCGGCCCGCGCAGCTACTCGATCATCGAGCAGGGCATGATCAGCCAGATCATCGAGGCCCGGCCCGAAGACCTGCGCGTCTACCTGGAGGAGGCCGCCGGCATCTCCAAGTACAAGGAGCGGCGCAAGGAAACCGAGACCCGCATCCGCCACACCCGCGAGAACCTGGACCGCCTCAACGACCTGCGCGAGGAGATCGGCAAGCAGCTCGAGCACCTGCGCCGGCAGGCCAAGCAAGCCGAGCAGTACCAGACCCTGCAGGAAGAACGCCGGGTCAAGGACGCCGAGTGGAAGGCGCTGGAATACCGCAACCTCGATGGCCGCCTGGGCGGCCTGCGCGAAGCCCTGTCGCGCGAGGAGACCAGGCTCCAGCAGCTGATCGCCGAACAGCGCGATGCCGAAAGCCGCATCGAGACCGGCCGCCTGCGCCGCGAGGAAGCGGCCGAAACACTGGCCCGCGCACAGGCCGACGTCTACCAGGTCGGCAGCACGCTGGCGCGGCTGGAACAGCAGATCCAGCACCAGCGCGAAATGGCGCAGCGCCTGCACAAGGCGCGCGATGAAACCCGGCAGGCGCTGGCCGAACTGGGCCAGCACATCGGCAGCGACGAGGCGCGGCTGCTGGTGCTGCGCGAGGCGGTGGCCGATGCCGAACCGCAGCTGGAACAGTTGCAGGAAGAAAACGAATTCCGTCAGGAAGGGCTGCGCGAGGCCGAAACCGCGCTGCACGACTGGCAGCAGCGCTGGGAGGCGCACAACCGCAATGCGTCCGAGGCCACCCGCTCGGGCGAGGTGGAACGCACCCGCGTCGATTACCTCGACCGGCAGATCCTCGAAGCCGACCGCCGCCGCGAGGCGCTGGCCGCCGAGCGCGCCGGGCTGGACGTGGACGCGCTGGCCGAGGCGTTCGAGCAGTTGCAGTTGCAGCACGAGTCGCAGACCTCGGCGCTGGACGAGCTGAACGAGCAGGTCGAGCAACGCAAGGAAGCGGCCACGGCATTGCAGGAACGGCAGCGCGCCAGCCAGAACGAACTGGCCGAGGTGCGCAAGCAGGCGCAGGCCGCGCGTGGCCGGCTGTCGTCGCTGGAAACCCTGCAGCAGGCCGCGCTGGGCCAGGAGCAGGGCGCGGCGGTGGCATGGCTGAAGGCGCGCGGGCTGGACTCCGCCGCGCGCGTCGGCGAGCGCATCAGCGTCGAAAGCGGCTGGGAAAACGCGGTGGAAAGCGCGCTCGGCCAGTTGATCGAGGGCGTGCTGGTCGATGCCCCGGAGGCGCTGGTCGATGCGTTGGGCGAACTCGGCGAAGGCCGCATTGCGCTGGTGTCGGGTGCCGAAGGCGAAGCCGATTTCGCGCCGACCTCGCTGGCTGCGCGCGTGCAGGGCCCGCTGGCGATCCGCCGCCTGCTCGCCCGCCTGCATGGCGCCGAAGATCTGGCGCAGGCGCGCGAACTGCAGCGCACGCTGGGCGAGAACGATTCGGTCATCACCCGCGGCGGCGAACGCCTCGGCGAAGGCTGGGTACGGGTGTCGCGCTCGGGCGCGGCCAAGCAGGGCGCATTGCTGCGCGAACGCGAGATCGTCACCCTGCGCGAGCAGATCGAGGGCCTGCACGAGCGAGAAGGCGAACTGGAACGCCAGCTCGGCACGTTCCGCGAGCAGTTGCTGGCCGCCGAACAGCAGCGCGAGGAAGCGCAGCGCACCTTGTACCTGGCCCATCGCGGCGTGTCGGAACTGGCCGGGCAGTTGCAGGGCCAGCGTGGCAAGCTGGAATCGGCGCGCGCGCGCATCGACCGCATCGAAGGCGAGATGGCGCAGGTGCTGGAAACGCTGGACAACTGCCGCGAGCAGGCCGGCGAGGCGCGGGTGCGGCTGGAGGATGCCGTCTCCAGCATGGGCGACCTGGAAACCACCCGGCAGGCGCTGGAGGCCGAGCGCCGCCAGCTGACCGAGGCCCGCGACCTGGCCCGCGATGCCGCACGCAACGTGCGCGACGGCATGCATGCGCTGGCGCTGACGCTGGAGTCGCAACGTGCGCAGATCACCTCGCTGGCGCAGTCGCTGGAACGCATGAGCACCCAGCGCGGGCAGCTGGATTCGCGGCTCGGCGAACTGCATTCGCAGCTCGACCAGGGCGACACCCCGGTGCAGTCGCTGGAAGCCGAGCACCAGAATGCATTGGGCGAGCGCGTACGCGTGGAGCGCGTGCTGGCCGAGGCGCGCACGCAGCTGGACGGCATCGACGCCGAACTGCGCGGGCTGGAACAGACCCGCCACCAGCGCGACGAACAGGCGCTGGCGCAGCGCGAGCGCATCTCCCAGCGCAAGCTCGACCAGCAGGCACTCGTCCTCAGCGCCGAACAGTTGCAGCAGGCGGTGGAGAAGGCCGGTTTCGTGCTGGAAGACGTGGTCAACACGCTGCCCGACGAGGCCCGTATCGGCGAGTGGGAGCAGGCGGTGCAGCAGATCGATGCGCGCATGCGCCGCTTGGAGCCGGTCAATCTGGCCGCCATCCATGAATATGGCGAGGCTTCGCAGCGCTCGGAATACCTCGAATCACAGAATGTGGACCTGACCACTGCGCTGGAAACGCTGGAAGAAGCCATCCGCAAGATCGACCGCGAGACCCGCGGCCGTTTCAAGGACACCTTCGACCGGGTCAACGCCGGGGTGCAGGCGCTGTATCCGCGGCTGTTCGGCGGCGGCCACGCCTATCTGGAACTGACCGGCGAGGACCTGCTCGACACCGGCGTGGCGATCATGGCGCGCCCGCCGGGCAAGCGCGTGTCCAGCATCTCGCTGCTGTCCGGCGGCGAAAAGGCGATGACCGCGGTGGCGCTGGTGTTCGCCATCTTCCAGCTCAACCCCGCACCGTTCTGCCTGCTTGACGAGGTGGACGCGCCGCTGGACGAGGCCAACGTCGGCCGCCTGGCCAACATGGTCAAGGAGATGAGCGAGAAGGTGCAGTTCCTGTTCGTCAGCCACAACAAGGCGACGATGGAGGCCGCGCACCAGCTCTCCGGCGTGACCATGCGCGAGCCGGGCGTCAGCCGCCTGGTCAGCGTCGATCTGGAAGAGGCCGCGCGTTTGGCGGGCGCGGCCTGACGTGCCATTCTTTGCCGACCTGAACACGTTCACCGGAGACTCCCCCGCATGTCCGACATGGCTCTGTTGCGCATCGGCATCCTGGCTGCCGGGCTGCTGTTGATCGCGGCAATCTTCCTGTTCGGCCGGCCGAAGAAGCCGGCGCAGGGCAAGCGCCGCGAGCCTGCCGAAAGCGAGCGGACGCGCCGGGAGCCGATGTTCGCCGGCGACGACGGCGGCGAACCCGCTGAAGGCGGGGCCGGTGCCGATACGGACGGGGACGTGACCCAGCCCGAACTGGGGCTGCCGGAAGTGGAGCCGTCCGAGGGCAGCGAGCTGGGCAAGCGGGCCAACCAGGATTTCGACAAGATCGTCTCGCTGTACGTGGCCGCGCGCGCCGGGCAGGTGCTGCGCGGCGAGGACATCGTGGTCGCCGCGGAAAAGACAGGGCTTGTGTTCGGCTACATGAACGTGTTCCACCGGTTGCTGGAAGGCCATCCCGAGCGCGGACCGGTGTTCAGCATGGCCAGCATCATGAAGCCGGGCAGCTTCGACATGGCCCGCATCCGCGAGATGGAAACCCCGGCGATCGCCTTTTTCCTGACCCTGCCGGCGCCGCTGACCGCGCTCGACGCCTGGGAGAAGATGCTGCCCACCGTGCAGCGCATGGCCGAGCTGCTCGACGGCGTGGTACTGGACGACAGCCGCAATGCCTTGGGCCGCCAGCGCATCGCCCACATCCGCGACGAACTGCGCGCCTACGACCGCCAGCACCAGGCGCCGCCGCTGAGCAAGCCGCCGCGCTGGTAGGTCGGGGCTGCCGCCCCGACGGCGCTTGGCATATCGAATACGAAGCGTCGGGGCGGTAACCCCGACCTGTGCCGTGGCCGATGCATCACGCCGCGCGGTTAAAATCGGCGCATGACTTCCGACGCTATCGCCCGCCAACGCATCAGCGAACTCCGCCAGCAGTTGTCCACGGCCTCGCGTGCCTACCACGAGCACGACGAGCTGCTGATTCCCGATGCCGAGTACGACCGCCTGATGCGCGAGCTGGAGGCGCTGGAAGCGGCGCATCCGCAGCTGGACAGCATGGATTCGCCCAGCCACCAGGTCGGCGGCAAGCCGTCCTCGCGCTTCGCCGAGGTGGTGCATGCGGTGCCGATGCTGTCGCTGGGCAATGCCTTCAGCGACGAGGAGGTGCGCGATTTCGTGCGGCGCATCGACGAGCGCCTCGGCCGGCCGCAACTGCTGTTCTCGGCCGAGCCCAAGCTCGACGGGCTGGCGATCAGCCTGCGCTACGAAGACGGCGTGTTCGTGCAGGGTGCGACCCGCGGTGATGGCAGTACCGGCGAGGACGTCAGCGCCAACCTGCGCCAGATCAGGGTGATCCCCGACCGGCTCGACGGCGAAGGCTGGCCGGCGGTGCTGGAGGTGCGTGGCGAGGTCTACATGCCGCGCGCCGATTTCGAGAAATACAACGAGCAGGCGCGCCTGCATGGCGGCAAGGTGCTGGCCAACCCGCGCAACGGCGCGGCCGGCTCGCTGCGCCAGCTCGACCCGAAGGTCAGCGCGCAGCGGCCGTTGAGCTTCTATGCCTACGGCACCGGCGAAGTCAGCGGCGGCGAGCTGCCGGCCACGCATTCGGCCACATTGGCGCAGCTGGACCGATGGGGCTTTCCGGTCAGCGAGTTGTGCCGGGTGGTCGAAGGCGCCGATGGCCTGCTGGATTACTACCGCGACATCGGCGCGCGTCGCGACGGGCTGGCCTTCGACATCGATGGCGTGGTCTACAAGCTGGACGACCGCGACGGCCAGCAGGCAATGGGCTTCGTTGCCCGCGCGCCGCGCTGGGCCATCGCCCACAAGTTCCCGGCGCAGGAACAGACCACCACGGTCGAGGCCATCGAGATCCAGATCGGCCGCACCGGCGCGGCCACGCCGGTGGCGCGGCTGCAGCCGGTGCAGGTGGCCGGCGTCACCGTCACCAATGCGACCCTGCACAACGCCGACCAGATCGCGCGGCTGGACGTGCGCGTGGGTGATGCGGTGATCGTGCGCCGTGCCGGCGACGTGATCCCGGAAGTGGTCAGCGTGATTGCCGAACGTCGCCCCGAAGGCACGCAGCCGTGGACGATGCCGGCGGCCTGCCCGGTGTGCGGCGCCGAGATCGTGCGCGAGGAGGGCGCGGCGGCGTGGCGCTGCTCGGGCGAGCTGAGCTGCCCGGCGCAGCGCAAGGAAGCCATCGTCCACTTCGCCTCGCGGCGGGCAATGGACATCGACGGGCTGGGCGACCGCTACATCGAAACCCTGGTCGATGCCGGCATCGTCCGCGGCGTGGCCGACCTGTACCGGCTCACCCGCGACCAGTTGCTGCACCTGAAGCTGGTGCTCGACGCCGCCGATCCGTCCGCGCTGGCGGCCAGCCTCAAGCCGCACCTGCCGGCCGAAGGCAGCGGCGCGGTACTCAACGCCGTGCTCCGGCTCGACGGCGACGCCGCCAACTGGCGCGCGCAGGCGCTGGCATTGCCGGTGACCTTCGACTGGAATACGAAGAAGATCGCCACCAAGTGGGCCGACAACCTGATCGCCGCCATTGATGCCAGCCGCGACGCCACGCTGGAACGGCTGCTGTTCGCGCTCGGCATCGAGCACGTCGGCGAGAGCACCGCCAAAGCATTGGCGCAGTGGTTCGGCGACCTGGAGCTGATCCGCCAGCTGCCGTGGCCGCTGTTCAAGCGCGTACCCGACATCGGCGGCGAGGTGGCGCGCTCGCTCGGCCATTTCTTCGAGCAGGAGGGCAACCAGCAGGCCCTCGATGCGCTGTTGAAGGTCGGGCAGGTGCGCATCCGCGACACCCACCTGCCATCGGCGAAGCTGCGCGACGGGCTGGACCTGGCGCAGTTGCTGGTCGAGGCCGAGATTCCCGGCATCACCCGCCTGCGCGCCGAGAAGCTGGTGGCAGTGCTGCCGTCGGCGCAGCAGATCCTCAACGCCGAACCGGGGCATTTCATCGCTGCCGGCCTGCCCGAGGACACCACGCGCGGGCTGGCGCAATGGCTGGAGGGTGACAACCACGGCCCGCTGCTGCTCAAGGGCGAGGACAGGATGCAGGAGCTGCTGCGGCTGGCACCGGAACTGACCGCGCAACCGGCTGGCCCGCTGGACGGCAGGACCGTGGTGCTGACCGGCACGCTGGTGCGGCTGACCCGCGATGCCGCCAAGGCGCGGCTGGAGGCACTGGGCGCCAAAGTCGCCGGCAGCGTGTCGAAGAAGACCGCCTTCGTCGTGGCCGGCAGCGAGGCCGGCTCCAAGCTGGACAAGGCCGTCGAGCTGGGTGTGGAAGTGTGGGACGAAGAGCGCCTGCTCGCCTTCCTTGCCGAACACGGACAACAACCATGAACCTGCGCTTCCGGCTTGCCGCGCCTGCGGATTTCCCGCGCATCATCGCCATGCTGCGCGCGTTCTACGACGAAGACCACATCAGCTTTGATCCGATGCTGGTCGAGCCGGGCCTGCGCCAGCTGCTGGCCGAACCGGCCTGCGGCGCAGTGTTGCTGCTGGAAGGCGACGACGTGCCCGAGGCCGGCTACATCACCCTGGGCTGGTGCTTCAGCGTGGAGCAGGGCGGCCGCTTCGTGCTGCTGGACGAGTTGTACCTGGCGCCGGCCGCGCGTGGCCGTGGCTGGGGCCGGCAGGCACTGGCGCTGGCGCGCGACTGGGCGATCGTCGAGGGCGCCAGCGTGATGCGGCTGGAAGTGAACCACCACAATGCGCGGGCCAAGGCGCTGTACCTGTCCGAGGGCTATCGCGACGATGCGCGCGACATCCTCACCCTGCCGCTGGCCGCCGTGCCGAAGGGGCTGCACCCATGAAAAAACGGCAGGACAGCTGTTTTTCACGGCGAAGCCGCCCGCAGGGTGGCGCACAGGGATGTGCGCCATGATCGAGGCCCTGCGCCGTCGCGCGCTCTTGAACACGCTGATCCGCGACTTCTTCGCCCGCCGCGATGTGCTGGAAGTGGAAACCCCGATCATGTCGGCCGCCGGCAACACCGAGCCGAACATCGACAGCTTCCAGACCCGTTTCAGCGGCCACGTCGATGCCGGCCCGCCGGTGCGCTGGCTGCGCACCTCGCCCGAATACCCGCTCAAGCGCCTGCTCGCCGCCGGTGTCGGTGACTGCTACGAGCTGGGCCGGGTGTTCCGCAATGGCGAGGCCGGCGGCCGTCACAACCCCGAGTTCACCATGCTGGAGTGGTACCGGGTCGGCTGGGACCACCATCGTCTGATGGGTGAAACCGTCGAGCTGGTACGCGCGGCATTGGCGATGGTCGGGCGTGACGCGTCGTTGCAGGTGCTGACCTACCGCGAACTGTTCATCGACGCGCTGGGCATTGACCCGTTTGCCGCCGACGAAGCACAACTGCGCGCGCCGCTGGCCGATGTCGGCATCAACCCCGGTGGACTGACCCGCGACGATTGGCTGGACCTGTTGATGACCAACCGCATCCAGCCGTTTTTCCCTGCCGACCGCATCACCGTGGTCCATGACTGGCCGGCCTCGCAGGCGGCGCTGGCGAAGGTCCGGCCGGGCGAGCCGCCGCTGGCCGAGCGCTTCGAGCTGTATTTGGGCGCGGTGGAACTGGCCAACGGCTACCACGAGCTGAACGATGCCGACGAACAGCGCCAGCGCTTCCAGCGCGATTTGGCGGTGCGCAGCGCGCGTGGCGACGTGCTGCCGCCGCTGGACGAACCGCTGCTGGCCGCATTGCCGACATTGCCGCACTGCGCTGGCGTGGCGGTGGGTGTGGACCGGCTGCTGATGGCATTGGCCGGCACCGGCCGCATCGCCGACGTGCTGGTCTTCGACTTCGCCCATGCCTGAACCGGCATGCGGTCGCACCGGCTTGCCATGTCATCGGCATTGATGCTCTGATCGTTCCCGCAGGCGCGCCTGTGCCGCCTGCGATGTTCGTCGTGATTGCCGGGGTGGGACTTCGGATGAAACGTGTGTGTGGCCTGCTGCTGTCGCTGGCGCCCGTGCTGGCGTGGGCGCAACGCGAGACTCCCGATATCGGGACGCAGGTGGTGCGCTGCGAATCCGATGGCGCCCTGGAACGTTGCCCGATGAACGTCTCGCGCGGCGTGCAACTGGTCAGGCAGGTTTCCGAGGCATCCTGCATCCGCGAGACCAGCTGGGGCGTGGACGGCGGCGGCATCTGGGTCAGCCACGGCTGCCATGCGGAGTTTTCCGCCGTGGCGGCTTCGCCCACCGGCGGGCGGAAGGTGCGGCGCGTCGTCCGCTGCGAGTCGAAGGGGCGCGTGGTGAACTGCCCTGTGCTGCTGCGCGGCGCGCCGGTGCGCCTGCTGCGCCAGCAATCGCTGCTGCCGTGCAGGGAAGGGCATACCTGGGGTTATGGCCGCAACGAGATCTGGGTGAGCCGTGGCTGCCAGGGGCAGTTCGAGGTCGGCGCCGAGGATGGCTCCGGCTTCGTGGACATCCCGCGCCAGGTCACCTGCGAATCGAAGAGGGAAATGCGCCGGGAATGCGGGGTGACCATCGAACGCAGGGCCACCCTGGTCAAGCAGCTGTCGAACGCCCCCTGCGAGGAAGGCCGCAGCTGGGGCTGGAGCCGCAATGGCATCTGGGTGGACAAGGGCTGCCGCGCCGAGTTTTCCGCCGATTGAACATGCCCGCTGGCCGTTGGCCGGCAACCGCAGGAACGCCGGGGATGCGAGGTTTCCGGCCGGCTACAATGGCGCGATGAACGACACCACCGCCATCGATTACGCCCGCTACGACCACATCCGCCCGATCCGCTGGACCGGTGATGCGCTGGAACTGCTGGACCAGCGCAAGCTCCCGTTCGTCGTCGAGCACGTGGCCTGCCACGACAGCGACGCGGTGGCCGCAGCCATCCATTCGCTGGCCGTGCGCGGCGCGCCGGCCATCGGCATTGCCGCGGCCTGGGGCGTGGTGCTGGCGGCGCGCGGGATCGAGGCCGGCGATGGCGGCAGCGCATTGCAGGCTCTGGAACCGGCGATGGCGCGCTTGAATGCTGCCCGCCCGACCGCCGTCAACCTTGCCTGGGCGCTGGCGCGCATGCGCCGCGTACTGGCCGGGGCAGGGCAGGATTGGCGGCAGGTGTTGGCACTGGAAGCGCAGGCCATTGCCGACGAGGACCTGGCCGCCAACCGCCACATGGGCATGCTCGGCGCCGGCCTGATCGCGCCGGGCAGCGGCGTGCTGACCCATTGCAACACCGGCTCGCTGGCCACCGCCGGCTTCGGCACCGCGCTGGGCGTGATCCGCGCCGGCGTGGCGCAGGGGCGCGTCGAGCGCGTGTTCGCCGGCGAGACCCGGCCATGGCTGCAGGGCGCGCGGCTGACCGTATGGGAATTGCAACAGGACGGCATCGACGCCACCCTGGTCGCCGACTCCGCCGCCGCACACCTGATGAAGACCGGCGCGGTGCAGTGGGTGATCGTCGGCGCCGACCGCATCTGCGCCAACGGCGACACCGCCAACAAGATCGGTACCTACCAGCTGGCCATCGCCGCGCGCCACCACGGCGTCAAGTTCATGGTGGTGGCACCGTCCTCGACCGTGGACATGGGTACCGCGCATGGCGACGCGATCGAGATCGAGCAGCGCGATCCCGGCGAGTTGTTCGGCGTCGGCGGCGTGCGCACTGTGGCCGAGGGCATCACCGCCTGGAACCCGGTGTTCGACGTGACCCCGGGCGGGCTGATCGACGCCATCGTGACCGAGAGGGGCGTGATCCAGAATCCGGACCGGGACGCGATACAGGCCGCATTCGGCGGCTGAAACCGGACGGGGCGGGGGCCGTGCCGCCAACGTCGTTTCCCGCCACTTCGCAGGCTGCCGGAGGCGGCTGCTAAACCCTTGATTCATGCGGGCAAAATCCCTGCAAATACAGGCATGAAAGCGGCCGTTGTGATAGAATCCGTCGCTTGAATCGAGCATCGGTGCAGTGGCCCTCAGGGGCACCCGCGCGCCGGGCCGGACCGCTACCAGAAGACGGAATCCGAATGGCAGAAACCGCCAAGGAAATCATCCAGGTCAACCTGGAAGACGAGATGCGCAAGAGCTACCTCGATTACGCCATGAGCGTGATCGTGGGGCGCGCACTCCCCGACGCCCGCGACGGCCTCAAGCCGGTCCATCGCCGCGTCCTCTTTGCGATGCAGGAACTTGGCGCGCACGCCAACAAGCCGTACTACAAGTCGGCGCGCATCGTCGGTGACGTCATCGGCAAATACCACCCGCACGGTGACAGCGCGGTCTACGACACGCTGGTGCGCATGGCGCAGCCGTTCTCGCTGCGCTACATGCAGATCGACGGCCAGGGCAACTTCGGCTCGGTCGACGGCGACAGCCCGGCGGCGATGCGTTACACCGAGTCGCGCCTGTCGCGGATCAGCCACGAGATGCTGGCCGACATCGACAAGGAAACCGTCGATTTCCAGCCCAACTACGACGAGAAGGAACTGGAGCCGACGGTCCTGCCGACGCGCTTCCCGAACCTGCTGGTCAACGGCTCGGCGGGTATCGCGGTGGGCATGGCCACCAACATCCCGCCGCACAACCTCACCGAATCCATCAACGCCTGCATCGCGCTGATCGACAACCCGGCCATCGACGTCGACGGCCTGATGGAATACATCCCCGGCCCGGACTTCCCGACTGCCGGCATCATCAACGGCACTGCCGGCATCATCAACGGCTACCGCACCGGCCGCGGCCGCGTGCGCATCCGCGCCAAGGCCGACATCGAGGTGGCCGACAACGGCCGCGAGTCGATCATCGTCACCGAGATCCCGTATCAGGTGAACAAGGCGCGGCTGATCGAGAAGATTGCCGAGCTGGTCAAGGAAAAGAAGCTCGAAGGCATCAGCGAGCTGCGCGACGAGTCCGACAAGGACGGCATGCGCATCTACATCGAGGTCAAGCGTGGCGAGTCGGCCGAGGTCGTGCTGAACAACCTGTACCAGCAGACCCAGATGGAGTCGGTGTTCGGCATCAACATGGTGGCGCTGGTCGATGGCCGCCCGCAGTTGATGAACCTCAAGCAGATGCTGGAGGCGTTCGTCCGCCACCGCCGCGAGGTCGTCACCCGCCGCACCATCTACGAACTGCGCAAGGCGCGCGCGCGCGCCCACGTGCTGGAAGGCCTGACCGTCGCGCTGGCCAACATCGACGAGATGATCGAGCTGATCAAGACCTCGTCCAACCCTGCCGAGGCCAAGGAGCGCATGCTCGCCAAGGTGTGGGAGCCGGGGTTGGTCGGCGCGTTGCTGGGCGCCGCCGGCGCCGAGGCGTCGCGCCCGGAGGACCTGCCCAAGGGGATTGGCCTGGTCGACGGCAACTACCAGTTGTCCGACGTGCAGGCCACGCAGATCCTGGAAATGCGCCTGCACCGCCTCACCGGGCTGGAGCAGGACAAGCTCACCGAGGAATACAAGCAGCTGCTGGAAACCATCGCCGGGCTGATCCGCATCCTGGAAAACCCGGACGTGCTGTTGCAGGTGATCCGCGAGGAACTGGAAGCCGTGCGCGCCGAGTACGGCGACGAGCGCCGCACCGAGATCCGCCACAGTGAGGAAGACCTCGACATCCTCGACCTGATCGCGCCGGAAGACGTGGTGGTGACGCTGTCGCGCGCCGGCTACGTCAAGCGCCAGCCGGTATCGGCCTACCGCGCGCAGAAGCGCGGCGGCCGCGGCCGCAGTGCGGCGGCGACCAAGGACGAGGATTCGATCGAGCAGCTGTGGCTGGTCAACACGCATGACACGCTGCTGACCTTCACCAGTTCCGGCAAGGTGTTCTGGTTGCCGGTGCACCAGTTGCCGGAGGCCGGCTCCAACGCCCGCGGCCGCCCCATCATCAACTGGATCGCGCTGGAGAACGGCGAGCGCGTGCAGGCGGTGCTGCCGGTGCGCGAGTACGACGACAACCATTTCGTGTTCTTCGCCACCCGCAACGGCACGGTCAAGAAGACCCCGCTGAGCGAATTCGCGTTCCGCCTGGCGCGCGGCAAGATCGCCATCCACCTCGACGAGGGCGATGCGCTGGTCGGCGTTGGCCTGACCGACGGCGAGCGCGACATCCTGCTGTTCGCTTCCAACGGCAAGACCGTGCGCTTCGGCGAGGACCGCGTGCGCTCGATGGGCCGTACCGCCACCGGCGTGCGCGGCATCAAGATGGCCAGGGGCGAGGAAGTGGTCAGCCTGATCGTGGCCGAAAGCGCCGGCGGCGCCGAGGACGAGAACGAAGACGACAACGGCGTCGAGGACGTGTCGGGTGAGAGCCTGGCGGGCGAGGGTGGCGAGACCATCGATGCGGGCATGGACGATGCCGGCGTGCAGTACATCCTCACCGCCACCGAGAACGGTTACGGCAAGCGCACGCCGCTGGCCGACTACCCGCGCAAGGGCCGCGGCACGCAGGGCGTGATCGGCATCCAGACCAGCGAGCGCAACGGCAAGCTGGTCAGTGCGGTGCTGCTGGGCGACGGCGACGAAGTGCTGCTGATTTCCGACGGCGGCACGCTGGTGCGTACCCGCGGCTCGGAGATCTCGCGCGTGGGCCGCAATACCCAGGGCGTGACCCTGATCCGCCTGTCCAAGGGCGAGAAGCTCCAGGCGGTCGAACGGCTGGATGCCTCGCTGGAATCCGGGGATGACCTTGCCGACGAGGAAGCAGTGGAGGAGGGCGGTGCCGAACAGGCCGCCACGCCGCCTGAAGCCTGATCCACAGGCTTCGGGATGACAGGAAAAAGCGCCGGCATTGCCGGCGCTTTTTTCATGATTCTTCCGGGCGGCTTCAAGTCTCCGGGTCGCCCTTGTCCTGCCCGGTTCCGGCTTTGCGCCTGGCCAGCAGGTTGGCGGCCGGGTTGTCGGTCACGCTGCCGGCCTGGAAATAGCCGACCACGCTGGCGACGGAACGGTGGTCCGTCATCGCCATCAAGGCGGGCAGGGCGACGCCCTGGCGCGCGCCTTCGGTGACGAAGCCGGAGCGCAGGCTGTGTCCCCCGAAATCCCCGTCCAGCCCAGCCAGTGCGGCGCGGCGCTGCACGATGTCGGCCACCGCCCGTGGCGAAATGCTGGGGCCGATGGTGTCGCCCCACAGGCGGCGGAAAATGGGGCCGTCCTGCAAACCGCTGGCCTCCAGCCACGCGGTGAGCGCGTCGGCGGCGACACCGAGGATCGGTTTGTCCGGCGTGGCGTTGGCCTTGGGGCCATCCTGCAACGTCTTGCCGTGTTCCAGACGGTAGAGATAGGCATCCGGGGCGATGCGGCGCAGGTCGGCCAGATCGGCCGCGGCCACTTCACTGCGACGGCGGCCGCCACTGGCGAAGGCGAAATAGAGCAGAGCGCGGTCGCGCAGTCCTTCCAGCGTGTCGTCGCAGGTGGCGATCAGGGCCTCCAGCTCGTTGCCGGTGATCGCGGTCTTCTTGCGCGGGCGTTCGCCGCGCTTGTGGGCCGCGCGGCGGCCCTTGGACAGCAATTGCCGCACCTCAGGCGTTTCGCAGGGATTGGGGAGCTTCTTGAGTTGGTGAACCGCGGACAGCACCGCCACACGGTGCACGACAGTGCTGAGCTTGAAAGCGCCTAGGCGCTGCTTGAAGCCGGCTGCCACCAATTGTTCATCCAGTGCTTCCGGCAGTTCCCAAGTCAGTCCGTTTTTTCCTTTGCGGGCAAGGTGGTCGACTATGAATTGGACGACGACGACGGAGGTCAGCGGCAATTCAATTGTTCGACCGTAACGGCCGTGGTACCAAGCGGCCCAATAACGTGAGGCGGTCGTGTAGCTGCGATTGGTATTGATCGACTCGGCTTCGGCAAAAACTTCCCGGGCGGCTTTCGCAGCGCTGCTTGTCAATTGTTCCGGAAGCAAAGCCGAAGGCAACAGATCAAAGGCCGCTTGTTTCATGGGAGCGAGGAGAGAATATTCGATAGAGATTCACATTATAGTGTATTTTAATTCCGATAACTATCACTTATCGGAAATATCGAAACTGCGAAAAATTGCCGTAATTCGCGCCCATCTATCCTGCATCTGCTTCTAAGTTGGCTTTTCTGCTGGAAAAACAGATCGCATTTCACGGCCTGAAAAGCGGGTTTGCATGGTGGCGGTCCTCGGTACGGACCGCCCGTGCGCAGCCCCGATGCTGCCGGCTCGCACACGCTATCGGCACAGATGAAGCGACACCGCAGGGGCAAGCCCCTGCACCCCGATCACTCCTCCCGGCAACGCTGCCAGCCACCAGCGGCCGAATGCATCTGTTCCCAGCCGTTCGGCAGCTTGCGCATAGCTTGGCCGCCAATGCAGGCCATACCGCGCGCCTTCGCACTCGCCGACCCCAGCGACGGTAGCGCGATCACGTCCTTCGACGGACCGGGACGACCAACACGCCGCGCCTCAGCGCTCAAAACATCCGCTTCCAGTCCCTCACAGAAGGACTTCATCGTCGGGTGAGGATGGCCGGCGTACTGCTCGCAGTTGAACGGCGTGGTGTCCTTCGCCATCGAGTTGTAGGCGGCTTTCGGCGTACTGGTGACACGCGGCGCAGCAGGGCCGACCGCCGTCCGAATGCGTTGCGCAAGACAATCCTGCGCAAGCATGAATGAAAGCAAAATGAAAAATGAACCATGCATAAATGGCATGGTTCTTGCCTTATGGAAATTCATCCTGAAACCTGCTAGGCGAGCAGCCCCTGTGCTGCCATTCAGCGTAGCAGATTCCCGCGATCAACGCCCCGCCGCTACAGCACGAACAGCAACGCCCCAAGAACAAGGGTTGCCGTAAAAGCAAGCTGCATGACTGCACGCCGACGCCTTTTACCTAGGCCACTCGAGAAAAAAGCGGCCACCAATCCGACAGCAATGGCAAAGAAAAGAACGAAGGTAAAGCGATAGATCACACTCAAAAACGGCGAAATATCTAATTGCATGAACGCCCCGTGTTCAGATAGTGATCAGAGGATGGCACGAAATTAAAGCGTAGTCGTCGGCCCGGTATACGTCTCGCCGACATAGGCCGCCGACCTCGGGAAAATGTCCCCGCGCCGACCAGGTGCATAGCCTATGGACGCGCCGGGAGCAGCGGCCCCGGCCTCACTCGCTCCGCTCGCAATGCCAGCGCCGCCGCTCCCGCTCAGGTTGTAAAGCCTTTGTTCCTTCTCGCGCACTGGCATCACCCGAGGCCACGGCGTAGCGATGATGACGTGATCGCCGGCAGCAAGCCGGACGCCGTAGGGCTCCCACGACGCCGCATAGCCCAACGCCTCAATCGCAGCGACTTCCAACGATTCGACCGTCTCGCCGGTATCGTCCACCCACTCGACCCAGCCGCGCACACGCCCGCCAATTTCCGCACGACTGGCAAGGCGCACCCTGCCCTGCATTTCAGCCACAAAACGCTGTTCCGGCGTCATGCCCTTGAACGGGTCTTCCTTTTCCTTGACGACCGCAACAGCCGCCGCCGCGCCCTCAGTCCGCAGAAAATTGCCATCGGCGTCATAGACCTGCGTTACCTCAGTCCTCGCCGTTTCCACCTTGCTTTCCTTGCCGCCCTTCGCGCCGAAAAAGAAGCTCAAAAAGAAGTAGGCACCAACGAGGCCAAGGACGCCGAACACAGCGCCACGGAACGCCATTGCGCGCCACACGTTCGTACCGCCCTCTTCATAAACATCCGTGTTTTCCGCCCCCGGCGCATAGCCGTGATACAGCGGATAAATCGCCGGGTCATACTTCTCCGTTTTTCCGCCGACTCTTTCGTACTTGCCGGGGCTTGTCGTATGCCAATAGGTAACGCGATACTTATTTTTAAAGCCGATGGCGGTCAGCTTCTGGAATACGTTTTTGCGCTCAATACGCGCACGGACAGCCTGATGCACCCGGTTAATCCACTGCGTCATGATGACCGCATCGCCGCCGTTCTGGCCAAGCAGCGCCCAGAAGTTCTCAACCGCACCCGGTAGTGGCTGGCGCTCGCTCACGTAGAACTCGTGCACCTCATCGATCACCACCAGCGCATCCTTGAACTGATCCGGGATGCACCACTTACCCGTTTCGTCCTGGACACAGGCGAAGAAGGTCCGCACCTCTTTGGTGTCCACCAGCACCAACAGCTCGCGCACCTCGGCTTCATCCATCCCCAGATGCCCGGCGATCTTCGCGTGATCCAGACCATTGAGCCGCGCAAACACCCGCCGACGCTTTTTCAGCGTAGGCAGAATGTGATTCTTTACCGCGTCATAGCTCTTGCCGGCACGCGGCACGCCTTCGTTAAAAACGAGCATGTCACCACTTCCCGAAGGTAACGATCTTCCGAGTGATCTTGAACACCAAGCCCGCCGCCAGCAGGCTCATGCACTCGGGAATCTTGAAGGTTTCCACGAACCACCCGACCGTAGGCCCGGCATTGCCGAGCAGCGAGCCGATGGAATGCTGGGTCATGAAATCGGGCACCGGTAGCGACTCAAATGCCAGCGCGGCAAGCTCCAACAGCTTCTCCAACGCCGTGACGATCAAGTCATTGAAGAACGCTTCGATGGCCGCCCAAAACTTCTGGACGAGCCCGAGCAGCCAATTCGTGAGGACGCCGAGCCACCCGGCCTGCATCCACCACGTCATGACAGTGCCCAATAAGCAGCGGCCAGCGCAGCCACCGCCATCAAAACCCAACCGATGGCCTGCAACGCCGCGAGGAAGTCACCAGAGCAATGCGCGTCATAAGTCATGGCTTCCCAATACTCCGAGGCCGGCACAGTGAACGTCGGGCATGCGCCCCCGGTGTTCACGGTAAAAAAGCCCTGCACCGCATCGATCAATGGCGAAGCGGATACCCGTGCTTTGAATGCCTGGAATACATCGGACACGGTTTTGCCGTTCGACGCGTAGAAGTCACCGGCACCGTCGCCCACACCGCCAGCGCCGTCATCATCGCCATCACCGTTACCGCCGCCACCGCCAAGGCCAGACCCGGAGCCAGAACCACCCTTGCCCTCGCCGCTGGCACCGTTGCCCGATGCGCCCTGCCCTTGCGAGCCATAGGACGATCCCCAACTGGTGACGTTGCTGGTATTGCTGGCTCCGTCCTTCGACTCGACTACCGTCGATTGCGCTTTCTGCTCCCAATCACCGCCGTTATTCGGTGGCAGCGGTGGCGGCTTCGCTTCCTTGCCCTGCGGCGACTTGGTTGCAGCGTCATTTCCGGACGCCTTGATGCCATTCTCGCCCGGTTGCCAACAAAATTCCTTGCCGCTAGATGCGACCGCGCAATGCCTGCCGTCAGGCTTCATGCACTGCGTTAGATTGTCCTGTTGAGTGCACTGCTCGCCGTCATTGCCGCCACCCGTATCAGGCGTGACTTCCCCGGTATCCGCTTTCGTGCACACATCGCCGGTAGCCGCCCAATTATCGGGAAAGTACGAAAAAAACGATGGGTTTGGACCTAGCCCAATCGATGATCCACCGCTACCGGTAACCGGCATCATGGTGCAACCGTCATTGCATGCCCCTACCGGGCCAGTGTGCGATGCAGAAATATGCACGACACCGCCGGTCAGCGGCGGGCGCGACGAGCAAGCACTATTGTGATAGAAACTAGCCCGCGTCCCGTTATACCAAGTTGGAGTTCCCGAACACCTCCCCGGTGAAACCGTACCCGCTGAATAAACGCCCTGCGTAGCCGAGGCGGCATTGTAAAGAACGCACCGCTCCCTCGCCTCGTTTTCAAGCAACGTCGCAACATGGGCCAGAGCCCTAGAATAGGCTTCGCCCTGATCACACTTGTCACCGTAAGAACTGCAATTAGCAGCCGCAGCCGAGCCTACCCCTACCCACGCCAATGCAGCTGCAACCAGCAGCGCAGCAAGCCACCGGCTCATGCGTCCAGCCCCTTCACCGCAGCGACACCACAGGCCATTCCCAGCAGGCCGCAGAACAGGCACAAGATCACAGCTTCCCCCTCGCCGCACGGCTGATCCAGAAGCGACACAGCACGTCACCGACGAACAGCGCGAAATGCATCAGCGCGACCATGTACGCCGCAGCCGCGATCATGAGCATTGGCCCGTTCGCGTTGATGCTGGCGATGATGCTTTCGAAATCCATCGGCGACCCCCGAAAAAGATGGGGCCGGCGAACCGGCCCCGGTGAATCAGCGACCGAAGAAACCGGCCACCTTCTTCGACGCCCAGCCGGCGAAGCCGACCAGCGCGATGATCGCCGCAGCACCGATGATCGCGGTGGTGGCAGTGGTGGCCGACAGGCCGTCGAGGATGCCCGAAAAATCCATGTTGAAACTCCCTTGCAGTTGATGCCGGCTAGTTAAAGAAATTCGCCACGCGGCCAGCGATACGCGCGACGACAAACCAGACGATGACCGCGCCGGCAGAGCCGACGAACCAACCCGCAGCCTGTTCCGGCGTGGGCATCGCGAATGCTTGATTGAGCAGGCCGTAAACGGCGTGTTCGCTGCTGGACAGCAGCACGTAGCCCGTGCACTCGGCAGCAGGTTGTCCGGTAGGGACCAACGTCCCGTCCGATGCCAGGGCTACGCACAGGGCCATGCGTCAGGCCTTCGCCGCCGGCGCGTGGGGCTTCGCGCCGAGCGGCACGAGGTCCACGTAGCGCTTGAGCACCAGATCGCCGTAGGGCGACAGTGCGAAGCTCTTGGGGTCGATGTCGTATTCGCCCGGCGGGTAGGCCGGACGCTGGCCAAGGCCGACACGAAACGGCAACTCGAAACCGTTCCCCAAGTCGAGGCCCACGGTTTGCGAACGCATGATCGAATTACTCTTGGAACTGAGCTGCTCTTCGACAGCAGCAGACTTCACGCGGCAGACAGGCATAGTTCTTCCCTCACATAACGATGGAGTGGCTCACCCTTGGCGATGCCGCGAAATCTCCCCGGGTGGCCGTCACGGAGTACGCGGGCCTCTGCGAAGTCGGCCCACGAATGGCCGAACGCTTCACGGAGGACATTGAGCATTGGTCCCGCCTGCCGGTTGAGCCATGCGACGGCTGCCTCAGCGGAACATTCCACTTGCTTGCGGATGGTTTTAAGGCGCGTGCAAACGCCCTGAATCAAGCTGTTCAACACGCTGTAGGCCCCGCGCAGATACGCAGCAGGGTTCACCACAACGTCGTGCGGCACTTCGACATGCTTGCCATACAGCCGCACCTCGGCACGCACCCACGGCGAAGAAGGCAAGCCCATCTGCTTGCCCTTTTCGTACACGCACAATTCCTTGTGCCCCTTGCCACCGACATAGAGCGTGCAGCCCGTGCCGTGGCCCTCATCGCTGATGAAGCGATGGCGTGGCGGGCAACCACCCTCGCCGAAATCCCCAGCGGCGGCACGCTCACGCAGCGCATGCACGTCCAAGCGCTGCCCGTCGTAATCGTCATGGGCAACGTCCACACGACTGATCTTCGCGCGCAAGACGCCCAGCTGCCGGCAGACCTGTTCCCAGCGCGTAACCCACTTGCAACCGGCACCGGACAAGCTGATGCAGATAGTCTCTTTATTGCCGCCCAGCCCAACCCGGCCAACCAACTCGCCCTCGCGGTCCACCAACACAGCGCTCAACGGGTAGAAGTTCCATTGCTTCTCCCGGATCGCCCCGGCCACCACTTCACCGCGAAAGCCGAAGATGCGGAACAGCAGCAAGTCTAGGTTGGTGCAACGCACGTCCTCGGCAGCTGCGAGCGGGAAAACGATGGTCAAAAAGTCGATGATTGCCCCCTGATCCTTGGCAACCGACTTTTGGCCCGTGTTACTCCCCGGGCCAATCTCCGCGACCTGACCCTTTTCACCAGTGCCAGCCGGGGAAAAGGCGTAACGCGACGGCAGGCGCAGCACATCACCGCGCTGCGCCGCAGGCGGCAGCATGGCGACAGCAAGGCGCGTTTCCTTGGACGATCCATCAATGGCGCGCACGCGCGCACCGTTGACGATCAGGTCGAACGCAGGCCGTACGCCGGCAACCGACTGCACGTCCGCATCTAGGTGCGAGAGGTCAGCCACGGCACACCTCGGCACGTGCGAGCGCCACCATGCACTCGGCGCGGTAGCTGGCTTCGATACGGGCTTCGCGGTAGTCCAGGCACCACGCGAACAGGCGCGCGGTGCCGATGGACAGGCAGAGAGCCGAGAGCAGCAGGAGGATCGCCATCATGCCCGCGCCCTCTCGGCATCGCGGCGCTTGAACTCGCGGGCTTCCGCCATCGCGGCATCACGATCCGACTTCGCCGACTCCGCCCAACAACCGATGACAAAGGAATCGACCGCCCAGCGGCGGTAAATCAGGAATACGCGGTGCAGATTGCGCGCCTTGCGCACTGTCCGGCGAAGGCCCTTCTCGCTGGCGATCATGCGGCCACCTGCGCAGCGGGGAACACGACCGGCGAGCGGCGCACGATGGCGTGGCGGCCCGAGTTGCAGAGATCGGCGGCGTCACGATTGGCCGCGCTGTAGGTGTCGTAACCGTCGCTCCAGATTTCCCACGATTGCGACGGCGTGTTCCAGACCAGAACCGCGAACGAGGAAAGGGCGCTCATACGCCCTCTCCTTCCGACTTGACCGGCTTCGACTTGCGGACCGGCTTCGCTGCCACCGGGGCGGCATCCACAGTCGGCTTGATGCGCAGCGCCTTGAACGCAACAGCGCCCAGCGCAATGCCGATCTTCGCGTGGCCGGCTTCCATCAGGTCCAGCGCAAGGCGCTGCGTTTCAACGATCCGAGCTTGGAAAACCGCGTGCTGTTCGATGTTCATTTCGACACCCTCACGCCCCCGTCCCGTAGTGCCGCCCTGCCCTCCCCGTCAGGAGGGCCCGCAGGGGGCGCTGCGGCGGGCGGGTGTATCGAGTCTCGATACACGGGACGCAGTAAAGTAGGTCGAGACGCGCTTGTCAAGAGGGTCGATACAGAATGCACACAATCAGCGACTTGCTTGATGCAATCAAGCAAACCCGAAACATCGAAACCGACAGCGCGCTAGCCAGCGCGCTAGGCGTGAGCCGTCAAACTGTCAACAATTGGCGACAGGGCCGGAATACGCCCGACGCGGTAGCATGCGCGACCATTGCCGGACTATCCGGCCAGCCGCTAAATGTCGTCATCGGAATAGCCGGGGAACAACGTGCGGTCAGCCGCGAGGAAAAAGCGGTATGGAGAAAACTTGCGTCATCCGCCATGCTTTTTTGCCTTGCAACGGGGCTTGTTTCGCACGCATTCGCAATGGACCCTTTGAAGCGCAGCGTAGAAGTGACGCAAACGGCCGACCTTTCTAATTTCGGACGTCCATCAATTATCGGAAGTGTAGAGGTGGCAGAAATTTGCGGCGATCTTGCGGCTTATTGCGCGCATTTTCGGGGAAATCTGGTCTACATGGTGGAAATCCCTGTCTTGAAATCACTTCAGCAATTCCAGTCAGCGCTGCCCGCGCTCACTGCGCCGCAACTCCGCCGGAATCGCAATTTCCACCTTGGCCGGCAACGTCATGATCCGCAGTTCGTCACCATCCCACTCGACGGGCTCGCCATTGATGGTGGCCGCGCCGGGAGCGCCTTCGTAGGGCCACGGCAGCACCAGGCCACCGGCCGGTGATTGCAGGCCGGTGGCAATCTGCAGGGTCAGGTGCCGGTCGCTGCGAACCAGTGAATATCCCAGCAGGCCGTGGGGGGTACGCAGGCCGTCCAGGGCGATTCCCTTGCCTGCAAACCACGCCGTTGGCACGCCGGCGGCGAGCACGATGCTGGCGTCGACCTCGCGCTCGTAGGCGAACATGTCCAGCGCCGAGCGCACGAAATCCGAAGCCACCCAGGCGTGCGGCAGGTCGCCGAGGAAGAAAGGTTCGCGCGGGGTGTGCGAGACCACCTCGGCCCACTGGTTCCATGCCGGCGGCGCGCGGTCCTTGAAGAAGAATTCGCTGGCCTTCCAGGCGCGTTCGCGCCAGCCCAGGCGCACGAATGCGGCGACGTTGCGCCATTCGTAGGGCGTGTAATCCTTCCATTCGCGCCTGCCATCGCGGCGCGCGACGAACTGCTGCCAATAGCGCTCGAAGGTGTTGTCCAGCGCCGGTTGCGGCAACCTGCCCTGTTCGCCGCCCGGTGCCAGCGCGATGGTGGTGGAGGTGGCGTCGAAATCGCCCAGTTCCACCGAGCCGGGCAGGAAGTCGATCTTGTGCGCGGCCATCGCCGCGTGCAGCGAGTCGTCCAGGTCCCGGCGGAATTCGTCGCGCGAGGCCGCCATTGCGAGGGCTTCTTCTTCCAGCCCCAATGCGGCGGCCAGGTCGACGGCGTCCTTGTAGCCGCGCAGCGCCCAGAAATCGTCCCAGTACGAATGCACCGGCTTGGCCGAATAGCCTTCGTGGCTGATCGATGCCGGCATCATCCCGTAGAAGCCGGGGTTGCGCGCGCGGTTTTCCTCGGTGCGCTCGTCCAGGCGCAGCTTTTCCATGTAGTGCCACGCGCCCTGCACATGCGGCCACATGCGCTGCAGGAAGGCATCGTCGCCGGTGTGGCGCCAATATTCGGCAATGGCGTGGATCAGTTCGCCGTGGCTGTCGTTTTCCGGCACCGGATCGCTGCCGCGGGCGTCCACGCAGCACGGCACCATGCCGCTGTCGAACTGGTACGGCGCATACCACTCCAGATACTGGCGCACCGCATCGCCGCGACCCAGCCGCAGCAGCGCCTCGGAAATCATCGCGCCATCACGTATCCAGCTGCGCGCGTAGGAACGGGTACCCGGTTGCAGGCTCGGGCCGACGCGCGAAATCAGCATGTGTGCCAGCGCGGTGCGCAGCGTGTCGGCGAGCGGCTGGCCGGCCTCGGGCAGTTGCAGCCTGACCCGGTCGAGCTTCTGCCGCCACATCGCCGCCACCTGCTGCTGCGCCTTGTCGGCGTCGAAACCGGTGGCCGGCGCGGCCCATGCGCCGGTCTGCGGCAGCACCAGCACCACTTCCCTGCTCTGCCCCGGTTCCAGCTTCCAGTCGTAGACCAGCGCGCCGGATGCCAGCCCGGTGGCGTCACGGACTTCATGCATGCCCGGCAGGCGCTTGTCCGCCAGGTGGGTGACGGCGAGCTTGCTGTCGAAGGCCGTGGCGAATGCGGCGTCCGGAGGCGTTTGTGCGAACACGCGGGGCTGGCCGTTGACGCTGACCGTGCCGTTGTCGATCGCCAGCCGCTCGATGCGGCTGACGCCACCGGGCGTATTGAGGAACTGTCGCGGCGGATTGACCTGCAACGGGCGTACGGCCAGTGCCAGCCGGTAGTCGCGCGCCACCTTGCCGGTGTTGTGCAGGCGGTAGCGGGCGACCAGTTGCGCCTGCTCCGCCCTGCCCTGCACGAAGCCGGTGACCTGCAGGCCGAAGTCGTCGTGCTGCCATTGCACCGAGGGAACCGGCAGGTAGCCATCGAGCAGGCTCTGGCTGGTTCTCACATTGACCCAGCCCAGCACCTTGCCGTCCAGCACCACGAACGGCTCCACGCTGAACCCCGAACGTACCGGCTCCAGCGCGCCGTCCTCGCCCATCAAGGCCTGTTCGCGACCGCCATCCAGGCCCAGCAGGGTCCAGTACGGCTGCTCGTCGCTGAAGCCGCGCGGCAGCGAGCCGCGTGGCAGGTCGCGTCCCACCGAGTGGATGAAGTCGTTGGGCGTGGCGGCGAAATCCAGCGGTTTGAGGCTGATGTCGCGGATGCCATAGCGCCAATTGGGGCCATCGACCAGATCGAAGCGCAGGTAGCGCGCCTCGGTCTCCGGCAGTGCCAGCCAGTCGCGGCCGCCGCCGCCGGCCGTCACGTCGCGCAGTTTGCGCCAGTCGCGGCCATCGCTGGAGGCCTGCACCACGTAGCGCGAGGCTTCCAGCCCGGGGGCCCACTGGATCACCGCGCCACCGAACTCGCGCACCTTGCCGAGGTCGAGGCTGATGGTCTGCTGCTTGACCCCGCCGCTGATCCACACCGTGTCCGGCCTGCCATCGGCAATGCGCTGCTGCAGGGCGGTGGCGGTATCGGCGATGACGGTGGTGGTCAGCGCCGAAGTGTCCTCCTTCGGCAGCGGCTGCAACGTGAGCTGGTCGAAGCAGACCGTGCCCCTGCCGCCCACCTTGCTGTAGACGATGAACTCCACCGAGGCGCTGCGGCGCAGGTGCGTATCCGGGTCGGGGCCCCATGCCTTCGTGACATGGCGCTTGCGGTAGCTCACCCGCGTCCAGTTCTTCGGGAAATCGTAGCGGGTGCGGTTCACCCACCACACGTTGTCGCCGCTGGCGTCGGCCAGCTTGAACTGCAGGTCGTTGGCCGGCGAATCACCGCGCAGGTTGAACGATACCTGGTAGTTCTCCGGCCAGGCCACGTCCAGTGGACGGCGGATGCCGGCATAGCCGGAGACTTCATGAAAGTCGTAATCCAGGCACAGCGCCCGGCCGTTGTTGCCGCTCACCGGCCGCAGCGAGCCGCTGACCTGCGGCGAGGTGATCAGCTGCCATGCGCCGATGTCGTCGAATTTCGCCAGCACCCTGCTTGCGCCTGTGGCGGCCAGCCCGTTGCCGGCCAGAACGGCGGCGGAAAGCAGCAGGAGGATGGAGAGCTTCTTCATCGCGGAGGTCTTGGGGCGGTGTCGTGGGATTCTGTCAGATCGGGGCAGCGACCTGTAGGAGCGACGTGAGTCGCGACCGGGATGTACCAGCCACTCACCCTTTCACGCTGCCCAGTAGCAGGCCCTGCATGTAATAGCGCTGCAGCAGCAGGAACAGCAGCAGCACCGGCAGCACGGTGATGACCGCGCCGGCCATCATCATCTCCACGTCCATGATGTGCTCGCGCGAGAGCGAGGCCAGCGCCACCGGCAAGGTGTAGTGCTGCTGGTCGGTCAGCACGATCAGTGGCCACATGAAGTCGTTCCACGCCCCCATGAAGGTGAAGATCGCCAGCGTCACCAGCACCGGCTTGAGCATCGGCAGCACGATCTGGAAGAAGATGCGCGCCTCGCTGGCGCCGTCGATGCGCGCGGCTTCCAGCAGTTCGTCGGGGATCGAGCGTGCGTACTGCCGCACCAGGAAGATGCCGAACACGCTGGCCAGCGCCGGCACCACCACCCCGCCCCAGGTGTTGACCAGCCCCAGCTGCTTCATCAGCAGGAACAGCGGTAGCATCGCCACCTGCGCCGGGATCACCAGCGCCGCCAGCAGCAGCTGGAACACCCGCTCGCGGCCGGCGAAGCGCAGCTTGGCGAAGGCATGGCCGGCCAGCGTGTTGAGCAGCAGCGAGCCCAGGGTGATGCCCAGCGACATGCCCAGGCTGTTGAGGAAGTTGCCGGCCATGCCGGTGCGCGCGAACAGTTCGTGATAGTTGTCGGTGGTGATGCGCGAGGGCAGCAGCGGCGGCGGAAATTGCGAGGCCTGCCCGCCGGGCATGAACGACACCGACAGCATCCACGCCAGCGGCGCCAGGCTGACCAGCGCCAGCAGCAGCAACGCGCCGTTGACCCACCAGCCCCATGCACGCGATTGGCCGATCTCGCCGCTCATACCAGCTCTCTTTTCCTGCCGAAACGCAGCATCAGCGTGGTCACGCCGAGGATGATCAGGAACAGCAGGAACGCCACCGCCGAGGCGCGGCCCAGGTTCCACCACTTGAAGCCTTCCTCGAACATGAAATACAGCACGCTCACCGTGCTCTGCAGCGGGTCGCCGCGGGTCATCACGTAGGGCTCGGCAAACAGCTGGAAATAGCCGGAGACGGTGATCACGCCGACCACCAGCAGCACCGGCCCGAGCATCGGCAGGGTGATGTGCAGAAACTGCTTCCAGCGCGAGGCGCCGTCGATGCGCGCGGCCTCGTACAAATCCTTCGGGATCGCCTGCAGACCGGCCAGGAAGATCACCATGTTGTAGCCGAAGTTCTTCCACACCGCGAACAGGATGATGGTCGGCATTGCCCAGTGCGGGTCGCCCAGCCAGTCCACCGGGTCGATGCCGACCTGTCCCAGCGTCCAGTTCACCAACCCGTAGCGGGTGTGGAACAGGTAGCGCCAGATCACCGCCACCGCCACCAGCGTGGTCACCACCGGCGCGAACAGCGCGGTGCGGAACAACGCCTTGCAGCGCGCCACCGGTGCGTTGAGCAGCATCGCCGCGCAGAGCGACACGGCGATGGACAAGGGCACACCGATCACCACGAAGTACGCGGTGTTGCCCAGCGACTTCCAGAATATCGGCGTGCGCAGCAGGTCCAGGTAGTTGTCCAGGCCGATGAAGCGCAGGTTGTGCGGGTCGGCCAGTGCGTAAAGATCGAAGTCGGTAAGGCTCAGCGCCAGCGCCGACAGCACCGGCAGGCCGAAGAACACGCCGATGACGATCAGCGCCGGGGCGGCGAATACCCAGCCGGCGAGCCTGCCGCGCTTCATTGCGGCGCCTCCCGTGCTTGTTGCTCGACGATCCAGCGGCGCTTGGCGAGGATCGCGTCCACGCGGTCATCCAGCTGCGCGACTGCGACATCCTGCGCCAGCCCGCCGCGCACCACCTGTTCGGTGACGATGCGCATCTCCTGCGCGATGCGCTCCCACTCCAGCACCTTGGGCGTGGGCTTGACCCGCTCCAACTGGTCGCGGAACGCCGCGGCCAGCGGGTCGTCGGCCAGTTGCGGCGATTGCCAGGCGCTGCGGCGCGGCGGCAGGTCGCCGATGATGGCGTGCAGGCGTTGCTGCATCGCCGGCCGCGACAGGAATTCGATCAGCTGCCATGCCGCTTCCTTGTGCCGCGAGGAGCGGAATACCACCAGGCTGGTACCACCGGCGATGCCGGCACCGGGGCCGTCCGGCCCGGGCAGCGGCGCGGTGCCCCACTCGCCCTGCAGCGAAGGCGGCTGGCGCTTGTTGAACTCGCGGATGTTCCACGGCCCGGACAGGTAGAACGCGGTGAAGCCGCGGAAGAACTCGTCCCAGACGTTGGAGATCTGCGTCTCGGACATCTTCGGCGCCCAGCCCTGTTCGTACATGTTGGCGTAGAAGCCCAGCGCGCGGCGGAAACCGGGGCTGCGGAAATTGCCGCGGGTGTCATTGTCGCGCAGCAGCGGATCCTCCTGCTGCAGTGCCAACGACAGTTGCGGCTCGAATTCGTTGAGCGGCATCAGTACCGGGTAGCGGTCCGGTCCCATGCGCCGTTTCAGCGCGGTGTTCATCCGCTCCCATTCGTCCCAGTCGCGTGGCGGGTGGTCGTAGCCGGCCTCGCGCAGCAGGTCCTTGCGGTAGAACAGCAGCCGCGTGTCCACGTACCACGGTATGCCGACCAGCTGCCCGTCGATGACGTTGGTGTTCCAGATGCCGGGAAAATAATCCTGCGGCATCACTTCATTGGATGCGTCCACCCAGGGCTGCAATGGCGTCAGCGCCTGCAGCGTGGCGAATTCGGGCACCCAGGTGTTGCCGAGCTGGCACAGGTCCGGCAGGCCGTCGGCGGCATAGGCGGTCAGCAGCTTCTCGTGCGCGGCGGTCCACGGGATGCTCTGCACTTCCACGCGGATGCCGGGATGCTCGGCCTCGAACTCGCGCACCAGTTCGCCGACCACCTCGGCCTCGCGCCCCATCGCCCAGAAACGCAGCGTGGTGCCCTGCTGCGGCCGCGTGCAGGCGGCCAGCAGGGCGAGGCACAGCAGCGTGGCCATCAGGCGAAGCATCATCGCCCCACCCTACTGCACAGGCCGCTGGCCGGGTCTGTCGGCCGCCTTCTGCTCCTGCGCGGCGGCCGCGCGCGACTCGGCGATGCCCACCGCACGTGCCGAGGCGGCCTTTTCGTCCTTCTGCAACGGTTGCCAGTCCTCGCCTTCCGGCAGCAGCCAGCCGCCGCTGAAGCCGGCCCGTTCCATGCCCTTGCGGATGTACGGGTTCTTCTTCATCACGTTCCAGACGAATTCGTCGCGGTAGTTGGCGATGCCGATCAGGATCGGCCCCTGATCGATCGCGATGTAGTCGCTGGCCACCCAGCCACGGTCCGGGATCAGCCGCCCGGTCTTGAGCGGGATGTCGTAGTTGAAGCTGGGGTTGAACGAGTCGAGGAAGCCGTAGCTGGAATACAGGTAATCGCCATAGCGTTTGTGCATTTCCTGCGTGGCCGGGATCACCACCTCCGGCGCGAACGGCAGCGAGGAGATCGCCGCCGAGGGCACGATGGTGCCGTCGTCGAAGTTCTCGCGCAGGCCGGCACCGCGCGCCGAGTAGTGGCGGAACTGGCGCTGCTCGCCCTTGTATTCCTGGGTGGTGTTCTGCGGGCCGTCGCCGGCGGTCAGGCCCCACACGTTCTCGCCGTAGTCCTTCCACTGCATGGGGTTGGCGATGGCGTACTCGCGCTGGGCCAGGGTGGCGCGGCGGCTGTTGAGGAAGTAGTCGATGCCGCGCTCGCGCATGTAGGCGTCCTGCAGGTCGCGGAAATCGATCCACACATGGCTGTACTGGTGCCCGAACAGCGGCCCGAAGGCGAGGTACTCCTGACCCTGGAACACGCCCCAGTCGTTGTCGTAGGTGCGCGTCCACACCGTCCACGCATCCGTCCCGACCGGGTGCGTCGGCGAGCCCAGCGCCAGCACGTAGAGCATCATTGCCTCGTTGTAGCCCATCCAGTCGTGCTGGATGAAGCCACTCTCCGGGAACCAGCCCATCGACACCAGCGGCTTGTTGCGTTGCAGCCACTGCCAGTCCACGCGCTTGTAGAGCGTGTCGGCGATCTGCCGGATCTCTTTTTCGCGCGGGTCGTTGCCGTCGTAATACGACTGCGCGAACAGCACGCCCATCATCAGCAGCGCGGTATCCACGCTGGAAAGCTCCACCCAGCTGTCGTAGCGGCGGCCGTCGCGCATGTCCAGGAAGTGGTAGTAGAAGCCCTTGTAGCCGGCCTTGCCGGTGCGCTGCGGGCCGGTGGGCACGTCGCGGAAGAAGCGCAGCGTGGTCAGGGTGCGGTCCACCGCCTGGGTACGGCTGACCCAGCCGTTCTCGATGCCGATCGGATAGGCGGTCAGCGCGAAGCCCACCGAGGCGATGCTGGCGAACGGCCGCGACGGGTAGCGGTCCGGGGTCAGCCCGTTCTGCTCGTTGGTGGTGTCCCAGAAGAACTGGAAGGTGCGCCGCTCGATGTCGTCGAACAGCGGCGGCAGCTCCGGCTTCATCGGCCGTGGCGGCAGATCGGCCTCGATCAGGATCACCTGCGGCGGCACCTTTGGGGTGGCCGGCTCGGGCGGCGGCTTGCCGCACCCGCCGAGCAGGCCCAGGGTGAGGCCGGCAGCGATACACGACAGCAGTCTGGTGGTGCGCAGGTTGCTCAAGACGCTTTCCGTTGGGGGGAGCCGTGGAATGACGAAAGCTCGAAAATCAGGCCCCTCTCCCATCGGAAGGGAGGCCGGGGCGAGGATTCGGAGCGAAGCCCGATGATGTCAGGCTTGGCGGGGGGGCGCCCCTGTCCTTCGTACCGGCGCGGCATGCCTTGCAGATGGTTTCACCATGCAACGCGGCACCGGCGAAGGCACGGCGACAGTGACCTGGCCTTGCCATCACCAGTCCAGCCCGAAGGACAGCTTGAAGGTACGGGTCGGCATGGCGATGGTGGTGGGGGTCCCCCATGCCGGGTTCTGCGGTTCGCCGGCCCCGCCGCGCCAATCCTCGTAACCATCGTAGTTGGACCAGTTGAACGCGTTCAGCACGTCGCCGCGGATGCGCAGGCGGATGTCGCTGCCGGTATCCCACACCTTCTCCATCGCCAGATCGAGCTGCTTGAAATCCTCGTCCGGCGTATAGCTGTCGAAATGGCAGTAGGCCCAGGCCGAGACATTGCAGTTCTGGTAGTAACGCGGGGTGGCATCTGCCCAGGTTCCCTTGCCCGAGAACGTCATGCCCCACGGTCCGTCCCAGATGCCGGTCAGCACCACCCGGTTTTCGGGCACCTTGCCGGGGAACCAGCCGTAGTCGCCGATATGCTCGGCGTTGAATGCCCCCGGCCAACCATCCAACGGGCTGTTCTGCTCGGAGTCGGTGTGGGTGTAGGCCAGGGTCACGCCCCAGCGCGATTGGCTGGTATACGGCTTTTCGAGTTTCAGATAGACCGACTTGCTCTTCGTCTCCAGCGCGTTCTGCGCAAGGATCAGATTCGAGAACGGGGCAAAGCCGGCGCCCCACGGCGGCGGATCGGTGGCGTCGGCCGGAGTGGCCGGGAAGAAACGGCCATCCGCGAGGCGGTTGCCCAGCAGGAAGGCGATGCCGTCATGGCTGCGCACGTACGAATAGGCCACCTCCGTGTTCCAGTCGTTGCCCGATATCTCGAAGGTGTTGCGCATGCCGAGGCTGAACTGGTCCGAATACGGGACTTCCAGCCTGTTGTTGTTCAGGAACACCTCGCGCGTGCCGGCCACCGAGGAGGCGCGCAGGAATTCCGGATCCAGGTAGCGCGGGTCCCATGCACGGCAGGTGGCGGCGGTGGCTGGGTCGCATGGATGCATCGGCGTGTTGAAGTCGTAGGTGTACTGGCCCCAACTGGCCTTGGATACTTCATTCTGCAGATAGTCGAACAGGTTGCGGTCGTAGGATCGCCCGGCACCACCGAACACCACGTGCCGCTGGTCGCCATCGATGTCGTAGGAGAAGCCCAGCCGCGGCGCCCAGTTGTCCTTGTCCGGCTTCCTGTTGCCGCCGGTACTGATGTAGTCGTTGATGTCGATTCCGGAACCGGGCAGGTTGGTGTTCGATGCCTGCAATGCAGACACCACCTCGGCCGGGGTGACGTAGTCCTCGTGGCTCGGCGTGCGCTCGTAATCCCAGCGCACGCCCAGGTTCACGGTCAGGTGCTCGTTGACCTCCCAGTCGTCCTGGATGTAGAGGCCGAATTGCCGGTTCTTCGACTCGACGGTGCCGTTGCCGAACCCGGCCACCGGCGCGCCGAACTCCACATGGGTCGGCACCGACAGGCTCTCGTTGATATCGTAGTAGAACTGCGGGTTGTACTTGTTCTGCTCCAGGGTCTGCAGCTCGACCTGCTTGTACTTGACCCCCATCTTCACGGTATGGCCTTCCCAGCCCTGGAAGGTCAGGTCATCCTGGAACGACCAGCCCTTCTGCCCCTTGTCCTGGTAGTTGTCGCCGCCGCCGCTGCGGACGATGGTGTCCCACCAGTTGCCGTCGCTCAGGAAATAGCCCGGCTCGAAGTTGGCCGGCCGCGGGCTCCAGAACGCATCTTCATAGGTGAGGTGCGCGTCGTTGAGCCAGTTGTAGGTGCTGAACTGGTAGCGCAGGTCGACGCGTTTCTCGTTGTTTTCGTTGAGCGTGGCCGCCGGAGGCAGGCGCTGGTCCTGCACCTGGATGGTTTCACTTTCGTCGCGATACTTGGCGGTCAGTTCGAAGTAGTGGTTCTCGCCGAACAGCCAGTCGATCTTGCCGAAATACAGATCCTCCTTGAACGGTGAGGTATGGGTGCCGGTGCCGTACTGCGCCTGCAGGTCGGCTGGCAGCTCCGACGGGGCACGGCCGCGGCCGAGGTTGAACGTGCGCGGGGTGAGGTATTCCTTGGCCTCGTAGGCCACGAAGAAGTGCGCCGTGTCGCGGATGATCGGGCCACCGAACGAAACACCGTACTGCTCCTGTTTGCTCTCCGCCTTGGTTGCGCCATCACGCCGTTCGAAGCGGCTGCGCGAGCGCCAGTCGGTGCTGGTGTGGTCCCAGAAGAAACTGCCCTCGAATTCGTTGCTGCCCGAGCGCGTGGCCGCCACGATCGCCGCGCTGCTCAACTGGTCGTACTCGGCCTTGTAATTCTGGGTGATGACCTTGTACTCGCCGATCGCCGACTGCGGGAACGGGTTGCCGCGGCTGGTGTCCTGACCGCTGATGCCGCCGGTGGTGACGTAGTTTTTCTGGCCGACGCCATCGATGAACACGTTGACTGCGTTGGCGCTCTGCGCGCCGGAGCGCACGCGGGTATTGCCGCTGGCATCGGTGATGAACTGCACGCCCGGCGCGGTATCGGCGAAGGCGAGGAAGTTGCGGGTGTTCTGCGGCAATGCATCGATCTGCCGCGCAGTCACGTAGGTGGCGATCTCGGAGGTGCGTGTTTCCACCGGTGCTTGCGCCGTCACCTGCACCGCATCCAGCGTGGTGGCCGCCCCGCCCTGCCCGCTTTCGGCGACGCCGCCGACGCCCAGGTTCATGGTCGCGGTCTGGCCCACCTGCACGGTGATGTTCTGGCTGCTGCTCGCGCCGCCGGCCTCGACGTCCACGCGGTAGGTGCCCGGCGGCAAGCCGGCCAGTGCGTAGTTGCCGCTGGCCGTGCTCTGCACGCTGCGGCTCAGGCCGGTGGCGAGGTTTGTGGCGGTCACCCGGGCCTGCCCGGCCGGTGCCGAATCGGCCATCACCTGCCCGCGGATGGTGGCGCCGGTGCTTTGCGTAAATGCGGGTGCGGCACCCAGCAGCAGGCAACTGGCCAGTGCGCAGCTGAGCAGCTTGCGGGACGGACGGGTCTTGCGGGTGGTGTGACGGTTCATGTGCTGCTCTCCGGGTGCGGCAGCGAGGCTGCCATTCGGTTCGGTGCTGCGGTGCCCGCCGCGGGCACCGGCTCAGGGTGGTTCCTGGACAGCCGTCGAGTCACGCGTGACCAGGGTGGGAACCAGCGTCATGGCGGGAGCAGGTGGCACCACCTCGCCATCGTCGATCAATTGCAGCAGGTGCGATGTCGCCCGCTCGCCGAGATCGGCAATGCTGATCCGCATCGTGGTCAACGAAGGGTGAACGAAACGTGCCAGCGGGATATCGTCGAAGCCGGCCAGCGCCACCTGTGCGGGCACCTTCACGCCGGCCTGGTTGAAGGCGTACAGGCAGCCGAGCGCCATCATGTCGTTGGCCGCGAACACTGCATCGGGCAGCGACCCGTCCTGCAGCAGCGCCAGCCCGGCGCGGTACCCGGAGGCCTCGTCGAAGCCGCCGGGCAGTACCCGGCTTTCCGCCTCGGCACCCACCGTGGCCATCGCATCGCGGAAGCCGCGCAGGCGCTCGCGGGCATCGTGGTTGTGGTCGGGGCCGGCGATGAAGGTGATGCGGCGGTGGCCGCTGCCGAGCAGGTGGCGGGTCATGGCCATCGCGCCGGCGTGGTCGTCGATCCCGAATACCGGGTATGGCCCATCCGGCAGGGGCGTGTTGATCAGCACCGTGGGCAGTGCCGGCAGGTTGTCCGTCAGGAAATCGGGGGCGGCAGTGCCCGGCGACATGACCAGCAGGCCATCGACCCGCCCGCGCATGGCCTGCAGCGCGGCACCCTGCTGCTCCGGGTCGCCGTGGTAGCTGGATACCAGCAGGTGCCGGCGATGCGCACGCGCCACGCCGTCGATGCCGCGCATCAACTCGGAAAAGAATTCGCCGTGCAGGTCCGGCAGGACCAGGCCGAGGGTCTGGGTGCTGCGGCTGCTCAAGCTGCGTGCGGCGGCATGCGGGGTGTAGCGCAGCCGGCGGGCCACCTCCAGCACCACCTGGCGCACCGGTGCGGCGACGTTGTCGTGGCCATTGAGCGCGCGCGACACCGTGGCGACCGAGACATTCGCCTCGCGGGCAACGTCCTTGATGGTAATTGCCGGTTTCGCCACCGCTGTGCCCTCCGCAAGCCGGGGTCGCGGCGACTGTAATCGTTTCCAATGCAGCTTGTAAACGATTTGTTACATGTCGAAGTCACGAGGAGGACGCATTCTGTCCCGACAAGGACAAATTTGTCTCTCCCTCGCATCCACAAGGCAGCGGTCAGATCCCCGCTTCCTCCGGAGTCTGTGCCTTGATCGCCAGCGCATGGATATCGGTCTGCATCATCTCGCCCAGAGCCGCGTAGACCGCGCGGTGGCGCGCCAGCGGCGCCTTGCCGGCGAATGCCGCGCTGACGATGCTGACGTTGAAATGCCCGCGCCCGTCGCGCGCGCCGGCATGGCCGGCGTGGCGGTGGCTGTCGTCCTCTACTTGCAGCCGTTGCGGCGCGAAGGCCGCGCGCAATGCCGCCTCGATCCGTCCCACCCGGCTCACGGCAGCGCCTTGCGGAACGGGCGCACGTCCACGCGGTGGTAGACGCCGGCAGCGACGTAGGGGTCGGCATCGGCCCAGGCGCGGGCGGCGGCCAGGTCGTCGAAGCTGGCGATCACCACGCTGCCGCTGAAACCGGCCTCGCCGGGGTCCTCGGCGTCGATGGCCGGGCACGGGCCGGCCAGCAGCAGCCTGCCCGCGTCCAGCAATGCCTTCAGCCGTTCGAGGTGGGCGGCCCTTGCCTGCATGCGTGCGGCCAGCACCTGCTCGCCGTCATGCCCTTCGATCACGTACCACACCGGTCCACTCTCCTTGCCACTGATGAATGCGAAGACGGCCAGTCTAGCGCCAAGGCTGGACATCGGCGGCCCGGGGCGATTACTCTTTGCAGCATTGCACGCAGCCGGCCCGTAGCGGCCCGGTGCGGCGGCAGGCAAGGCCACCGCCGTCCGACCGCTCCGCCTCCCTCCCCGGCCTGCGTATGACGACCTCCCCGTAATGACGTTGCCGCATGACCCAGCGGCATGTCGCGTTGTTGATGTGCACGCGCGCCGGCCGGTGCGCACGATTCGCAATTGCTGAAGGCAGGACCTGCTCCGGGCGGGAACCCGGAACACAAAGGCTCGCAACACCCGATGTCGCCCTGATGACTTCCGAACTCGCGTCCGTCGCGAACCCGCCAGCGCCGCCTACCGCTCCGCAGCAGCAGGAAATGCCGCTGGCGGTGGTGCATGGCCAGCCGGTGCTGCAGATCCCGCAGGACCTGTACATCCCGCCGGATGCGCTGGAAGTCATCCTCGACGCCTTCGAAGGCCCGCTGGACCTGCTGCTGTACCTGATCCGCCGGCAGAACCTGGACATCCTCGACATCCCGGTGGCCGAGATCACCAAGCAGTACGTCGAGTACATCAACGTCATGCAGGAACTGCGCTTCGAGCTGGCGGCCGAGTACCTGGTGATGGCTGCGATGCTGGCCGAGATCAAGTCGCGGATGCTGCTGCCGCGCCCGCCCAGCGAGGACGGCGACGAGGCCGACCCGCGCGCAGAGCTGGTGCGGCGTTTGCAGGAGTACGAGCGCTTCAAGCAGGCCGCCGAGGACATCGACACCCTGCCCCGGCAGGACCGCGACACCACGCTGGCGCATGCCTTCGTGCCCGACCGCGCCACGGTGAAGCTGCCGCCGCCGGTGGATTTGAAAGAGATGCTGCTGGCCCTGCACGACGTGCTCAAGCGCGCCGAGCTGTTCAGCGGCCACGCGATCAAGCGCGAGGCGCTGAGCGTGCGCCAGCGCATGGGCGACGTGTTGGAACAACTGGAGGACGGCAGGTTCCATCGTTTTGAAAGCCTGTTCACCGCCGAGGAAGGCAAGCTCGGCGTGCTGGTGACCTTCCTGGCGCTGCTGGAGCTGGCCAAGGAGCAGTTGCTGGACATCGTGCAGGAGCATGCCTCCGATGTTCAGGGCGAACAGCAGCCGCTGGCACCGATCTACGTGAAGTCGCTGGCTTCCGGCAACACCAACGCACCGCTGCAGTTTTCAAGCGAATTCGACGATGGCGAGTTCGATGACAACGGCGCCCCCGAAGCATCCTGAGCCCCCTGATACGTTCGACACATGGATCAACCGCTGATCAATCGCATCGTCGAAGGCGCGCTGCTGGCGTCCAGCCAGCCGCTGACGCTGGCGCAACTGCAGGAGCTGTTCCCGGAGGAGCAGCCGGCGCCGCCGGGCAGCATCGAGCGCGCCCTGGAGCAGCTGCGCGAGGCCTGCGACGGGCGCGGCGTGGAGCTGGTCGAGGTCGCCTCCGGCTTCCGCTACCAGGTCACCCGCGAGGTGCACGGCTGGGTCAGCCGCCTGTGGACCGAGCGCAAGACCCGCTACACCCGCGCCACGCTGGAAACGCTGGCGCTGATCGCCTACCGCCAGCCGATCACCCGCGGCGAGATCGAGCAGGTGCGCGGCGTGGCGGTGAGCAGCAACATCATCCAGGCGCTGGAAGAACGCGAGTGGATCCGCGTGGTCGGCCACCGCGACGTGCCGGGCCGGCCGGCGCTATTCGGCACCACCCGCGGTTTCCTCGATTACTTCGGCCTGAAGCGGCTGGACGAACTGCCGCCACTGTCCGAACTGCGCGACATCGGCGAACTGGAACCGCAGTTGCCGCTGGGCGATGACGGCCAGCCGGCCGCGCCGCTGGCCGCCGGCGCGGGCACGCCGCAAGCCGCCGGCGATACCGATACCGAGGCAACCCCGGATGCCGGGGATGCCGCAGGAGACACCGCCCCCACGGGCGAACCCGACGCCGCGCCGGGAGAGCGCGCGGCGGAAGTGGAAGACACCGGAAACAACGCCGTCGCGACGACGACCGTGGCTGTTGACGAAGCCGATCCCGAACCAGAGGCCGAGCAAACAGATGCCGGCCGGAGCCAAACAGAATGAGTGACACCCCCCGCAAGCTGTCGTTGAACAAGCTCTCGCTCAAGCGCGAAGCCGCCGCCGAACAGCCCAAGCTGGAAGAACGCCTGCACAAGGTACTGGCGCAGGCCGGCCTCGGCTCGCGCCGTGCGCTGGAACAGCGCATCGCCGACGGTCTGGTCAAGGTCAACGGCGAAGTCGCGCAGACCGGCATGTCGGTCAGGAGCGGCGACAAGATCGACCTCGACGGCCGCAGCTTCGTCGCCAGCGCGCTGACCGAGCCGGCACGCGTGCTGATCTACAACAAGCCCGAAGGCGAAGTGACCACCCGCGAGGACCCCGAAGGCCGCCCGACCGCGTTCGAGGCGTTGCCGGTGCTCAAGGGTGCCCGCTGGATCGCCATCGGCCGCCTCGACATCAACACCACCGGCCTGCTGCTGCTGACCACCGACGGCGAGCTGGCCAACGCGATGATGCACCCGTCCTTCGAGGTCGAGCGCGAGTACGTGGTGCGCGTGCGTGCCCCGGAAGGCCAGGAGAAGGTGCCGGACAACATCGTCGACCGCCTCGCCCGCGGCGTCGCGCTGGAAGACGGCCCGGCCAAGTTCGACGAGATCGAGCGCATCGGCGGCAATGGCAGCAACCGCTGGTATCGCGTTACCTTGCAAGAAGGCCGCAACCGCGAAGTGCGCCGGTTGTGGGAGTCGCAGGGTTGCCAGGTCAGCCGCCTCAAGCGCACCCGCTACGGCAAGGTCAGCCTGCCGCAGCCGCTGCTGCGCGGCCAGTCGCAGGAACTGCCGGTCGCGCAGGTCGAGGCATTGCGCGCCGAACTGAAGCTGGAGGAAGGCACGCCGTCGGCGCTGACCCTGCAGCCGGTGATCGGCCAGCGCAGGGCTGCCCGGACCACCGTGCGCGTTGGCCGCGAGGGCGGCCACGGCAATGCCTACGTCAACGGCCACAACACCGCCGACGAAGGCCGTGAGCTGCGCCGTTTCGACAACGTGCGCGAGGACCGCGGCCGTGGCCGCGGCAAGGGTGGCTTCAAGGGCGGCCTGACCGTCAGCGGCGAAGCGGCGGCCAAGCAGTCGCAGAAGCCGTTCAAGCAGCGCAAGGTCAAGGGTGATCGCAGCCTGCCGGAAGGCAACCCGGCCGCATTCCGCACCTGGTACGTGCCCGAAGGCGTGAGCACCGGCCCCAGCGGCCACCGCAACGCCGGTCCTGGCGCGGCTCGCGGTCCGCGTGGTGCGGGTGGCGACGGCCAGCAGCGTCCTTACGGCAAGCCGCGTCCCGGTGCCGTCGGTGCGGGACGCGGCCCCGGTGCAGGTGCAGGGCGTCCGCAAGGCGCCGGCCCGGGCCGCGCGCAAGGTGGCCAGGCCGCCGGCCAGGGCCAGCGCAAGCATCCCTATGGGCATCCCGGCAACGCCCCGAGCTTCCCGTCCGACCATGCCACCCCGGCCTTCAACCCGTATGGCGCGCGCCCTACGGGCGGTCGCCCCGGCGGCGGCAATCGTGGTCCGGGTGGCCCGCGCGGCGGCAATCGCCCGAGTGGTGGCCCCGGTGGCCGTCCGCCGGGCGGTGGCAATCGCCGTGGCGGCCCGCGCGGCGGCTGATCCGCATGCGAAACGAAGCCCCGGAAACGGGGCTTCGTTTTTGCATCTGCTCCTGCAAAAGCACAAACGGAAAGCCGTGAACGAAAAAGGCCCGGGAATAATCCCGGGCCTTTCGTTTTCGCGTTACCGCCGGATTACTTGATCAGGCGCAGCGCGAACGGGTAGCGGTAGGCTTCGCCGTTGTTGGCCTTCATCGCGGCCAGGATGCACAGCACCAGGTTGGCGATGCCGATGGCCGCCAGCATCAGGAAGCCGATCAGCACCAGCGTCAGGATGCCCGAGACGAAGGAGGCGATGATCAGGGTGATCTGGAAATTCAGCGCCTCCTTGGCCTGGTCGGTGACGAAGCCCTTTTCCGGATTGTCCTTGTTGACCAGCCAGATGATCAGCGAGCCGATGAAGCCGGTGAAGATGCCGAGGATGTGCGCCAGCAGCGCCATCGTGCGCTGGTCCTGCGGCACCTCGCCCTCCGGGGCCGGCGGCGGCGTGGTGATGTTGTCGAAATCGCTCATGAAACTCCCCTTTTCCTGTTGGTCCGTATGTGGGTTGTGAACTGCATTCCCGCGTACCGATCATGCTGGTTCCGCAGCAGCGAGAGCATACGTCAATCGTTGCCCGCCACGGTCATCTTTCCGATCAATATCGAACCGGTGGCGACATGCGAGCGCGGGTCGACGTCGCTGCCCACCGCCTCGATGCCGGCGAACATCTGCTTCAGGTTGCCGGCAATGGTGACGCCGTCCACGGAATAGGCCACCTGCCCGTTCTCGATCCAGAAGCCGGCGGCGCCGCGCGAGTAGTCGCCGGTCACGCCGTTGACGCCCTGCCCCATCAATTCGGTGACCAGCAGGCCGTTGCCCATGCCGGACAGCAGCGACGGCAGGTCGCCGGCATTGGCGGCTACCTTCAGGTTGTGCACGCCACCGGCATTGGCGGTGGTGTGCAGGCCCAGCTTGCGCGCCGAATAACTGCCCAGCACGTAGCGCTGCAGCACACCGCCGCCGACCAGCGCCGAGTTGCGGGTGGCCACGCCCTCGCCGTCGAACGCGGTCGAGCGCAGGCCGTGGCGCAGCAGCGGTTGCTCGTCGATGGCGAACCACTCCGGGAACAACCGCGTACCGACGCTGTCGAGCAGGAAACTGGCGCGGCGGTACAGTGCGCCGCCGGAAACGGCCGAGAGCAGGTGGCCGACCAGCGAGCGCGCCACCTCGGCGGCAAACAACACCGGCACCTGTCCGGTGGGCAACGAACGCGGTTGCAGGCGGGCGACGGTGCGCTCGGCCGCGCGCCGGCCAATGGCCTGCGGGTCCTGCAGGTCGGCGCGGGCGATCGCGCTGCTGTACCAGCCGTCACGCTGCATGCCGTCGCCCTGCCCGGCAATCAACGCACAGCCGATGGAATGGTGGCTGCTGCGCTCGCGGCCGATGAAACCGTGCGAATTGGCATAGACCGACAGGCTCTGCGCGGTCGCCACCGAGGCACCGTCGGAATTGCCGATGCGGGCATCGGCCTCGCGCCCGGCCGCCTCGCAGGCCAGCGCCAGGTCGACCGCGTGGCGCGGGTCCAGCTCCCACGGGTGCCAGGTGTCCAGGTCGGGGAACTCGCGCGCCATCAGCGCGGCATCGGCCAGCCCGGCAGCCGGGTCGTCCTCGGTATGGCGGGCGATGGCGCAGGCCTGGGCGACGGTGGCGTCGAGGCTGGCCTCCTGCAGGTCGGCGGTACTGGCGCTGCCCTTGCGCTGGCCGAAATAGACGGTGATGGCGATGCCGCGGTCATGGGTGGATTCGACGGTTTCGACCTCACCCAGGCGCACGTTCACGTCCATGCCGCGGTCTTCGCTGCAGCTGACCTCGGCCTGGCTGGCGCCCAGTGCGCGGGCTTTTTCCAGCAGCCGCTGCGAGATGCCGGCCAGTTGCTCCAGCCGTTGCAGGCTGTCGTCGGCGGTGTGGATTTCGGTGCTCGGGGTGTTCAATGCTTTATCCTTTCAGGTCTTCAGCCATGCCTGCCGTTCCCTTCTCCCCTCGGGAGAAGGTGGCGCGAAGCGCCGGATGAGGGGCGAGCAGAGTCCATGATGTTTGAACCATCGTGACTCCATTGCCCCTCACCCCAGCCCCTCTCCCGGAGTGAGAGGGGCTTTCGACAGCGGCATTCGGGTAACACGTGAACTTTAATCGAGTAACAAGGCAATGCGCGGACGCGACGAGGAAACCGGCGAATTTTTCAGCGAGAGCCGCAGCCAGAACCGGCGCGAGGCGCTGGAAGTGCTGGCGCTGGGCGAGACACTGGTGGAGCTGACCGCCGCGCAGTTGGCGCGGTTGCCGATTCCCGAGGACCTGCTGGAGCACATCGAATACAGCAAGCGCATCACCGCGCACGGTGCGCGCAAGCGCCAGCTGGCGTTCCTGGCCAAGCAGATGCGGCGCGAGGACGACGCCGTGCTGGAGGCCATCCGCGATGCGCTGGAAGCCAACAGTGAAACCTCCAAACGCGCGGTGGCGCTGATGCATCGCATCGAACACGTGCGTGAGCGTCTGCTGGCCGAAGGAGACGCGGCGCTGGCCGAGTTGCTGGAGGAGTACCCCGGCGCCGATCGCCAGCAGCTGCGCACGCTGGTGCGCAACGCATTGGCGGAAAAGGCGAAGAACAAGCCACCGCGTGCGTTCCGCGAGATCTACCAGGTATTGCGCGAGCTGATGCTGCCGGCGCAGGCCGCTGCCGGGCAGGATGACGACGCCGAACACGATTTCGACGACGAGGCCGACGAATCATAGGTGTGGGCTTGCCCCACGCGAAGTTTTCACGGAAATGCGCCATGCGGGGCAAGCCCCGCATCTACGACAGGTGGCAGGCCTATGCCTGCGTACCACCCACGGTAAGCCCGTCGATCAACAGCGACGGCTGACCCACGCCCACCGGCACGCTCTGGCCGTCCTTGCCGCAGATGCCCACGCCTTCGTCCAGCGCCAGATCGTTGCCGACCATGCGCACCTTCTGCATCGTCTCCGGGCCATTGCCGATCAGGGTGGCGCCCTTCACCGGCGCGGTGACCTTGCCGTCCTCGATCAGGTAGGCCTCGGTCGCCGAGAACACGTACTTGCCGCTGGTGATGTCGACCTGCCCACCGCCGAAGTTCACTGCGTACAGGCCCTTCTTCACCGAGCGGACCATCTCCTGCGGGTCATGCGTGCCGGCGCGCATGTAGGTGTTGGTCATGCGCGGCATGGTCATGTGCGCGAATGATTCGCGGCGGCCGTTGCCGGTGGGCGCCACGCCCATCAGCCGCGCATTGAGCGTGTCCTGCATGTAGCCGACCAGGATGCCGTCCTCGATCAGCGTGGTGCACTGGCTCGGGGTGCCTTCGTCGTCGATGTTCAGCGAGCCGCGGCGGCCGTCGAGGGTGCCGTCATCGACGATGGTCACGCCCTTCGACGCCACCCGCTCGCCGATGCGGCCGGCGTAGACGCTGGTGCCCTTGCGGTTGAAGTCGCCCTCCAGGCCGTGGCCGACCGCCTCGTGCAGCAGTACGCCGGGCCAGCCCGGCCCCAGCACCACCGGCATCACCCCGGCCGGCGCCGGGATCGCCTCCAGGTTGACCAGCGCCTGCCGCAACGCCTCGCGGGCGAAGGCCTCGGGACGCTCGCCGGCGAACAGTTCCTCGTAGCCATAGCGGCCACCGCCACCGGCATAGCCGGATTCGCGGCGGCCGTCCTGTTCGACGATGACCTGCACGTTCAACCGCACCAGCGGGCGTACGTCGGCGGCCAGCACGCCGTCGCTGCGCGCGACCAGCACCGTATCCACGCCGCCGGACAGGCTCACCATCACTTGCTGCACGCGCGGGTCGGCCGCGCGCAGGTAGCGGTCCAGGCGCTTGAGTACCTGGACCTTGGCTTCGTTGCCGAGGCTGTCCACCGGGTCCAGCGCCGGGTACAGGGCGCGGCCGTTGCCACGCACCAGCGCATTGGCGTTGCAGGTGCCGCCATCGCGCGAGATCGCCCGCGCCGATTGCGCGGCGGCCAGCAGCGCCGCCGGCTGGATGTCGTCGGAATAGGCGAAGCCGGTTTTCTCGCCGGCAATGGCACGCACGCCCACACCCTGCTCGATGGAGTGGGCGCCGTCCTTGACGATGCCGTCCTCCACGCTCCAGCTCTCGCGCCGCGAGTGCTGGAAATACAGGTCGCCGAAGTCGATGCCCGGCCCCAGCAAGGTACCGAAGGTGCGTTCGAGGCGGTTGGCATCCAGCCCGGCGGGCAGCAGCAGGCGGGATTCGGCGAGGGCAAGGGCGTTGTCGGTCATGGCACCAGCATGGGGATGATGGACGGGCGGCACAAGCCGCGCGGGTTCAGTGCGCCACGGGCGGCGGCGACCAGCGGCGGTGGAACATCAGCGCGTGCACACCGCAGACCCAGACCAGCGCCGCGCACCAGCCACCGAGGATGTCGGAGGGGTAATGCACGCCCAGATGGACACGCGACAACCCGACCAGCGGCACGAACAGCGCGGCGGCCAGCAGCACCGGCCAGCGCCAGCGCGTGGGCCAGGCCAGGAACACCACGCTGGCGGCCAACGTCATCGAGCCCATCGCGTGCCCGCTGGGAAAACTGAAGGTGCTCTCCGGCGCAATCGATTCCCACAGGCTCGGCCGCTCGCGCTGGAACAGCTGCTTGCTGCCGAGGTTCAGCACCGCCGAACCGGCGAAGGCGATGGCGGCGAACAGGGCATTGCGCCAATGCCGCCGCCACGCCAGCAGCGCCACGACCAGCACGTCCAGCGGAATCACGCCCCACTGGTAGCCCAGCTTCGACACCAGCACGAAGAAGGCGTCCAGCTGTGGCGATGCCAGTTCGCGCATGCGCCACAGCAGCGCAGCGTCGAAATGCAGCGCCTCGGCTTCGTGGATTTCCTCGGCGAGCATCACGAAGCCGGCCAGCGGCAGCAGCAGGCCGACGAACAGCACCGCGATGCGCCATGCGTTGTGGGCCAGCCAGTCGCGCAGGCCAGCGGCCTCGCGGCGCGACTCAGCCGGCGTTGCGCGCATAGCGTGTCTCGACGTAGTCGTCGATCAGCGCCACGAACTCCTGCGCGATGTTTTCGCCCCGCAATGTCACTTTCTTTTCACCATCGACGAACACCGGCGCGGCCGGTGCCTCGCCGGTGCCGGGCAGCGAGATGCCGATGTTGGCCTGCCGCGATTCGCCGGGGCCGTTGACCACGCAGCCCATCACCGCCAGCGTCATGTTCTCCGCGCCGGGGTGGCTGACACGCCACACCGGCATCTTCTCGCGCACGTGGTTCTGCACCACCTTCGCCAGCTCCTGGAAGAACTCGGAGGTGGTGCGGCCGCAGCCCGGGCAGGCGGTGACCATCGGCGTGAATGCACGCTGGCCGGTGGTCTGCAGCAATTCCTGCGCGACGATCACTTCCTGCGTGCGCGGCTGGCCGGGTTCGGGCGTCAGCGAGATGCGGATGGTGTCGCCGATGCCTTCCTGCAGCAGCACCGCCAGCGCCGCCGACGAGGCGACGATGCCCTTGCTGCCGATGCCGGCCTCGGTCAGGCCCAGGTGCAGGGCGAAGTCGGAGCGGCCGGCGAGATCGCGGTAGACCGCAATCAATTCCTGCACGCCGCTGACCTTGGCCGACAGCACGATGCGCTCGCGCGGCAGGCCCAGTTCGACCGCGGTCTGCGCCGAATCCAGCGCCGAGCGGATCAGGGCTTCGCGCAGCACGCGCGCGGCATCCAGCGGTTGTTCAAGGCGGCTGTTCTCGTCCATCAGCTTCGCCGCCAGCGACTGGTCCAGCGAGCCCCAGTTGGCACCGATGCGCACCGGCTTGTCGTATCTGATCGCGAACTCGATCAACTGCGCGAACTGGGTGTCGCGCTTCTTGCCGAAGCCGACGTTGCCGGGATTGATGCGGTACTTGGCCAGCGCCTCGGCGCAGGCCGGCTCGCCGGCGAGCAGTTGATGGCCGTTGTAGTGGAAATCGCCGATCAGCGGCACGTCCACGCCCATCATCCGCAGCTTCTCGACGATGCGCGGGATGGCGGCGGCCGACTCGGCGTTGTTGACGGTCAGGCGCACCATTTCCGAACCGGCGCGCCACAGTTCGGCCACCTGCTTGACGCTGGCGGCGACGTCGGCGGTATCGGTATTGGTCATCGACTGGACGACCACCGGGTGGCCACCACCCACTTTCACCCCGCCGATATCGACGGCATGGGTGATGCGGCGGGGCCAGGCGCTGGCGTCGGTGGGCGGTGTCGGGCGGGTGACGGCGTCGTGCATGGCGCGCATTTTAGCGCGCCGCCTGCGCCCGCGGCATGAACCCCGCGCGGCATGGGCCGCAAGCGATACGATGTGCGGATGGATTCCCCGGACACCTCCTTCCTGCGCACCCTGTGCAGCCTGCGCTGGCTCGCCACCGCCGGCCAGGCCATCGCCATCGTCATTGCCGCCTGGCTGCTGGGGCTGGACCTGCCGCAGCTGCCGCTGTGGAGCGGGGTCTGCGCGCTGGCGCTGTTCAACCTGTACGTGCAGTTGCGCGTGCACGGCAGCAACCCGGCGCCGCTGACCGCCTTCGGCCATATCCTCGTCGACGTCATCATGCTGACCTGGATGGTGGGCTGGAGCGGCGGCATCGCCAATCCGTTCGGCTCGCTGTTCCTGATCCTGATCGCGCTGGCCGCCCTCGCCCTGCCCCGGCGCTGGACCCATGCGGTGGCCGCCGCCTGCGTGGCCGGCTATGCGGCGAGCGCGGCATTCGGGCGGCCGCTGCACGGCGGCCACCTCGACGCGGTGCACCTGCTGCTGTGGGGCACGGCGACCAACTTCCTGCTGTCCAGCGTGGTCGTGCTGGTGTTCGCCACGCGGCTGGCCGCGGCATTGCGCGAGCGCGAGAACCAGCTGGCGCTGCTGCGCGAGCGCTTCGTCCGCAACGAGGGCATCGTCGCCCTGGCCACCCATGCCGCCTCGGTGGCGCACGAGCTCAACACGCCACTGGCAACGATGACCCTGCTCACCGACGACATCGCCGAGCAATGCGCCGATACCCCCGAGCTGCGCGAGGACCTGGAAACCCTGCGCGGACTGCTGGTGCAATGCCGCGAACGGGTGCTGGCGCTGGCCGCGCCTGCCGAGGGCGCACGCAACCGCGCCCGCACCAGCATCGGCAACGTGCTGGAGCAATGGCGGCTGGTGCGGCCGACCGTCCAATTGCAGCGCAACGCCGACGCACCGCTGCAACTGACGCTGGACGCCAGCGTCGGCCACCTGCTGCAGGTGCTGCTGAACAACGCCGCCGACGCAGGCGAACAGGCCGGGCAGGCGCAGGTGGACCTCGACATCCGCCTGCACGACGGCCAGCTGCACGGCGAAGTACGCGACTACGGCCCCGGCTTCAATGCCAACCAGGCCGCCCTGCCCGGCACCCTGTTCAACAGCGGCAAGACCCACGGCATGGGCGTGGGCCTGGCGCTGTCGCATGCCACCATCGAACGACTGCATGGCGAGTTGTGGATGCGGCCGGCCGAAGGCCGCGGCACCCGCGTCGGCTTCCGCCTGCCCCTTGCCAACCTGGAAGCGAACGCATGACCGATCTGCCCACCCACGGCCTGCTGGTCGACGACGACCCGCTGTACCTGCGCACCCTGCAGCGCAGCCTCGCCCGGCGCGAGATCGAGACCGTCACCGCCCACGACATCGCCAGCGCGCTGGAGCAGGCCACGCAGGCGCCGCCGGCCTTCGCCCTGATCGACCTGAAGCTGGGCAGCGAATCCGGGTTGGCACTGATCCAGCCGTTGCGCGAACTGCGCGCGGACATGCGCATCCTGCTGGTCACCGGCTACGCCTCGATCGCCACCGCGGTGGAAGCGATCAAGCTCGGTGCCGACGACTACCTGCCCAAGCCGGCGACCGTGCAGATGATCCTGCGCGCCCTCGGCGAAACCGACGAGGACGGCGGCGAGGAGCACGAGGAAGTCGAGCCTCCCGACGCGATGACCCCGATCAGCCGCCTGCAGTGGGAACACATCCAGCAGGCCCTGCACGAAACCGGCGGCAACATTTCCGCCGCCGCACGCCTGCTCGGCATGCACCGCCGCTCGCTGCAACGCAAGCTGCTCAAGCGGCCGAGCCCGGAGCGGGATCCGAACCGCTGACGGCCCCGCCTCCGGTGCCGGCGGGTGCCGTCGTGGAGCGCGCGGCTCAAGCGCGCTGGATCGACACCCCGCCATCGACCCGCATCGCACTGCCGGTGACGAACGAAGACGCCGGCGATACCAGGAACAACGCCGCGGCCGCGATCTCCTCCGGCCGGGCCAGCCGCCGCAGCGCATGCAGGCGCGCCACCGCGCCCAGCGCGGCCTCGTCGGGGTTCATCTCGCGCGCCATCGGCGTGTCGGTGCCGCCAGGCAACAGGGCGTTGACCCGCACGCCGGCCGGCCCGAACTCGGTCGCCAGCGCATGCACCAGGCCGATGACGCCGGCCTTGCTCGCCGCATAGGCGGCCGTGCACGGGAAGCCCGTGGTGTGCCCGACGACGGTCGAGGTGAACACCAGGCTGCCGCCATTGCCGCTGCGCAACAGCGACGGGATCTGGTGTTTCGCGCCAAGGAAGGCGCCGGTCAGGTTGACGTCCAGCGTAGCCTGCCAGTCGTCCAGCGCGACGTCGGGCGTGGGCTGCAGCGGCCCGAGCGTGCCTGCATTGTTGAACGCCGCGTCGAGGGGGCCATAGGTCTCCTCGGCATGCCGCACCAGCGCCTGTGCATAGGCCTCCTCGCGCACGTCGCCGGCCAGCCAGGTGGCCGAACCTCCCCCGGCCCGGATCCGCGACGACAGCGCTTCCAGCATGCCGCCGCGCCGCGCGCCGAGGACCACGCGGGCGCCCTCTGCGGCGAACAGCAGCGCCGTGGCGTGGCCGATGCCGGAACTGGCGCCGGTGATCAATATGGTCTTGCCGTGCAATGCCTTCATGTCCTGCTCCTTGGTGATGGAGTGCGGAGATTGGCCGGCAGGCGCGCGCCGCGCTCGCTGGTATCGGACCTTGCAGTGACGGCGGAAACGACGAAGCCCGGCGTGCGCCGGGCTTCGTCATTCAGCAGTTGCCGCGGATCAGGCGGCGACGCTGTCGGCGACTTCGCGGTATTCCTCGATCTGGTCGAAGTTCATGTAGCGGTAGATCTTGTCGCCATTGGCGTTGATCACGCCGATGTCCGCCATGTACTCCTCCTTGCTCGGGATGCGGCCCAGACGCGCGCAGATCGCCGCCAGTTCCGCCGAGCCCAGGTACACGTTGGTGTTGCGGCCCAGCCGGTTCGGGAAGTTGCGGGTCGAGGTCGACATCGCGGTGGAGCCTTCGCGGATCTGCGCCTGGTTGCCCATGCACAGCGAGCAGCCCGGCATCTCGGTGCGTGCGCCGGCGTTGCCGAAGGTGCCGTAGTGGCCTTCCTTGGTCAGCTCGCTGGCGTCCATCTTGGTCGGCGGCGCGATCCACAGGCGCGTGGGCAGGTCGCGCTTGCCTTCCAGCAGCTTGGCAGCGGCGCGGAAGTGGCCGATGTTGGTCATGCACGAACCGATGAACACTTCGTCGATCTGCGCGCCGGCCACTTCGGACAGGGTCTTCACGTCGTCCGGGTCGTTCGGGCAGGCCACGATCGGCTCATGCACGTCGGCCAGGTCGATCTCGATGACCGCGGCGTACTCGGCGTCGGCATCCGGCTCCAGCAGCTGCGGGTCGGCCAGCCATGCTTCCATCTTCTCGATGCGGCGCGCCAGCGAACGGGCGTCGGCATAGCCCTCGGCGATCATGTTCTTCAGCAGCACGATGTTGCTGTTGAGGTACTCGATGATCGGTTCCTTGTTCAGGCGCACGCTGCAACCGGCGGCCGAGCGCTCGGCCGAGGCGTCGGACAGCTCGAACGCCTGCTCCACCTTCAGGTCCGGCAGGCCTTCGATTTCGAGGATGCGGCCGGAGAACACGTTCTTCTTGCCGGCCTTGGCCACGGTCAACAGGCCGGCCTTGATCGCGTACAGCGGGATCGCGTTGACCAGATCGCGCAGGGTGACGCCCGGCTGCATCTGGCCCTTGAAGCGCACCAGCACCGATTCGGGCATGTCCAGCGGCATCACGCCGGTGGCCGCGGCGAAGGCGACCAGGCCGGAGCCGGCCGGGAACGAGATGCCGATCGGGAAGCGGGTGTGGCTGTCGCCGCCGGTGCCCACGGTGTCGGGCAGCAGCATGCGGTTGAGCCAGCTGTGGATCACGCCATCACCCGGGCGCAGCGAGATGCCGCCGCGGGTGGAGATGAACTCCGGCAGGGTGTGGTGGGTCTTCACGTCCACCGGCTTCGGGTAGGCGGCGGTGTGGCAGAACGACTGCATCACCAGATCGGCGGAGAAACCGAGGCAGGCCAGGTCCTTCAGCTCGTCGCGGGTCATCGGGCCGGTGGTGTCCTGCGAACCCACCGAGGTCATCTTCGGCTCGCAGTAGGTGCCCGGGCGCATACCCTTGCCTTCCGGCAGGCCGCAGGCGCGGCCGACCATCTTCTGCGCCAGCGAGTAGCCCTTGCCGGTGTCGGCCGGCTGCACCGGCAGGCGGAACAGCTCGGTGACCGGCAGGCCGAGGGCCTCGCGCGCCTTGGCGGTGAGGCCGCGGCCGATGATCAGCGGGATGCGGCCGCCGGCGCGCACTTCGTCGAACAGCACGTCGGACTTGACCTGGAACTCGGCGATCACCTCGCCGTTCTTCAGCGCCTTGCCTTCATACGGACGCAGCTCGACGACGTCGCCGTGCTCCATCTTCGACACGTCCAGTTCGATCGGCAGCGCACCGGCGTCTTCCATCGTGTTGTAGAAGATCGGCGCGATCTTGCCGCCCAGGCACACGCCGCCGGCACGCTTGTTGGGGATGTACGGGATGTCGTCGCCCGTCCACCACAGCACGCTGAGTTGGTGGCCGACTTGCGCGACGAGCCGGTGCCCACCACGTCCCCCACGTAGGCGACCAGGTGACCCTTTTCTTTCAGCGATTCGATGAACTTCACCGGGCCGCGCTTGCCGTCTTCCTCCGGCTGGAACGGGGCGTCCGGGCGTGCGTTCTTCAGCATCGCCAGCGCGTGCATCGGGATGTCCGGACGGGTGGTGGCGTCCGGTGCCGGCGACAGGTCGTCGGTGTTGGTTTCGCCCGGCACCTTGAACACGGTGATGGTCAGGCTCTGCGGCACTTCCGGCTTGCCGGTGAACCACTCGGCATCGGCCCAGCTTTGCAGCACGGCCTTGGCGTTGGCGTTGCCGGCCTTGGCCTTCTCTTCCACGTCATGGAAGGCGTCGAACACCAGCAGGGTGTTCTTCAGCGCATCGGCGGCGATGGTGCCCACCTCGGTGTCGTCGAGCAGCTGGATCAGCGGGGCGACGTTGTAGCCGCCGAGCATGGTGCCCAGCAGTTCGGTGGCGCGCGCGCGGCTGACCAGCGCGTTCTTCTCGCTGCCGAAGGCGATGGCGGCCAGGTACGAGGCCTTGACCTTGGCGGCGTCTTCGACGCCGGCCGGCACGCGGTGGGTGAGCAGGTCGAGCAGGAACTCGGCCTCGCCGGCCGGCGGGTTCTTCAGCAGCTCGATGACGTCGGCCGTCTGCTGTGCGGACAGCGGCAGCGGCGGGATGCCGAGGGCGGCGCGCTCGGCTACGTGGTGGCGGTAGGCTTCCAACATGACAACTCCCGGGTGATACGGACAGGTAAAGGGTGGGCTAGGCTTGCGGCACGATCAGCTTCAAGCCCTTGAAGTAGTCGCGGTAAAACGTGTCGTTCCAGGTGATCAGGCCGTCGCATTGCAGCATCGCGTGGGCGCCGACCATGAAATCGTCGATACGGCGGTTGTCGCCGCTGCGCTGGCGGTGGCGGCGGTGCATCTCGCCGGCACGCAGCGCGGACTTGGCTTCCAGCGGGCTGAAATGGATGCCCATTTCCTCCAGCGCTTCCTGCACCTGCGCGCCGCCGCGCAGCGAGGCGCAGATTTCGGCCAGCGTGGTACCGCAGACGACCACGCGGCCGCCGACCAGCGCCTGCCGCAGGCAGGACTCCACCGCGTCGGCGCGCGCACCGTCGCTGAGCAATTCGATCAGCACCGCCGAGTCGATGGCGATCATGCGTCGCCGGCCTCGTCGCGGACGGTGCGTACGGCAGCTTCCGCGGATTCGAAGCCATCCAGCGCGAACTTGCCGCGGGCACGGGAAATGGCATCGTCCACGCTCTTGCGCAGGATGATGCGGCTGCCGTCCAGCTCGACCTTCAGCAGCGTGCCCTTGGTCAGGCCCAACGCGTCGCGCACGGCCTTGGGCAGGGTGATCTGTCCGCGTTCGGCTACGGTGGCTTCCATCGGGTGGCCCTCAAAAGTATGCATGAATTATACATACTTCGGCCGGCATACCCAAGTCGTCCCACCCTCCCGGCCTGCTGGCGGAGAGCCATCCGGCCCTTATTCGGCGCCTCCCCGCGCGCGCAGTCCGGCCCGGTAACGGCGGCTGCACGGCAGCACGCTGGCGTCGCGCAGGTGGACACGGGCGTCGCCGCTGTCCAGCGGCTCGATCGAGGCCACCTGCGCAAGGTTGACGATGTAACTGCGATGGATGCGCACGAAGCGCGCAGGGTCGAGCCGGGCCTCGATGCCGGCGATGGTGCTGCGCAGCGGGTAGTCGTGGCCGCGCACCCGCAGGTTGACGTAGTTGCCCGCCGCCTGTAGCCACTCGATGTCGGCGGCGGCGACCAGGAATTCGCGGCCGAGCTTGCGCACCAGGAAGCGCTCCGGGCGCTCCACCGGCTCCACCGGCGGGCCCTCGTCGGGCAGCGACAGCAGCGTCGCCTCTCCCTGTAAGCGGCGCAGCAGCAGGCGGTAGCCCTCGATGGTCAGCACCATGCCGGCGTAGGAGCGCACGTCCTTCAGGTATTCGTAGCCGAACTCGCGCCACCACGATCCGAAATCGTAGCTGTCGCCAATGCTGGCATAGGCCAGCTTGCGGATCGCGACCATCCCGGCCACGTGCAGGACCGACCAGGCCAGGCTGCCCAGCAGGTGCAGCGGCAACAGCCGCCGCCAGTCATCCAGATGCAACGGGAAGCGGCGGGTGAACCAGACCACTGCCGGCACCAGCGCCAGCGCCGTCATGGCGGAACTGGTTTCCCACACCGCTGGCTGCCATGCGTTGAAACCCAGATGCAGGCGGCGCACGTCCATGTTCACGGTGATGCTGTTGGCCAGTGCGCCGACGAGATACTGGACGACCCAGAACCCGGTCTCGAAGGAGCGACGCCACGGCTGGCAGCGCTGGTACAGGTTCGGGGGCGTCGGGTCCATCCGCGCATTGTAGGGGTGGGCCTGCGCCCCCTCCCCCCGGCTCGTCCCTCCAATCCACGGCTTGTCCCAAACCCTTGTCGCGCAGTCACTTCCCGGTGGAAGGACGGCCCGTGAACGCGAACGCTGGCGACCCCTTCGCTACCGGCCCTGCCGCATGCAACGCCGCCACGACATCGACGCCCTGCGCGTCATCGCCTTCTCCCTGCTGATCCTCTACCACTCGGCGATGGTCTACGTGGCCGACTGGGACTTCCACATCAAGAGCACGTATCAGGCCGAATGGTTGCAGTACCCGATGATCGCGCTGAACCGCTGGCGGATGCTGTTGCTGTTCATGATTTCCGGCATCGCCCTCGGCCTGGCGGGGATCGAAGGCCGCCGCTGGCGCTTCGCCGGGTCGCGCAGCCTGCGCCTGTTGTTGCCGCTGGCGTTCGGCATGCTGGTGGTGGTGCCGCCGCAGACCTTCTTCCAGGCCATCGCGCAATACGGCTACACCGGCGGCTTCGCGCACTTCTACCCGCTCTACCTCACCCACGGGCTCTGCCGCGCCGGCCAGTGCATGCTTACGCCGACCTGGAACCACCTGTGGTATCTGGCCTACCTGTTGCCCTACACCCTGCTGGTGCTGGCGGCGGTACCGCTGTTGCGATGGGTGCGGAAACGGTTGGGGAATGCAGAACCCACGCGGCTGTCGGCCAGCCTGTTGCTGGTGCTGCCGATCCTCTGGCTGCTGGGCGTCCGCCTCTGGCTGGCGCCGCATTTCGAGGAAACCCACGCCCTGTTCGATGACTGGGTCGTCCATGCCGAATCGTTGCCGCTGTTCCTGCTGGGCTACGTGCTGGCGACCCGCGCAGGGTTCTGGAACTGGGTACGGCGGCTGCGCTGGCGAACGCTGGCGGTGGCGATATTGGCAATCGGCGTTGAGCTCGGCCTGCGCTGGCTCGGCCGTCACCCGCCAGCCGGGCCGATGCCGGAATGGGCACTGCACGTCCCGTGGTACACGCTTGAACGCATCGCCCGCGTCACCTTCACGTGGATGGCGCTGCTGGCGATCTTCGGCTGGGGCCGCGCCCTGCTCGACCGTCCGTTCCGCTGGTTGCCCTACGCCAGCGAGGCGGTGTTCTCCTGGTACATCCTGCACCAGAGCCTGATCATCGCCCTCGCCTGGTGGCTGATGCCGTTGAAGCTTGGTGCAGTCCCCGAAGCCTCGCTGGTGGCCGGGGGCACGGTTGCCGGCTGCCTGCTGCTGCACGAATGCCTGATCCGCCGCATCGGCTGGCTGCGCCCCCTGTTTGGTCTCAAGCGAAAGCCGTCGCCTCTCACGATCGCAGTTGAGCCAACCGCGGGCGTCACGCCGCTGCGCAATGCTCGATGATCAACTGGATCGCGCCACCGCCACGGTAGTCGTCGCTGACCAGCCGATAGGCCAAATGCACATGGCGGCCAGGCTCGTTGCCGGTCCAACCACCGAAGTGGATGGCGTTCAGCGGCACAGCCGTGCCCGGCAGGCGCAGCTCCAGCTTCAGGTGGCGCTCCTTCAGCACGCGCCACTTCAGCACTTCGAAATGGCCGTCGAACAGGGGTTCGGGGAAGCCCTGCCCCCACGGGCCGGCAAGGCGCAGCGCCTCGGCGTGGTGGAAGTCGAACTCGGTGACGGACAGTTCGCCGTCGCTGAGCAGTTGCCGTTGCAGCGACGCCGGATCAAGCGTCGCCGCCACCTGCCGCTCGAATGCGCTGCGGAATGCATCCAGCCGCTCCAGCGGCAAACTCATGCCCGCCGCCATCGCATGGCCGCCGAACTTGTCGATCAGGCCGGGATGGCGCGCATTGACGGCGGCCAGCGCGTCACGGATGTGGAAACCGGGAATCGAGCGCGCCGAGCCGCGCAGCATCGCCGCGCCGGGTTCGGCCGGGGCGAAGGCGATCACCGGGCGATGCAGGCGGTCCTTCATCTTCGAGGCGACCAGCCCGACCACGCCGGGGTGCCACTCGGCGTCGAACAGGCAGGCCGCGACCGGGCGTTGGCCATCATCGGCCAGCAGGGCGCGCGATACCGCCAGCTCGGCGTCGTCGGTCATCAACTGCTGCACCGCACGGCGTTCAGCGTTGATCTCCTCCAGTAACGCGGCGATCTCGCGCGCCTGCGCGGCGTCCTCGGTGAGCAGCAGTTCGATGCCCAGTGCCATGTCTTCCAGCCGCCCGGCGGCGTTCAGGCGCGGCCCCAGCGCGAAACCGATGTCGCTGGCGGTGAGCCGGCGCGCATCGCGGCCACTGGCTTCGACCAGGGCGCGCAGCCCGACGCAGCCCTTGCCGGCACGCAGGCGGCGCAGGCCCGCGGCGACCAGTGCGCGGTTGTTGTCGTCCAGCGCGACCAGATCGGCGACGGTGCCGACCGCGACCAGATCCAGCAGGGTCAGCAGGTCCGGTTCGGGCCGGTCGACGAACGCACCCTGGTCGCGCAGATGCCGCCGCAGCGCCATCAATACGTAGAGGATCACGCCGACGCCGGCCAGCGCCTTGCTCGGAAAAGCGTCGCCGCCGAGGTTCGGATCGACGATGGCATCAGCCGGCGGCAACTGCTCGCCGGGCAGATGGTGGTCTGTGACCAGCACCTGCCAGCCCAGCGCCTTGGCCGCGGTGACGCCGGCATGGCAGGCAATGCCGTGGTCGACGGTGACCAGCAGGTCCGGTTGCAGTACGGCCAGTTCGGCCACCAGCGACGGCGACAGCCCGTAGCCGTGCACCATGCGGTTGGGCACCGCGTGCACCACGTCGCGCGTGCCGAGCAGGCGCAGGCCACGCACGCCGACCGCGCAGGCGGTGGCGCCGTCGCAGTCGAAATCGCCGACGACGAGGATGCGTTTGCCGCCGGCGATCGCGGCGGCCAGCAATTCCACCGCCGCCGACATGCCGTCCAGCAGTTCCGGCGCGTGCAGCTGCGCCAGCTTCGGCTGCGCCTGTGCTGGCGACAACGCGCCGCGCGCGGCGTAGATGCGGCGCAGCAGCGGCAGGGTCTGCTCGTCCCACTGCCCATCATCGGCAACGGCGCGGCGAACGATCTTCAACGCGTCAGTCATCGGCCAGCGTCGGCAGCGGTTTCTTCCAGAAGCGCCAGCGCTGGCCACGATGGATGCGGTATTGCACGCCATCCTCGAAATCCAGCCGCAGTTCACGCAGTTCGCCACGGGTGATGGCATCGAGCAGCGGCGCGATGGCATCGCGGGTCAGCTGTTCCAGCGAACGCAGCTGGCGCAGGTCCACCAGCGCATCGACGGCGTGCCCGCCATCAATGCGCACCCCGGCCAGCTGCGCGAGCGCCTGCAACTGCGCATCGCGGCTGCGCACCTGTGCGTGCCCGGTATGCACCGAGTCGGGCAGGCGGCCCGCGCCCCAGAACCACAGCGAATTGACCGGACGTTTGCCCTGCGCGCTGCGTTGTCCATTCCACGGATGCTGGTGCAGTAGCACCTGCGCTTCGGTCAGCAGGCCGCGCCAGCGGCGGCCGTGCTCGCCTTCCGGCAGGTGTCCGAACAGGTCGTCGCCGAGCACGGTTTCCGGCGCGGCGAACGCGGGCAGCGGCGTGTCGTCGGGCAGGCGCAGGTACCAGCGCGAGGGCGTGGGGGCGTCGAGCCGGAAACCGAAACCGGCAAACAGCGGCTGCAGGGCCGGCAACAAAGCATCCACGTCGTCCTGCTCCAGCCGCAGGGTTTCGGCCGATGCCATCAGGCGCGCGCCCTGCATGTCCGGCGTCACGTTGGCCGGGTCGGCGCGCAGCCACAGGCCGTGGCCGGCATCGTTGGCATCGTGTTGGCGGGTCAACGCGGCGGCGGACCATGCCTGCGGCCGCACGTCGAAATGCCGGCGCAGTTGCGCGGATTCGCCGGCCTCGCCCTCGCTCCGGTCGGCACGGCCGAGGGCGCCCGCCACCTGTGCCGGCAAGGCGCCGCCGGGGAAGCGGCTGCGGGCGGGAAGCAGCAGGGTGGCTTTGGCGTGGGTCATGGGGTGCTCTGCTTCCCGTCGGGACACTCATGTAGATGCGGGCTCGCCCCGCATGTGGCATCGCCGGGAAAGCTGCGTGCGGGGCCCCGAAAAGGGATGCAAGCACAAGCCCCGCACCTACGATCAATCAAGGTATTCGACGCTGACGATCTCGTACTCGCGCTGGCCGGCCGGGGCGGCGATGGCAACGCTGTCGCCTTCCAGCTTGCCGATCAGCGCCCGCGCCACCGGCGAGGAAATGGCGATCAGGCCCAGCTTGATGTCCGCTTCCAGGTCGCCGACGATTTGGTAGCGCTTCTCCTCGTCGGTTTCCACGTCGGCCAGCGTCACCGTGGCGCCGAACACCACCTTGCTGCCGGCGTTGAGCTTGCTGATGTCGATGATCTCGGCATGCGACAGCTCGCCTTCCAGCTGCTTGATGCGGCCTTCGATGAAACCCTGCTCCTCGCGCGCGGCGTGGTACTCGGCGTTCTCCTTCAGGTCACCGTGCTCGCGGGCCTCGGCGATCGCGGCGATCACCTTCGGCCGCTTCACCGACTTCAGGTGTTCGAGCTCTTCGCGCAGGCGCTGTGCGCCTTTCAGGGTGATGGGGGCTCTCATGCGTTCAGTTCCTTGTGCAGTTCCTGCAGCGACCACACCGGGCCGGTGCCGCGGAATTCCAGCGATTGCACCAGCGCCTTGGCGCCGGCCACCGTGGTCGAATAGGTGATGCGGTTCTGCAGGGCCTCGCGGCGGATCGAGAACGAGTCGTTGATCGCCGCGCGGCCTTCGGTGGTGTTGACGATGTAGACGATCTCGCCGTTCTTGATGCTGTCCACGATGTGCGGGCGGCCTTCGACCACCTTGTTGACCACCTCGCAGGCGAACCCCTGCTGCTGCAGCCACGCCGCGGTACCGCGGGTGGCGACCAGCGAGTAGCCGCGCTCGACCAGCCCCTTCGCCGCCGGCAGCACGCGCAGTTTGTCGGCGTCGCGCACCGAGATGAAGGCCTTGCCCAGCGGCGGGGTCTTGATGCCGCCGGCTTCCTGCGCGCGCGCGAAGGCGGCGCTGAAGCTGCGGCCCACGCCCATCACCTCACCGGTGGAGCGCATTTCCGGCCCGAGGATCGGGTCCACGCCCTGGAATTTGGCGAACGGGAAGATGGCTTCCTTCACCGAGTAGTAGTCCGGCACCACCTCGGTGGTTGCGCCCTGCTCGGCCAGGCTCATGCCGGCCATGCAGCGGGCGGCGATCTTGGCCAGCGCCACGCCGGTGGCCTTGGACACGAACGGTACGGTGCGCGAGGCACGCGGATTCACTTCCAGCAGGTAGATCACGTCGTTGCCGTCGGCATCGGTCTGGATCGCGAACTGGGTGTTCATCAGGCCGACCACGTTCAGCGCCTTGGCCAGTTCGCGCACCTGCCGGCGCAGTTCTTCCTGCGTGGCCGGGGACAGCGAGTACGGCGGCAGCGAGCAGGACGAATCACCCGAGTGCACGCCGGCTTCCTCGATGTGCTCCATCACCCCGCCGATCAGCACGTTGCCCTCATGGTCGCAGATGATGTCCACGTCGGCTTCGACCGCGGCGTCGAGGAAGTGGTCGAGCAGCACCGGCGAATCGTTGGAGACCTTGACCGCATCGCGCACGTAGCGGGCCAGGTCGGCCTCGCCGTAGACGATTTCCATCGCGCGGCCGCCGAGCACGTAGCTCGGGCGCACCACCAGCGGGTAGCCGATCTCGCGGGCCAGGGTCAGCGCTTCCTCGGCGGTGCGCGCGGTGCGGTTCGGCGGCTGCTTCAGGCCGAGGTCCTGCACCAGCTTCTGGAAGCGCTCGCGGTCTTCGGCCAGGTCGATCGAATCCGGCGAGGTGCCGATCACCGGCACGCCGTTGGCTTCCAGCGCACGGGCGAGCTTGAGCGGAGTCTGGCCGCCGTACTGCACGATCACGCCCTTGGGCTGCTCCAGCTCGACGATCTCCAGCACGTCTTCCAGCGTCAGCGGCTCGAAGTACAGGCGGTCGGAGGTGTCGTAGTCGGTGGAAACCGTCTCCGGGTTGCAGTTGACCATGATGGTCTCGTAGCCATCTTCGCGCAGCGCGAGCGCCGCGTGCACGCAGCAGTAGTCGAACTCGATGCCCTGGCCGATGCGGTTGGGGCCGCCGCCGAGGATCATGATCTTGTCGCGGTCGGTCGGGTTGGCCTCGCACTCGTCCTCGTAGGTCGAATACAGGTAGGCGGTGCCGGTGGCGAACTCGGCCGCGCACGAGTCCACGCGCTTGTACACCGGGCGCACCTTGTGCGCGCGGCGCAGGGCACGGACCGCCGCTTCATTGGTGCCGGTCAGCTGCGCCAGCCGCGCGTCGGAGAAACCGGCACGCTTGAGCGCGCGCAGGCGCTTGCCGTCCAGCGCGTCGATGCCCCCGGCCTGCACCTGCGTCTCGTCGGCGACGATGTCTTCGATCTGGTCGAGGAACCACGGGTCGATGAAGGACAGGCCATAGACGTCATCGACGCTCATGCCGGCGCGGAAAGCATCGCCGACGAAGAACAGGCGCTCCGGGCCGGGGGCCTTCAATTCGCGCTTGAGCGTGGTGATGTCATCTTCGCTGGACAGGTCCAGCCCGGTCGGGTCCAGGCCGATCTTGCCGGTCTCCAGCCCGCGCAGCGCTTTCTGCAGGGACTCCTTGAAGGTGCGGCCCATCGCCATCACCTCGCCCACCGACTTCATCTGCGTGGTCAGGCGCGCGTCGGCGGCCGGGAACTTCTCGAATGCAAAACGCGGGATCTTGGTGACGACGTAGTCGATGCTCGGCTCGAACGAGGCCGGAGTCAGGCCGCCGGTGATTTCGTTCTTCAGTTCGTCCAGCGTGTAGCCCACCGCCAGCTTGGCCGCGACCTTGGCGATCGGGAAGCCGGTGGCCTTGGACGCCAGTGCCGAGGAGCGCGATACGCGCGGGTTCATCTCGATGACGATCATGCGGCCGTTGTCGGGGTTGACCGCGAACTGCACATTGGAGCCGCCGGTATCAACGCCGATTTCGCGCAGCACCGCGATGGAGGCGTTGCGCATGATCTGGTATTCCTTGTCGGTCAGGGTCTGCGCGGGGGCCACGGTGATCGAGTCACCGGTGTGCACGCCCATCGGGTCGAGGTTCTCGATCGAGCAGACGATGATGCAGTTGTCCGCGGTGTCGCGCACAACTTCCATCTCGAACTCCTTCCAGCCCAGCACCGACTCTTCCACCAGCACCTCGGTGGTCGGTGACAGCTCCAGGCCGCGGTTGACGATCTCGACCAGCTCCTCGCGGTTGTAGGCGATGCCGCCGCCGCTGCCGCCGAGGGTGAAACTCGGGCGGATGATGGTCGGGTAGCCGACGCGGGTCTGGATCTCCAGCGCCTCTTCCAGCGTGTGGGCGACGGCGGCCTTCGGGCATTCCAGCCCGATTTCGCCCATCGCCACGCGGAACAGCTCGCGGTCCTCGGCCATGCGGATCGCATCGCGCTTGGCGCCGATCAGCTCGACGCCGTACTTCTCCAGCACGCCGTTGTCGGCCAGGTCCAGTGCGCAGTTCAGCGCGGTCTGCCCGCCCATCGTCGGCAGCAGCGCGTCGGGCTTTTCCTTGGCGATGATCTTCTCGACCGTCTGCCAGTTGATCGGCTCGATATAGACCGCGTCGGCCATCTCCGGGTCGGTCATGATCGTGGCCGGGTTGCTGTTGACCAGCACCACCCGGTAACCCTCCTCGCGCAGCGCCTTGCAGGCCTGGGCGCCGGAGTAGTCGAACTCGCAGGCCTGACCGATGACGATCGGGCCGGCGCCGATGATGAGGATGGTTTTGAGGTCGCTACGCTTTGGCATGTCAGTTCTTCTCCATCAACGCGACGAACCGATCGAACAGCGGTGCGACATCGTGGGGGCCGGGGGAGGCTTCGGGGTGACCCTGGAAGCTGAAGGCGGGTGCATCGACAAGCTCGATGCCCTGGATGGTCTGGTCGAACAACGAGCGGTGGGTGACGCGGACGTTGGCCGGCAGCGTGGCCTCGTCGATGGCGAAGCCGTGGTTCTGCGAGGTGATCATCACCCGGCCGCTGTCGAGGTCCTGCACCGGGTGGTTGGCGCCGTGGTGGCCGTGGCCCATCTTCATGGTGCGCGCGCCCGAGGCCAGACCCAGCAACTGGTGGCCCAGGCAGATGCCGAAGGTCGGGATCTTCTTCTCGACGAACGTCTTGATCGCGGCGATGGCGTAGTCGCACGGCTCCGGGTCGCCGGGGCCGTTGGACAGGAACACCCCGTCGGGGTTCATCGCCAGCACCTCGGCGGCCGGGGTCTGCGCCGGCACCACGGTGAGCTCGCAGCCGCGTTCGGCCAGCATGCGCAGGATGTTGGTCTTCACGCCGAAGTCGTAGGCGACCGCGGTTGCCGCATCACGCTGGTGCCGGCCATCAGGCGCAGGATGTTGTACTTGACGCCGAAGTCGTAGGCGACGACCTTGAACTTCGGCTCGGCCTGCACGAACCGGCCCTTGTCCAGGTCAAGTTGGCCGTCGCGCCACGGATAAGGTTTGTCGGTGCTGACCACCTTGGCCAGGTCCATGCCCTTCAGACCGGGGAATTTGCGCGCCGCTTCCAGCGCCTTTTCCACGTCGATGTCGTCGCCGGCCATCAGCGCGCCATTCTGGGCGCCGCGCTCGCGCAGGATGCGGGTGAGCTTGCGGGTGTCGATGCCGGCGATGGCGACCACCCCGCGCTGGACCAGCCAGTCCGGCAGCGACTGGGTATTGCGCCAACTGCTCGGGCGGCGCGGCACGTCGCGCACGATCAGGCCGGCGGCCCATACCTGCGACGCCTCGTTGTCCTGCTTGTTGGTGCCGGTATTGCCGATGTGCGGATATGTCAGAGTGATCATCTGCCGCGTGTAGGACGAATCGGTCAGCATTTCCTGGTAACCGGTCATGGCGGTGTTGAACACCACCTCACCCACGGACAGGCCGGGCGCGCCTGCGGATTCGCCCTCGAATACGGTGCCGTCTTCGAGCACGAGGATTGCGGCTTGGGTCACTGGAATCTCACTTTGGCTACCGAGGGGGCTCCGAAGCCACGCCTGCGCTCACGGCAAAAACCGGTTGCAAAAAAGCGCGGACGGCGGTGTTAAACCGGTCCGGCTGACGTGATTCGGCGAGCGGGAATTGTAAAGGCAACGGTGCCCGCTGCGCCAGCGCCGCAATGCAGCGCATTCACTTCATCATGCAAGCATTTGAACCGGCGGGGAATGGCTGGCCGTTCAGGCACCCACCAGATCGCGTACCCGGTAGCGGCCGGGGGCGCGGCCGGCGAGCTGCCGGGCCACGTGCAGTGCGCCACGGGCAAAGATGTCGCGGTTGGTGGCGCGGTGGACCAGCTCCACCCGCTCACCCAACCCGCTGAACTGGACGAAATGCTCGCCGATGATGTCGCCGGCACGCAGGCTGGCATAGCGCGGCGCAGCCCCGCCCTGCTGCGCCGATTCGCCCAGCGTCAGCGCGGTACCCGAAGGTGCGTCCTTCTTGTGCACGTGGTGCGATTCGACGATGTCGCAATCCCAGCCCGACAGGCTGGCGGCCGCGCGCTCGACCAGCTCGGCCAGGACCGCCACGCCGAGGCTGAAGTTGGTCGCCCACACCAGCGGGATGCCGGCCGAGGCGGTGTCCAGCGCCGCCTGTTGGGAGGCATCGATGCCGGTCGTGCCGGAGACGAAGCCGCCGCCGCGCGCCACGCACAGCGCCAGCACCGGGTCGAAACCTTCCGGCAGGCTGAAATCGATGGCGACATCGAACGGCGGCACGCCGGACAACTCGCTGGCGGCGAAATGCGGCACGCCGTCGATCACCCGCTGCGCGGGCGGCCTGCGAACCACGGCCGCGACCACCTGCAACGACGGGTCTTCAGCCGCCAGCCGCAGCAGGGCCTGGCCCATGCGGCCGGAAGCACCGTGGATCAACAAACGCGTGGGAGTCTCGTTCATGCCCGGAACGCTACGTTCAAGCGCGCCGGGAAACAAGTGGTGCCAGCCGCAGGCCAGGGTTACATCCCCGGCGTTTCGGGCTCCCGCTGTGGGGGACGTGGCCCCGATCTACCCTTCGACCAGCCGCCGCCACATTCAATGCTGTTTGGGCGGATTCGGCCCGCAGCCGTCGCAACCGCCGCAGGCGCTGTCGCCGCCCGATGCCGGCGGCGACAGCCGTTGCCCCAGCGCCTGCAGGCGCTGCGAGCGCTGCGGTTTCAACAGCCACAGTGCCAGCCTGCCGCGCAGGCGCCGCACCACCCCGGGGAACTGCTTCTTCAGCACCACCCACGCACTGACCAGCACGGCCAGGGCGATGATCGCGTACTGCAGCAGCAGCCCCCGCTGCATCAGCCGCCTCCCAGCGCCACGGTCAGCTGGTAGGTCACCAGCGAGGCCAGCCAGGCCGCCGCGAACAGATAGAAGGTGGCGAACGCCATCTGTTTCCACGAGTTGGTCTCGCGCTTGATCGTGGCCAGCGTCGAAATGCACATCGGCGCGTAGATGTACCAGACCAGCAGCGACAGCGCGGTGGCCAGCGACCAGCCGTCGCTGATCAGCGGGGTCAGCGCCTGCGCGGCGGCATCGTCGTCGGCCGCTGACAGTGCGTACACCGTCGCCAGCGAGGCCACCGCCACCTCGCGCGCGGCCAGGCCCGGGATCAGCGCGATGCAGATCTGCCAGTTGAAGCCCAGCGGCGCGAAGAACACCGCCATCGCATGGCCGATCTGGCCGGCGAAGCTGTAGTCGATGGCCGGCAACGTCGCATTCTCCGGCGCACCGGGGAAGGACAACAGGAACCAGAGCAGGATGGTCAGCGCCAGGATGATGCCGCCCACGCGCTTGAGGAAGATCATGCCGCGTTCGTACAGGCCCACGGCCAGGTCGCGCGGGTGCGGCAGGCGGTAGGACGGCAGTTCCAGCAGCAGCGGGTGCTCGCTCTTGTCGCGGCGGAACTTCTTCATCGTCCACGACATCGCCAGCGCGCTGACGATGCCGGCCACGTACAGGCCGAACAGCACCAGCCCCTGCTGGTTGAACACGCCCCACACGGTCTTTTCCGGGATGAACGCGCCGATCAGCAGCGCGTACACCGGCAGCCGCGCCGAGCAGGTCATCAGCGGCGCGACCAGGATCGTCGCCAGCCGGTCGCGCGGGTCCTGGATGCTGCGGGTGGACATGATGCCCGGCACCGCGCAGGCGAAGCTGGACAGCAACGGGATGAACGAACGCCCGGACAGGCCGGCGACGGCCATCATCCGGTCCAGCAGGAACGCCGCACGCGGCAGGTAACCGGATTCCTCGAGCGCGAGGATGAAGAGGAACAGGATCAGGATCTGCGGCAGGAACACCACCACCCCGCCGATGCCGGCGATGATGCCATCGGTGAGCAGGCTGGCCAGCGGCCCTTCCGGCAGGTGCTCGCCGGCCATCCCGCCGAGCCAGCCGAACAGTGCCTCGATACCGTCCATCAGCGGCGTGGCCCAGGCGTAGACCGCCTGGAAGATCAGGAACATCACCACCGCCAGGGTCAGCAGCCCGAACACCGGGTGCAGAAGCCAGCGGTCCAGCGCATCGTCGATCTTCGCCGTGCGTGCGGGCATCTTCACCGCGCTGGCGAGGATGTCGCGCACCTGCGCATGGTGGTCGACGCCGGCCTCCACCGCCGGCGGCTGCATCGACGCCGGCTGCGGCATCAGCGCGTCGATGCGCTTGACCAGTTCAGCGGCACCGTTGTGGCGCACCGCCACGGTTTCCACCACCGGCACGCCGAGTGCCTGCTCCAGTGCCGCCACGTCGATCTCGATACCGCGGCGGCGTGCGGCGTCGACCATGTTCAACGCCACGATCATCGGCTTGCCCAGCTCGCGCACTTCCAACCCGGCCAGCAGGCCGAAGCCCAGCGTCATGGCGTCGATCACGCACACCAGTGCGTCCGGCGCGGTCTCGCCGGGGTAGAAGCCGCGGCACAGGTCGCGGGTGATCGCCTCGTCGAGGCTGGCCGGTTGCAGGCTGTAGGCGCCGGGCAGGTCGAGTACCGCGTACTCGCGGCCGGACGGGCCGCGCATGCGCCCTTCCTTGCGTTCCACGGTCACGCCGGCGTAGTTGGCCACCTTCTGGCGGCTGCCGGTGAGCTGGTTGAACAGCGCGGTCTTGCCGCAGTTCGGGTTGCCGACCAAAGCCAGCCGGGTCACCGCCGTCGCCGCGTTCATGCAGCGCCTCCCTTGTGTACCCGGATGCGCGCGGCCTCGCTGCGCCGGAGTGCGAAACGGGTGAAGCCGACCTGCACCAGCAGCGGTTCACCGCCGAGCGGCCCCCGGGCTACCACGCGCACGTCCTCGCCATCGACGAAACCCAATTCGCGCAACCGCCGGGCGATCGCATCATTGGCATGCATGTCCTGCACTTCTTCCACCTGCGCGGCGGCGTGCAGCGGCAAATCCGACAACGTCACTGGATGGGCGCTCATGTTGCTAATCAAGAATGGTTATCAATAGTAGCATCGCCGCGCCGCGTCATGGCGCCTGCCGGCCGCCCCGCTATCATTCGTTGCATTGCAAACAATCCGCGGAACTGCCTGATGAGCAATGCCTTGCGCGTGGACCACGACGATGCGGTGGCCACGCTGCGCCTGAACCGGCCCGAGCTGCACAATGCCTTCGACGCCGGCCTGATCGCCAACCTGACCGCCACCCTCGAAGCGCTGGGCGCCGATCCGGCGGTGCGCGCGGTGGTGCTGGCCGGCGAAGGCCCGTCGTTCTCGGCCGGCGCCGACCTGCAATGGATGCGGGCAATGGCTGGCGCCTCGGAAGAGGAGAACCGTCGCGACGCGCTGGAGCTGGCGCGGCTGATGCGTACGCTGGACGAACTGCCCAAGCCGACCATCGCCCGCGTGCATGGTGCTGCGTTCGGCGGCGGCGTCGGGCTGGTGGCTTGCTGCGACATCGCCATTGCCGCCGAGGGCGCGCGCTTCGGCCTGACCGAAAGCCGCCTCGGGCTGCTGCCGGCGGTGATTTCGCCCTACGTCATCGCCGCCATCGGCCCGCGCCAGGCACGGCGCTGGTTCGCCAGCGGCGAGCATTTCGACGCTGCCACCGCGCAGCGGATCGAGCTGGTGCACCAGGTGGTGGCCGCCGACGCGCTGGATGCGACGGTGCAGGCGCAGCTGGCGCTGCTCGGCAAGGCCGGCCCGGTCGCCGCTTCTTCGGCCAAGGCGCTGGTGCGTGACGTGCTGGCGCTCGGTGTCGACCGTGACGCGCTGGACAGCGCCAACGCAGGATTGATCGCCGCCTTGCGCGCCTCCGACGAAGGCCGCGAGGGCCTGTCGGCCTTCCTCGAAAAGCGCGCGCCGCGCTGGGCGGCGGCGCACTGACATGACCGATTTCGTCCGCATCGTCGAGGTCGGCCCGCGCGACGGCCTGCAGAACGAGAAACAGCAGGTCGCCACCGCCGACAAGATCGCGCTGATCGACCGCCTCTCGGCCACCGGTCTGCGCAGCATCGAGGCCACCAGCTTCGTCAGCCCGAAATGGGTGCCGCAACTGGCCGACGCCGCCGAGGTGATGGCCGGCATCACCCGCCGCCCGGGCATTTCCTACCCGGTGCTGGTGCCCAACGAACAGGGCTATGCGCGCGCACTGGCGGCCGGCGCCGACGAGGTGGCGGTGTTCACCGCCGCCTCCGAGCAGTTCAACCGCACCAACACCAACGCCGGCATCGACGAATCGCTGCAGCGCTTCGCGCCGGTGCTGGCACGCGCCAAGGCCGATGGCGTCAAGGTGCGTGGCTACGTTTCCACCGTGCTGGGCTGCCCCTATCAGGGCGAGGTGCCGCTGGCCGACGTGGTGCGGGTGGCGCGGGCGCTGCACGCGATGGGCTGCCACGAAATCTCGCTGGGCGACACCATTGGCGTCGGCACGCCGCTGAAGGCGCGCGCAATGCTGCGTGCGGTCGCCGCGGACGTGCCGATGGCGGCGCTGGCGGTGCATTTCCACGACACCTACGGCCAGGCGCTGGCCAATGTCGCCGCCTGCCTGGAGGAAGGCGTGCGCGTGGTGGATGCGGCCGTGGGCGGCACCGGCGGCTGCCCGTATGCGCGCGGCGCCAGCGGCAACGTCGCCAGCGAGGACGTGGTCTACATGCTGCATGGCATGGGCATGGACACCGGCATCGACCTGCCGGCGCTGGCGGAAACCGGGCGCTGGCTGGCGGCGGTACTGGGGCGCGACAACGGCAGCAAGGTCGGCAAGGCGATGATGGGGTGACGTGTCCTCCCCCATTGCCACGGGGAGAAGGCAGGTCGGGGCCCAACATCCCGTCCCATCCCCTCTCCGCGAAGGAGGGGGCTTTGAACCGCCATCGGCTAGAATTGCCGCTTTCATCCACCGCAGGATCGTCCCGATGCAGCTGTCCTCCGTCCGCGCCGTCGTCACCGGCGGTGTCTCCGGCCTCGGCCTTGGCGTGGCCCGCTTCCTCGTCGCCAATGGCGGCAAGGTCGCGCTGTTCGACCTCAACGAGGAGAAAGGCACGGCCGCGGTGGCCGAGCTCGGCACCGGCAACGCACGCTACTTCACCACCAACGTCACCGACGAGGCCGGCGTGGCCGCCAACCTGGCCGCCGCACGCGAGTTCCTCGGCGGGCTGAACGTGGTGATGAACTGCGCCGGCATCCTCGGTGCCGGCCGCGTGCTCGGCCGCGAGGCGCCGATGCCGCTGGCCAATTTCCAGACCACGGTGATGGTCAACCTGGTCGGCAGCTTCAACGTCGCCAAGGCCGCCGCCGACCTGATGCAGCACAACGAGGCCAACGCCGACGGCGAGCGCGGGGTGATCGTCAACACCGCCTCGGTCGCCGCCTACGAGGGCCAGATCGGCCAGGCCGCCTATTCCGCGTCCAAGGGCGGCGTGGTCGGCATGACCCTGCCGATGGCGCGCGAGCTGTCGCGCTTCGGCATCCGCGTGATGACCGTGGCCCCGGGCGTGTTCTGGACGCCGATGGTGGACGGCATGCCGGCCAACGTGCAGGAATCGCTGGCCGCCTCGATCCCGTTCCCGTCGCGGCTGGGCCAGCCGGAGGACTTCGCCGCGCTGGTCGGGCACATCATCTCCAACCCCTACCTCAACGGCGAAACCATCCGCCTGGATGGCGCCGTGCGACTGGCACCCAAGTAACCCACCCGCGGGCGCCCACAAGGCGCCCGTTTCAATTCCCCCTTACCCCAACCGACTTTCCAAGCATGAAAGCCTCCGACATCAAGAAAGGCAACGTCGTCGAATACAACAACGGCGTCTACCAGATCCGCGACATCGAGCGCAGCTCGCCGCAGGGCCGTGGCGGCAACGTCCGCTTCCGTTTCATCATGTACAGCGTGCCGGGCGGCAACAAGCTCGACGCCAGCTTCGACGCCGACGACAACCTGCCGGAAGTCGAGCTGCTGCGCCGCCAGTCCACCTTCTCGTACATGGACGGCGATGCCTTCGTGTTCATGGACGACGAGGACTACACCCCGTACACGCTGGACGCGGACGTGGTCGGCGATGACGCCGGCTATATCACCGAGGGCCTGGCCGGCATCTACGTGCAGGTGATCGACGAGCAGCCGGTGGCGATCCAGCTGCCGCAGCACGTCACCCTGGAAGTGGTCGAGACTCCGCCGGAGCTGAAGGGCGGCACCGCCACCAAGCGCCCGAAGCCGGCCAAGCTCAACACCGGCATCGAGATCATGGTTCCCGAATACATCGCCAGTGGCGAGCGCATCCTGGTCAACACCACCACCGGCGAGTTCGGCGGCCGCGCCGACTGACCGCGCGATACCGGCAAGACAAGCGACGGCGCCGCAGGGCGCCGTCGTCTGTGAAGATCGGCCGCGCCGTGCCGATAAGCCGGCATGACCCCGCCCCTCCGCCACCTGCTGCCGCTCCTGTTGGCCCCAGCCTTCGCCCCAGCCTTCGCCGCCGAGCCGCAGCCGGCGCAGGATCTGCGGCAGATGTTCGACCACGGCCAAACCGACGGCAATCTGCGCGGCCTGTACTACAGCACCGCCAATGCGTTTTTCGCCGATGGCGTCGACCGCGACACGTTCTCGGTCGGTGGCCGGCTCGGCTTCACCACTGCGCCACTGCATGGCGTTTCATTCCGTGCCAGCGGCTACCTGCAACGCAATCCGGTGCACGCCGGCACGGGCAGAGAACGCGACCTGGGCCGCAACCTCACCGCGATGGGCGAAACCTGGCTGCAATGGCAGGGCGAAAAGCTGTCGCTGCGCGCCGGCAACCAGCGGCTGGACGAGGTGCCTTTCACCGCCAGTTTCGACTTCCGCATCGTGCCGCAGCTCTATCAGGGCGTGCGCCTGCGCCTTGGCGAAGGCAGCAACCATTTCACCGCGGTGCGCATGTTCCGCTACAAGTCGCGCATCGACGAGTCGTTCTCGCGCAGCAGCAACTACAACCGCCGCTTCTCGCCGCAGCCGCCCAATGCCGGCGATGCCGCCACCGATGGCTTCTGGGCGCTGGGCGGTGCCGGCAAGACCTCGCTGGGTGCGGCCGATGCCAGTGGCCAGATCTGGCTGATCCGCTATCTGGACTACGCCGACCTGTATTTCGGGCAGGCCGAATTGGCCGCCGGCCACGGCTCGCTGCGCCCGTTCGCGGCCGTGCAGTTCATCGCCCAGCACGAGCAGGGCGCGGCACTGCTGGGGCCGGTGGACAACCGTACCTATGGCCTGCGCGTGGGTGTGCGCAGTTCCCGGCTGACGGCCACGCTCAACCACAACCACATGCCGCACCGGGCCGGCGCCTTCCGCAACGGCGCGATGGCGACGCCCTACGCCAGTTACCAGACTTCCGGCCCGCTGTTCGCCCAGCCCTACCTGACCAGCACCCAGGACCTGGGAACCGGCGATGCGTGGTCGCTGGACCTGGAGGTGGTGGCCAGCCGGCAACTGCGCTGGGGCGCACGTTGGTCGTACATGGACCTGAGCCCGGCCGCGGACCAGCCCTCCATCGGCCAGCGCGAATACATGGTCTTCGCCAGCTACCGCTTCGAGGGGGCGTTGAAGGGCTGGAGCGTGCACAACGCCTTCGCGGTCCAGCAACAACGCCTGCGCCGCGTCGATTACCGGGAAAACCGGCTGACCCTGAACTACGACTATTGAGGCGGGCCGCCCGGCGGCCCGCCTTCCACATGCGGCAAGCCGACCGCCGCAGGCCGGCTCAGGCCAGCGGCCGGACCTGGATCACCGCCGGGTCATCGGCATGTTCGAGCAGCAACCGGCGCACCCTGCCCTGCCAGACCCGGGCGAATTCGGCCAAGGTGGCGTCGCTGGCATCGTCGGCCAGCGCACTGGCCAGCAGCGGCCGCAGCGGTGCATCGGCCGGCACCCCGGACAGATCCATGCCCACCTCCACGGCCGCACCGGTATCGATGCGGATGAAACGGGCCATGCTGCCGCCCCCGGCGCCGTGACGCAGCAGGGCGTGGCGTGAAAACCGGCCGCCCACGCCCTGGAAGCCATTGCCGGCCGCCGCACCACTGACCAAGGTGAATACCTGGGCGATGACGCCGGTGGTACCGGCATCCTCGGCCTCGGCCATGTCCACCCGGACCCCGCCGCGCTCGGGCAATTGCCCGCCATACAGCGCCTGCAGCGCCGCGCGCACCATCAGCCAGGCCCCGGCCACGGTCGGGCAGGAATGCCCGGCCAGCTTCACCGCATCGGCATAGCCGTATTCGATCCGGCCGTCGTCACTGGCACCGAGAAAGCGCGCCAATTCGTCATGCACGGCGATGCGCGGGGCCTGGTCGAAAAACTCAGGGAAAGCCACGGCTCACTCCTCCGGCAGGCCCTGGATGCCGAAATCGATCACCACCGCCTCCGGCCCGCGCTGCAGGTAGTTGATCGACAGGTGCTCGCCGAAGCGCTGGGTCAGCTGGCCCAGCAACGGGATCGGGTCATGGTCGTTGACGAAGCGCATGGTTTCGCCATTGCGCAACGCGCCCAGCGCGCCAAAGATCGCTGAATGGCGGAAACGGCGGGCCACGCCACGGGCGTCGAAGACATGGACATTGGGGGCGGGATCAAGGGATGCGTGCATCGGGAACTCCATCGTGGGAAACGCGACCCATGCTAGGCCGCGCCCTCGCCGTCGCCCTGACCGAGGTCAAGAACAGCGTCGATGCTCCCCGCCTCCAGCCTCAGTCCGCCGTGGCGGCCAGTTGCCGCATGCGCGCGGCCAGCCACTGCACGCGCTGCCGGGCCTGCTCCAGTTCCAGCCTCTGCGTGCGCGGCAAGGCCTGTTCGGCGGCTTGGTGCAGGGCCTGCCAGCGCACCTGCGCTTCCTCGGCATGCCGGACCAGCGCCTGTTCCAGTGCGTCCAGCTCGTCGGGCTGGACGATGCCGTAGCCCGCCGCCGGCAGCAGCGCTGCCGGCGCGTCGAACAGGCCGCTGAAATGCTGCCAGTCGGCCAGCCGCGCCTGCAGCTCGGGAGTGCCCTGCCCCAGCCGCCGCTTCAGCTGCGCGAGCGCGCGCTGTTCGGCCCGGCGCAGTGCGGCGGTTTCCAGCACCCACCACGCCGCGGTCGGTTGCAGCGGCAGGTCCGGCGGCGGCGTGCCGCGTTGCCGCGCCGGGCTGTCCAGCCAGCGTTCCAGCGGCAGTGGCGGCGCCAGCCCGGCCTGTTGCAGGCCTTGCAGCAGCTGCCGGTAATCCTCGCGAGCCGAAGCGAAATACAGGCCGTCTTCGCTGCGCGTCGAGGGTGGTTGCACATCGGCCAGGCCGGCCGCCTGCAGCCGATGCAAGACGCCGCGCGGGGTGATGGCTTGCAAGCGCCGCTGCGGCGGCGTCAGCGCCAGATCGAGCAGGCGCCCGCTTTCCACCGCACAGTTGTTGCCGATGAAGCGGTAGCGGCCGTCGTAACTCCAGTGCCCGCGGGCGGCCAGTTGCAGCAATGCATCGATCTGCACCGGCGACAAGGCCAGCGGCCACGCCTGCAGGTCGCGCAGCTCGGTACGGGTGTATTCCTCGATCACCTGGTCCAACGGCAGCACGAACAGCCGCGCCGGATAGGCACCGGTCAACCCGCGCCAGTTGGAAATCTGCACGTCGTTGACGAAGGCGCGGAAGGACAGCACCCGGTGGTGGGCCAGATCCATCCGGCATTGCGGTCCGGGCACGTGGCCCGGCGCGCAGACCACCAATCGCAGCATGGCGTGGCCGAAGCGGCTCATCGCCGCGTCGCCGCTGCCGGCCAGCAGGTAATCCACCGCGTATACGCGCGCCGGGTCTAGCGTTTCCAGTTCCAGTTGCCCCGCGCCGTCGCCGGCCACCAGCAACGGCAGCGCATCGGTACAGGCTGCTTCCGGCAGCGGCGCCGGCCCCAACTGCTGGCGATACCACGCCGCCAGCGCCGGCCGCCGGCAGCGGTATTGCGGGTCGAGCAGATACCACTCCAGGTTGACCGCGAACGCTTCGGCCGGGCTGTGGCGCTCGTAGTCGTCAGGGCTGCGCAATGCGTAGGGATTGGCACCGCGCCGATCCCAGCCGGCAAGGCGGCGGAAGTGTGCTTGCCGCGACCAGCCGCCGCCTTCGCCGCGGTCGAAGGCATGGGCGATTTCATGCAGCACGGTGGCGCGCGCCAGATCATGCGCCTCGCCAGTGGACGGCAATTGCAGCAGTTGCGGCGACAGCCGCAGGTCGCCGCGCCGGTGCCTGCCGGCGACGTCGGCAGGCAGGTACGGGTCGAAATGCAGCGAAACATGTCGCGGATCGGCGCGCCAGCGCTCGGGCAACGCCGCCTGCGCACGCGCCAGCAGGTCACTGGCCTGCCGTTGCTGGAGCGGGTTCAACCCCGCCGGGTCCAGCCGCAATTCCAGCGCATGGCCGCTACCGCTGGCCAGCAGCAGTGCGACAGCCAGCCATGCGGTCAGGCGCATCTCAGCGGGCGAGGATCGCCCGCGCCAGTTCCATGTCGCTGGCAGTGGCGGCACCGGCATCGTGCTGGCGCAGGTGCAGCAGTGCCGCCTGCAGGCGCGCGCCGCGCAGCCGGCCGTCGCTGGCGACGAAACCGGCGGCTTCCTCGCGTGCGGCCTGGACGACCTTGTCGTCGTCCGACGAACTGCTCGACCCCTGCGACGAGGCGCCGCTGGCCGAACCGGCAGTGGTTCCGGCGAAGCTGGAGGCCAGCAGCGGCAGCGGGGCGGAGGCGGCAAGCAGGGTGCAGAACAGCAGCGGACGGATCATCGGCAGTCGGAAATCGGTGGAAACGGAGGCAAGCGTAACGGCTGCCGGCTCGATCGAACAACTTGCATGGCCAAGGACGGCGTCAGGCCTGCCTGGCCATTTCGATCGAGGCGGCAATGTCTGCCATCGAACGGAACAGCCTCCACGGATCATCACGGGTCGCCACGAATCCACGCCGACGCCAGGACGCGGCAGCCTCCTCGTCGATGGCGTTCACCCGCAGTGCCCGTCCCCCCACCAGGATGGAAGCCGCCACGCAGCGCTGCAACGCATGTTTGAGCAGACCGGTAGCGATGCCCTGCCCGAGCCAGCCGGTATCGGTGGCCAATTGCCCCAGCAGCAGGCATGGCACAGGATCGGGCGGCTGCCCGGTGCGGATCGAACGTGGCAGCCGCCCCGACACGATGGCGGTCGGGGCAAGGCCGTAATAGCCCACCACCCGCAGGCTTTCGTGAACAACCATCACCGCTGTGAAGCCCTTTTGCTGGTTGCCCAGCGCCGTGTCCACAGCCAGTGGTCCAGCCCCGGTTTGCCACAGGAGAACGAGGCTATGTCATGCGCTTTGGTCAATGGTTCGGGCGCGGACAACGCCAGGCGTCACTCCCCGCGCGCGGGCTCGTCCTGCTGCTCCCACGGCGCGGGCCGCCGCAGTACCTGCACCATCTCAGGCACGGCCTGTGCCGGGCTAGACACGGCCTGCATGAAGGCGTCGAACCCCTCCGCACTCATCCGCACCGGCATCGCTTCCATCAACACATCCTCGGCGGCATGCACGGCTGCTTCGCGCACGAAATCGGTACGCGAACGCCCACGCAGGCTCGCAGCCCGGTCGATCACCGCAATATCGGCATCGGGCAGGCGCATCGACAAGGGCTGATCCCTGCGATCGGTGGCAAAGGGCATGGCACGCATCTCCGGTGGATGGCGTGTAGCGCATTTCGCGCTACACGCCATATTGGCTTGTGACAGCCCATGCTTTCTTCTGCCCTCGACGGAATGAGGCAGCCAAGTAGCGAGTGCAGGGGAAGCTCAATCGAACAGTTTGCCCGGATTCAGCAAGCCATTCGGGTCGAACGCCTGCTTCACCCCGCGCATCAGCGCGATTTCCGCCGCGTCGCGGGTGCTGGACAGGTAGGGCTTCTTGACCAGGCCGATGCCGTGTTCGGCCGAGATGCTGCCGTGGAAGCGGTGCAGCACCTGCGCCAGCAGCTTGGTGACGTGCTCGCACTGGCCGAGGAATTCGGCATCGGAAGCGTCGTCGGGCTTGAGCACGTTGATGTGCAGGTTGCCGTCACCGATGTGGCCGAACCAGACCACGTCGAACTGCGGATAGGCACCGCCGATCAGCGCCTGCGCTTCGTCCAGGAACGCCGGCATCGCCGAGATGCGCACCGACACGTCGTTCTTGTACGGCTTGTAGCGCGCCAGCGATTCGGTGATGCCCTCGCGCAGGCGCCACAGCTGCTGCGCCTGCGTCTCGCTGGTACTGATGACGCCATCGAGCACCCAGCCCTGTTCCATGCAGTGCTCGAACGCGGCCAACGCTGCGGCCTCGCCGGCCTCGTCGGCCACCGCGTACTCGGCGACCACGTAGTACGGGTAGGTTTCGGCGAACGGGTACTGCGCGCCGTGCGCGGTGACGTGGTGCACCGCGCGGTCGGTGAAGAACTCGAACGCTTCCAGCCGCAGCCGCTCGCGGAACGCGGCGAATACCTGCATCAGCACCTCGAAACTGGGCAGCGCCAGCAGCATCACGTTGGTCGCCGGCGGCGGATCGGTGAGCTTCAAGGTGGCTTCCACGACGACGCCGAGCGTGCCTTCCGAGCCGACCAGCAGCTGGCGGAAGTCGTAGCCACTGGAGTTCTTGATCAGGCCCTTGTTCAACTCCAGCAATTCGCCGTTGCCGGCCATCACTTTCAGCCCGGCGATCCACTCGCGGGTATTGCCGTAGCGGACCACGCGGATGCCGCCGGCATTGGTGGCGATGTTGCCGCCGATGGTGCAGGAACCGCGCGCGGCGAAATCCACCGGGTAGATCAGGCCGTGCTCCAGCGCCGCGTTGTGCACCGCTTCCAGCGGCATGCCGGCCTGCACGGTCAGGGTACGGTCGACCGCGTCGAAATCCAGCGCCTTGTTCATGCGTTCCAGGCTCAACACCAGCTCGCCGTTGGCCGCCACCGCGCCGCCGGACAGGCCGGTGCGGCCGCCGGACGGCACCACCGCCACCTTGTAGGCGCGCAGCACGTACGAATTGATGCCCTGGCCGGCGTGGGCCTGCTGGGCGGCAATCTGCAGCAGCAGCGGCACCACCGCCACCTTGTGCGCGTTGGCCCAGCGCAGCACTGCCTGCACCTCCTCGACGCTGCCCGGCAAGGCGATCGCCAGCGGCGCCGGCGTCCAGCGCCGGGTCCAGTCGCGGCCATAGTGCTCCAGGTCCGCCGGCTCGGTCTTCAGGCGCAGCCCGGGGCAGGACTGCAACAGGGTTTCCAGGCGCGGGTCGGTCATGGCGGCAGCAAGAGCGGGAAAGGGAGCCGGAAAGCCTGCCAGCCGCGGCGCAGCACGTCCAGCTGCCATGACCACCCGCAATTGATTCACCTGAAACCTTCGGGTTATCAAGACATTACCGACTGTCGCAGTGCACAAAACCCCTTCCCTTCTGGCATAGTCGGCAACTCCCTTCCCCCCTCAAGCTGCCACTGCCATGTCACCCAAGAAGACCTCGTTCCCGAAGCAGGACATCCGTGTTTTGTTGCTGGAGGGCGTCAGTCAGACGGCGGTGGATGCGTTCAAGGCGGCCGGCTATTCGCAGATCGAATACCACGCCAAGGCGCTGCCGGAAGATGAGCTGAAGGCACGCATCGCCGAGGCGCACATCGTCGGCCTGCGTTCGCGCACCCAGCTCACCGCCGACGTGCTGGCACATGCCAAGCGCCTGATCGCGGTGGGCTGTTTCTGCATCGGTACCAACCAGGTGGACCTGGAGGCGGCCGAGCTGGCCGGCATCCCGGTGTTCAACGCGCCTTATTCCAACACCCGCTCGGTGGCCGAGCTGGTGATCGCCGAGGCAATCCTGCTCACCCGCGGCGTGCCGCAGAAGAACGCCGAATGCCATCGCGGTGGCTGGTCGAAATCCGCCACCGGCAGCCACGAGGTACGCGGCAAGACGCTGGGCATCATCGGCTACGGCCACATCGGCACCCAGGTCGGCGTGCTGGCCGAGGCGATGGGCATGAACGTGATCTTCCACGACATCGAGGCCAAGCTGTCGCTGGGCAACGCGCAGGCGGCCACCAGCCTGGACGACCTGCTTTCGCGCTCGGACATCGTCACCCTGCACGTGCCGCAGACCGCCTCCACGCAGTGGATGATCGGTGCCGAGCAGCTGTCGAAGATGAAGCCCGGCGCGCACCTGATCAACGCCGCGCGCGGCACCGTGGTGGTCATCGACGCGCTGGACGCGGCACTGCGCTCGGGCCACCTCGGCGGCGCGGCGGTGGACGTGTTCCCGGTCGAGCCCAAGGGCAACGGCGACCGCTTCGAATCGCCGCTGACCGCGCACGACAACGTGATCCTGACCCCGCACGTGGGCGGCTCCACGCTGGAGGCGCAGGACAACATCGGCCTTGAAGTGGCCGCCAAGCTGGTGCGCTACAGCGACAATGGCAGCACCCTGTCGGCGGTCAATTTCCCCGAAGTCACGCTGCCCGAGCATGCACAGAGCCTGCGCCTGCTGCACATCCACCGCAACGTGCCGGGCGTGCTGTCGAAGATCAACGAGGTGTTCTCGCGCCACAACCTCAACATCGACGGCCAGTTCCTGCGCACCGACCCGAAGCTGGGCTACGTGGTCATCGACATCGCCGCCACCGAGGAGCAGGCCAACGCGATCCGCGGCGAACTGGCGGCCATCGAAGGCACGCTGCGGACCCGCATCCTGTATTGAGCGGGTCCGGTTCGCGGGGCATGGCCTGCCATGCCCCACGGCCATCCTCAGCGGCGCTTGATCTCGAACTTGCCGAAGCCGATGCCCAGATCCCAGCCGCGGCCGGTGCCGGCCAGCGCCAGCGAGATGTCACCTTTGGTCATCACCTGCGCGTTGCTTGAACGCGCCGCGCCGGCATGCACCTCGGCGCCGCCGTAGGTGCCGATCAGGCTGTTCAGGCTGTAGGCGCCGGTGAACTTGCCGCGGCCGTTGATGACATTGGACTTGCCTACGGTCAGGCCGCCGCCCTTGGCGCGGATGCTGACCGGGATCGACGCGCCGTTGTCGCAGGTGATGGTGCCCTGCCCGGAGGCGGTCTTGTAGAAGATCGACCAGCCGCTCAAGTTGAAGTTCAGCTCGCAGTCGATGTTGCCCGCCGCCTGCGCGGCCGGTGCCGCCAGCATCGCCGCCAGCACCAGCAGTGCCGCCATTGTTCTCTTCATGGTTGCACCTTCATTTTGTCCGTCGAAGATGCGCCGAGCCTAGCAGCCCGCTGGTGCAGCGCATGCGATGGCAGGGCAGCGCATCCGGATTCCGTTCAGCCGGCTTCAGGGCCGGCCAGATCGAACGCGTCGGCATCGAGCATCGCCGGGAAGCGCTCGCGGTGGGCAGCCAGTGCGGCGGCGGAGATGGTGGTGGTCACCACCTGCTCGCGCTCGCGGACCTCGACCTGCGGTTGGCCGAGGAAATCGATCACCGCGCTGTCGCCCGCGTAATGCAGGCCGTTGCCATCGGTGCCGACGCGGTTGACCACCGCCACATAGCACAGGTTCTCGATCGCCCGCGCACGGGCCAGCGTGCGCCACGCGTACGCGCGCGTCGATGGCCAGTTGGCAACGAAGATCTGCAGATCGAAATCCATCTTTCCCGCCCGCTCCACGTCGAAGCGGTTGCGGCAGAACACAGGGAAGCGCAGGTCGTAGCAGACCTGCGGGTTGATCCGCCAGCCCTTCCATTCCACGCACAGGCGTTCGCGCCCGGCGGCATAGCGCTTGTGTTCGCCGGCATAGCGGAACAGGTGGCGCTTGTCGTAGTGCCGCAGTGCACCGTCCGCTGTGGCCCACAGCAGGCGGTTGAACACCGCGTCGCCCACGCGCAACTGCACACTGCCGGTGACCGCCGCGCCCAGAACGCGTGCCTGCTCGCGAAGCCAGGCCACCGTCGGGCCGTCCATGTCCTCGGCCTTGTCGATGGCGTCGTTGGAAAAGCCGCTGGTGAAGGTTTCCGGCAGGATCACCAGGTCGGTAACACCGGCCAGCGGCGCCAGCAGCGCGGCGTAATGCTCGCGGTTGCCGGCCGGGTCGTGCCAGCGGGTGTCGCCTTGCACGAGGGAAATGCGGAGGTCTTGCATGATGTCTCCCGGATTCGAGTGATCCCGTTTCCTCGCAGGAGCGACGCAAGTCGCGACCGAAGGATTGCCGGTAAAGCCCGGTCGCGACTTGCGTCGCTCCTGCGAGGTTTCAGGGCATCTCAGAGCTTGCGCAGCCGCTCGATCGCCGCGTCCAGCGTGGCCTCGTTCTTGGCGAAGCACAGCCGCACCAGCCGCTGTCCTTCCGGCGGGTTTTCGTAGAACGGCGACAGCGGGATCGCGGTGACGCCCTTCTCGATGGTCAGCCATTTGACGAACTCATGGTCCGGCAGGTCGCTGACCGCCGAGTAGTCCACCAGCTGGAAATAGCCGCCCGGCACCGGCAGCGGTTGCAACCGCGTGCCCAGCAACTGCTCGCGGAAGCGGTCGCGCTTGCTCTGGTAGAACGCGCCCAGTTCCAGGTGGTGCTCGGGCTCGTCGCGGATCATCGCGGCGAAGCCATATTGCGCCGGGCCGTAGGTGGTGAAGGTGTTGTACTGGTGCACCTTGCGGAACTCGGCGCTCAGTGCCGGCGGCGCGATGGCGTAGCCGATCTTCCAGCCGGTGCAGTGGTAGATCTTGCCGAAGCTGGAGATGACGAAGGCGCGCTCGCGCAGCTCCGGGTAGCGCAGCGCCGATTCGTGGCGGGCGCCGTCGTAGACGATGTGCTCGTACACCTCGTCGGAGATCAGGTAGATGCCGGTGCCGCGCAGCAGGTCGGCCAGCGCCTGCATGTCGGCCGCGCCGAGCATCGCCCCGGACGGGTTGTGCGGGGTGTTGACCATCAGCATCCGCGTTTTCGGCGTGATCGCCGCGCGCACCTTGTCCCAGTCCACCGCGAAAGTCCGCGGATCCAGCGCCACGTGCACCGCGCGCGCGCCGGCCAGGTCGATGGCCGGTTCGTAGCAGTCGTAGGCCGGGTCGAGCACGATCACTTCATCGCCGGCGCGCACCACCGCATGGATGGCGTTGAAGATGGCCTCGGTGCCGCCCGAGGTCACGGTGATTTCCGTATCCGGGTCAACCTGCGCGCCATAGCAGTCCAGCACTTTCCGCGCGATGGCCTGGCGCAGCGGCGCCACGCCGGTCATCGGCGCGTACTGGTTCAGGCCCTCGCGCATGGCCTTGGCGGTTTCGTCGATGAGGCGCTGCGGCGCGGAGAAATCCGGAAAGCCCTGGCCGAGGTTGACCGCGCCATGCTCGGCGGCCAGTTGCGACATCACGGTGAAGATGGTGGTGCCCACCTTGGGCAGCTTGGTCTGCGGTTGCATCGTTGCGCGGGTGCCGGGGAAGGAGTGACGAGTGTACGCAATGCCGGCCGCGCGGGCTGCGCGCTCCTATAATGGCCGGCCCGATGCGCCAGCCTGCCCGCGCTTCCCCACCCGAGGACGGATGCGCCCGACCCGATGAGCCAGACCACGAACGCCCAGCCGCTGCTCGCCGCGCGTGCATTGCGCTTCACCCGCAACGACGACCCGGTGTTCGGCCCGCTCGACCTGCATGTCGATGCCGGCGAGGCGCTGCTGGTGCAGGGCGGCAACGGCGTCGGCAAGACCACTTTGCTGCGGGTACTGGCCGGCCTGTTGCGCGCGGACGAAGGCACGATCGAAATCGACGGCCGGCCGGCCGGCCACGAAGAGCGCTCGCGCTTCATCGCCTACCTCGGCCACCTGCCTGCGTTGAAACAGGATTTGGGTACGCTGGAGAACCTGCACGTGCTGTGCGGCCTGCATGGGCGGCGCACGCGGCAGATGCCCGGCAACGCGCTGGCCATCGTCGGCCTGGCCGGCCACGAGGATGCGCTGGTGCGGCAGCTCTCGGCCGGGCAGAAGAAGCGGCTGTCGCTGGCCCGCATGTGGTTGTCGCCGGCGCCGGTATGGCTGCTCGACGAGCCCTACGCCAACCTCGACCTGGACGGCATCAACCTGGTCAACCGGATGATTTCCGCGCACCTGCGCAGCGGTGGCGCGGCACTGGTCACCACCCACGGCGCCTATGCCGCGCCGCCGGTACGCAACCGCACCTTCACTCTCGGCCGTGCCGATGCGGCGGAGGCTACAGCATGAACCTGCCCGGCCCGCGCCCCACCTTGGCCAGCGCCGCCACCGCGCTGCTGGCGCGCGACCTGAAACTGCTGTGGCGCCGCCGCGGCGATGCCGCGCAGCCGATCCTGTTCGCGCTGCTGGTAGTGGCGCTGTTCGCCCTTGCGCTGGGCGGCAACCCGGATCTGCTGCAGCGGGTGGCGTCGGCGGTGCTGTGGCTGTCGGTGCTGCTGGCCGGGCTGTTGTCGCTGGATACGCTGTTCCGCGGCGATGCCGAGGACGGCTCGCTGGAGCAATGGCTGCTGTCGCCGGTGCCGCTGGCATGGCTGGTGGCGGTGCGGGTGTTCTCGCACTGGCTGACCACGGCGTTCCCGCTGGTGCTGGTCAGCCCGCTGCTGGCCGAGCTGATGGGCCTGCCGCATGCACAGTTGCCGGTACTGATGGCCTCGTTGGCGTTGGGCACGCCGCTGCTGAGCCTGCTCGGTGCGGTGGTGGCCGCGCTGACCGTCGGCATGCGCCGCTCCGGCATCCTGCTGGCGCTGCTGGTGCTGCCGTTGTACGTGCCGGTGCTGGTATTCGGCGCCGGTGCGGTAGCCGCTTCGGCGCAGGGTTTCGACGCCAGCGGCGCGCTGCTGTTGCTCGGTGCAGGGCTGGTGGTCAGTGCATTGCTGGCGCCGTTGACCGCCGCTGCCGCGATCCGCATCGCCAATTCCTGAACGGGGCGGCTGCTTCGGTTCCCACAAGATGGGCAAGTCGGGGTTACATCCCCGACACGCAACCGGAGCGTCGGGGGCGTAGCCCAACCTACGCCCGGAAGCCGTCGAGGACATGGCCCCGGCCTGCCTGCGACATTGCGTCACTTGCCTGCGGGCAGTGCCGGTCGCAGCATTGTCTGCTGCCCGTTCAGCGGGCGAATCCGTCGCAACAGGAGTCTTCCATGTTCCGCAAACTGATGATCGCCTCCACCCTCGCCCTTGGCGCCGCCGGCGCCGCCCATGCCGCCGACACCTGCTCGGTGAACGTGGAGGGCAACGACGCCATGCGCTACAGCGTCACCAACATCGACGTGCCCAAAAGCTGCGCCAACTTCACCATCAATCTGAAGCACGCCGGCAAGATGGCCAAAAACGTGATGGGCCACAACGTGGTGGTGGCCAGGACCGCCGACATGCGTGGCATCGATACCGACGGCATCAAGGCCGGGCTGGCCGCCGATTACGTCAAGGCCGGCGATGCCCGCGTCATCGCCCACAGCAAGGTGGTGGGCGGCGGTGAAACCACCAGCGTCAGTGTGCCGGTCGCCAAACTCGTCGCCGCCGGCGCGCCGCTGTCGTTCTTCTGCAGCTTCCCCGGCCACTCGGCCCTGATGAAGGGCACCATCACCCTGAAGTAAGCGCCGCCCGACGACCCTCACGGTGCCGGCTGGCAGTGCCAACCGCGCCGTCTTCGGCTAATCTTCATGGGCTGCAGGAGCCCGTTGCTTCGCGGTGCCCGGTAACCGGATGGTCGGGGTCCACCCCACCGTCGTTTTTCCCAGCGAGCGAGCGGATGTTCAAAGGTTTGGCAGGTTGGTTCCATCGGCTGGGTTCCCCGGCCTACTTCGATGCCTTTGCCGCCCGCTGGTCGCCCTGGTGCTACCTCGCCTCGCTGCCGCTGTTCGCCTTCGGCCTATGGCAGGCGCTGGCGGTGGTCCCCGCCGATTACCAGCAGGGCGACAGCTTCCGCATCCTCTACATCCACGTGCCGTCGGCATGGATGAGCCTGTTCGTGTTCGGGCTGATGGCGTTCTACGGTGCCATCGCGCTGGTCTGGCGGATCAAGCTCTGCGAAATCCTGGCGATGGCCTGCGCGCCGATCGGCGCGGCCTTCACCCTGATCACCCTGCTCACCGGCAGCATCTGGGGCAAGCCGATGTGGGGCACGTGGTGGGACTGGGACCCGCGCCTGACCACCGAGCTGATCCTGCTGTTCCTTTATCTGGGCGTGATGGGCCTGTACGGCGCCATCGACGACCGCCGCGCCGCCGCGCGCGCCGCCGCCCTGCTGTCCATCGTCGGCGTGGCGCTGCTGCCGATCATCCGCTACTCGGTGGTGTGGTGGAACTCGCTGCACCAGGGCCAGACCATCCGCCTGTTCGGTGAATCCAGCATGGACGACAGCATGGTGCTGCCACTGTGGCTGATGGTGTTCGCCACCAAGTTCTGGTTCGCCGGCTCGCTGCTGTCGCGCGCGCGCGCCGACAACCTGCGCCGCGAGGCCGGCAAGGCCTGGGTGCGCGAGCGCGTGGAGAGACCATCGTGAGTTATTTCCAGTACGTTGCCCTGGCCTACGGCGTGTTCTTCGCCGTGCTGGCGTGGGATTTCGCCGTGCCGCGCCTGCAGGTGCGCCGGCAACTGCGCGAGGTGCGCAACCGGCTGGCGCGGGCACGGCGCCAACAGGCGGCCGCGGCCGTTGCCGATGACGGAGAACTGAGCAGATGAGTCCCACCCAACGCAGGCGCCTGCTGCTGGTGCTGCTGGTCGTCGCCGTGGCCGGCATCGCCACCGCGCTGGTCGCCACCGCCTTGCAGCGCAACATCGCCTATCTCTACACCCCGGCCGAGGTGAAGGCCGGCAAGGTGGCGCCGGATTCGCGCTTCCGCCTCGGCGGCATGGTCGCCAAGGGCTCGTTCAAGCGCGACCCCGGCGCGCTGCTGGCGCGCTTCGAGGTGACCGACGGCGACGCCGAGCTGCCGGTGACCTACGACAAGATCCTGCCGGACCTGTTCCGCGAGGGCCAGGCCGTGGTCGCCACCGGGCGCATGGCCGATGGCGTGTTCGTCGCCGAGGACGTGCTGGCCAAGCACGATGAGACCTACATGCCCAAGGAGCTGGCCGACAAGATGGGCATGGCTCACGACAAGCATCAGGTGCCCGCCACGCCCGCAACCACGGAAGCGCCCTGAGTGCTCGGCGAAATCGGACAGATCCTGCTGATCCTGGCGCTGCTGGCGGCCCTGCTGCAAAGCGCGCTGCCGCTGGTCGGGGCGCACCGCAACCTGCCAGCGCTGGTTGCGGTGGCCCGGCCCGCGGCGCTGCTGCAACTGGCGATGGTGCTGGGCGCCTTCGTGGTGCTCACCATCGCTTTTGTGCGCCAGGATTTCTCGCTGCGCTACGTCGCCGACAACTCCAACTCGCTGCTGCCGATGATCTACCGTTATTCGGCGGTATGGGGCGCGCACGAGGGCTCGCTGCTGCTGTGGGCGCTGGTGCTGGCGTTGTGGACCGCGGCGGTGGCCGCGTTCTCGCAGCACCTGCCGGCGGTGGTGGTGGCACGGGTGCTGGCGGTGATGGGGCTGGTCAGCGTCGGCTTCCTCGCCTTCCTGCTGTTCACCTCCAATCCGTTCGAGCGGCTGCTGCCGGCGCCGCTGGAAGGCCACGACCTCAACCCGCTGCTGCAGGACCCGGGGCTGATCCTGCACCCGCCGATGCTGTACCTGGGCTACGTCGGCTTTGCGGTGCCCTTCGCCTTCGCCATCGCCGCGCTGCTGGACGGCCACATCGACGTGCGCTGGCTGCGCTGGACGCGGCCGTGGACCAACGTGGCCTGGGCGTTCCTGACCCTGGGCATCACGCTGGGCAGCTGGTGGGCCTACTACGAACTGGGCTGGGGCGGCTGGTGGTTCTGGGACCCGGTGGAAAACGCCAGCTTCATGCCGTGGCTGGCCGGCGCGGCGCTGCTGCATTCGCAGGCAGCCACCGAAAAGCGCGGCGTGTTCATCGGCTGGACCCTGCTGCTGGCCATCGCCGCATTCGCGCTGTCGCTGCTGGGCACTTTCCTGGTGCGCTCGGGCGTGCTGACCAGCGTGCATTCGTTCGCCGCCGATCCGGCGCGCGGGCTGTTCATCCTCGTGTTCCTGGCGCTGGTGATCGGCGGCTCGCTGCTGCTGTACGCGCTGCGCGTACCCGGCCTCGGCGGCAATGCCGGCGCCGCGCGCCGTGGCTATGCGCTCAACTCGCGCGAAGGACTGCTGCTGGCCAACAACCTGCTGCTCAGCTGTGCCTGCGCGATGGTGCTGCTGGGCACGCTGTACCCGCTGCTGGCCGACGCGCTCGACCTGGGCAAGGTGTCGGTCGGCCCGCCCTACTTCGGCACCCTGTTCCTGCTGCTGATGACGCCGCTGGTGCTGCTGCTGCCGTTCGGCCCGCTGACCCGCTGGCAGCGCGAGCAGGGCCTGCGCCCGCTGGCGCTGCTCGCGCCGTGGGCCGGGCTGGCGCTGCTGCTGGGCATCGTGGCGTGGTTCATGGCACCGCAGGGCAAGCTCAAGACCGCCGCCGGCATCGCCGCCGCCGCATGGGTGGCGACTGGCACGCTGTACGTGCTGTGGCAGCGCCTGCGCAGCAGCGGCCGGCCCAATGCGGAAACCACCGGCATGCTGCTGGCGCACTTCGGCATCGCCGTGTTCGTGGTCGGCGCGCTGCTGGTGGAGGCGCTCAGCGTCCAGCATGAAGTGGCGCTGGCACCGGGCAAGTCGGTGCAGGCCGGCCCGTACGAGCTGCGCTTCGAGGGCGTGGAGGCCAGCAACGGCCCCAACTACCATTCCGACCGCGGCCACGTGCGGGTGCTGCGCAACAATGGCGAAATCGCCCTGCTGCACCCGGAAAAACGCACCTACGCCAGCGGCGGCATGCCGATGACCGAAGCCGGCATCCATCCCGCGCTCGGCGGCGACATCTACGTCGCGCTGGGCGAACCGCTCGGCGACGGCGCCTGGGCGGTGCGCGTGCAGGTCAAACCCTTCGTCCGCTGGATATGGCTGGGCGCGATCCTGATGGCGCTGGGCGGCTTCGTCACCGCCGTCGACCGCCGCTTCCGCAAGTTGCCCGGGAGATCATGATGTCCAACTCGAACCCCACCCCGCCCCGGCGCCTGCCGCCGGTCGCCCTCTTCATCGGCGCCCTGTTCTTCTTCGGCCTGGTCGCGCTGATGCTCTATGGCGTGGCGCGCTCGGACCGGCCGGACCGCGACACCCTGCCCTCGGCGCTGATCGGCAAGCCGGCGCCCAGCTTCGTGCTGCCGGTGCTGCACGACCCCAACGTCAAGGTGAAAAGCACCGAGCTGCTCGGCGCGCCCTACCTGCTCAATGTCTGGGGCAGCTGGTGCCCTACCTGCCGCGACGAACACCCCATCCTCACCCGTTTCGCCGAAACCAAGCGCGTGCGCGTGATCGGCTACAACTGGAAGGACGAACGCGCCGACGCGCTGCGCTGGCTGGAGCAACTGGGCAACCCCTACATGCTGGTGCTGGCCGACGAGGAAGGCCGCACCGCGCTGGACTGGGGTATCGCAGCCGCGCCGGAAACCTTCCTGGTCGACGGCCACGGCATCGTGCGCTGGAAGTACAGCGGCGCCATCACCCAGGACGTGCTCGACCGGCAGCTGATCCCGGCGCTGGAAAAGATCGAAGCCGCCGGCAAAGGGAAAGCGCAGCGATGATGAAACGGCTGGCCGCGCTGCTGCTGTCACTGTGCCTGCCGCTGGCCGCGGCGGCGCAGCCGATGGGCGACCCGACGCCCCTGCAATACCGTGACCGCGCCGAGGAAGCCCGCTTCCACGCGCTGACCGCCGAGCTGCGCTGCGTGCAGTGCCAGAACCAGTCGCTGGCCGACTCCAACGCGCAGATCGCCCACGACCTGCGCCGCGAAGTGCTGGTACTGATGCACGAAGGCCGCAGCGATGCGGAGATCAAGCAGTTCCTGGTCGAGCGCTACGGCGAGTTCGTGCTGTATCGCCCGCGCATGCAGGGCAGCACCCTGTTGCTGTGGCTGACCCCGGGCGTGTTGCTGCTGGCAGGCACCGCGTTGCTGGTCGTGCAGGTGCGCAAGCGCCGGCAAGCCGCGCCGCTGCCCGCGGCCGAAGACGCCAGCCAGGAGGACCGGCAATGGTGAGCACGCCGGTATTCATGGCGCTGGCCGGGCTGTTGGCCGCGGTGGTGGGCGGCGTCACCCTGCTGCCATTGCTGCGCGCCGGCAAGCGCGGCATCTGGGGCACGCTGGTGGCGGCGATGGTGGTCGCCACGCTCGGCCTGTACCAATGGCAGGGCACGCCGGCCGCATTGCAGGTGCAGTCCATTCCGGTGCCGGCCAGCCTCGCCGAGGGCATCGAACAGTTGCAGGAGGCCATGCGCAGGAACCCGGACCGCGTCGACGGCTGGATGCTGCTGGCGCGCTCGCAACAGGAGCTGGGGCGCATGGCCGATGCCGCGGCCTCCTACGAAAGTGCCCTGCGGCTGGCCCCCGACGAACCCGGCCTGCTGGTCGAGGCCGCGCAGGCCCGTGCCCAGGCCGATCCCGAACTGCGGTTCGACGACACCGGCCTGCAATGGCTGCACCACGCCCGCGAACTGGCCCCGGACAACGAACGTGCCATCTGGCTGATCGGCATCGTGCAGCGCCAGCGCGGGCAAGCCGAAGCCGCCGCGCATACATGGGAAACCCTGCTGCCGCGCCTCAAGGATGGCGCCGCCACCGCGCTGCGCGAGCAGATCGATGCCGCCCGCGCGGACGCCGGCCTGCCGCCTTCCGCGCCCGTTGCCCCGGCCGCGACCGGCAACACCCTTACCGTGCGGGTGACACTGGCACCGGCCTTGCAGGCACGCGCGGCCGCGGGCGCGGACACCCTGTTCGTCATCGCCCGCATCCCCGGCGGCCCGCCGATGCCGGTCGCGGTCGAACGCCATCCCGCGCAGGCCGGAACGCTCACCGTCACCCTCGACGACGCCGACAGTCCGATGCCGACGCAGAAGCTCTCGGCGTTGCCGGAAGTGGAAGTATTCGCGCGCCTGTCGGCCAGCGGCAACGCGATGCGGCAGGACGGCGACGTCGAATCGACACCGGTCAAGGTCACCCTGCCCGCCGGCAAGCCACTGGAAATCGTGCTCGGCATGCCGTAGATGCGGGGCTTGCCCCGCATGGGGCTTTCTCGATAAAGCCCCGTACCGGGCTGGCCTGGCACCTACGAAATGCGGACTTGTGCATCCATGACGTGCTCACAACCACGCTTCATGTCGTGATGACGCCGCGGCATCACCCGGCGGCCACACTGCCACGCCACGCCGCTAGAATCGGGGGATGACCGAATTCATCCCCGAGGGCAGCCATTTCCACGCGCTGTCTTCGCCTTTCCCGATGAAGCGCGGCGGCCAGTTGCACGGCGCCCGCATCGCCTTTGAGACCTGGGGCACACTGGCCGCCGATGCCGGCAATGCGATCCTGGTCGTCACCGGCCTGTCGCCCGACGCCCATGCCGCCAGTCATGCCGGCAACCCCACGCCGGGCTGGTGGGAGCCGATGCTCGGCCCCGGCAAGCCGATCGACACCGAGCGCTGGTTCGTCGTCTGCGTCAACTCGCTGGGCAGTTGCAAGGGCTCCACCGGCCCGGCCTCGCCCGATCCCGCCAGCGGCCAGCCCTACCGGCTGGCGTTCCCCGAGCTTTCGGTGGAGGACATCGCCAATGCCGCCGCCGAGGTGGTGCGTGCGCTGGGAATCGGGCAACTGGCCTGCCTGATCGGCAACTCGATGGGCGGCATGACCGCGCTGGCGCTGCTGCTGCACCACCCGGGCATCGCCCGTGCGCACATCAACATCTCCGGCAGTGCGCAGGCCCTGCCCTTCTCCATCGCCATCCGCTCGCTGCAGCGCGAGGCGATCCGCCTCGACCCGGCGTGGAATGACGGCAACTACGACGAGGCCCATTACCCGGAATCAGGCATGCGCATGGCGCGCAAGCTCGGCGTCATCACCTACCGTTCGGCGCTGGAATGGGACGGCCGCTTCGGCCGCGTGCGGCTGGATTCGGAACAGAACGGCGAAGATCCGTTCGGCCTCGAATTCCAGGTCGAAAGCTACCTGGAAGGCCATGCGCGCCGCTTCGTGCGCCACTTCGACCCGAACTGCTACCTGTACATGGGCCGGGCGATGGACTGGTTCGACATGGCCGAATACGGCGACGGCGAGGTGATGGCCGGGCTGGCGAAGATCCGCGTGCAGCGGGCGCTGGCCATCGGCGCCAACACCGACATCCTGTTCCCGGTCGAACAGCAGCAGCAGATTGCCGACGGCCTGCGCGACGGCGGTGCGCAAACGCAGTTCATCGGCATGGACTCGCCGCAGGGCCACGACGCCTTCCTCGTTGACTATGACCGCTACGGCCCGGCCGTACGTGGTTTCCTCGACACGCTGTCGCCGCATTGAGCGGCGGCGCCGTGCCATCGCCCCCTCGCGGAGCGTTCAGTTTCGAGCAAGCTACCGCGGCGCCATCCCGCTAGCCTTCGCGCCTCACTTCACGGCTGGCCCTTTCCTTGAGCGAACCCTCCTCCCTGCAGCACTCGCGTGCGGCGGTGCCGCTGGCGCCTGCGCTGGACACGGCGCTTTTCGACGCGCGCATGCCGCGCCGCTTCCGCCCCCTCGACCGCCGGGTGCTGTGGATCGTCGCCGTCGCCGCGATACTGGCCGGCGTGGTCGGCATGGTCGCGCGCCTGCTGACCGCGCTGATCGGCCTGGTCACCAACCTCGTGTACTACGGCACGGTCGACGCGACGCTGCGCAGCCCGGCCGACCATCATCTCGGGGCGTGGGCCATCCTGCTGCCCGTGGCCGGCGGGCTGGTCGTCGGCGTCATGGCCCGCTTCGGCTCGCGCGCGATCCGCGGCCACGGCATTCCCGAGGCGATGGAGCAGGTACTGCGCAACGAAAGCCGCATCCCGCCGATCATCACCTGGTTGAAGCCGGCCTCCTCGGCCGTGGCGATCGGCACCGGTGGCCCATTCGGTGCCGAAGGCCCGATCATCGCCACCGGCGGCGCGATGGGCTCGCTGCTGGCGCAGCTGATGCACGTCACTGCGGACGAGCGCAAGACGCTGCTCGCGGCCGGCGCGGTGGCCGGCATGTCGGCCATCTTCGCCACGCCGATCGCCGCGGTGCTGCTGGCAGTCGAGCTGCTGCTGTTCGAGCGCAAGGCGCGCTCGCTGATCCCGGTGGCCACGGCGGCGATGATCGGCGCGGCGGTGCATGCCTGCTTCGAGGGCGTCGCCCCGGTGTTCCCCATGCCGGCGCTGGCCGCGGCCCCGGTTGGCGCGCTGGCGGCTTACGTGGCGATGGGCGCGGCCGCCGGGCTGGCGGCGGTGGCCATCACCCGGTTGACCTATGGCATCGAGGACGCCTTCGAGCGGCTGCCGGTGCACTGGATGTGGTGGCCCGCCATCGGTGGGCTGGCGGTGGGCATCGTGGGCTGGTTCATGCCGCGCACGCTCGGCGTCGGCTACGACAACATCACCCTGGTGCTGGGCGGCGGCCTCGGCCTGGCCGGCCTGCTGGCGCTGGGCCTGATGAAACTGTGTTCCTGGTCCATCGCCTTGGGCAGCGGCACCTCCGGCGGCACCCTGGCGCCGATGTTCACCATCGGCGGCGCCTTCGGCGGGGCGCTGGGCCTGCTGGTCGCCTCCGCGTTCCCCGAACTGGGCGTCGATCCGCGGATGGCGGCGCTAGTGTGCATGGCGGCGGTCTTCGCCGGGGCGTCGCGGGCGTTCCTCACCTCGGTGGTGTTCGCCTTCGAGGCCACCCAGCAGGTGCACGGGCTGCTGCCGCTGCTGGGCGCCTGCGCTGCCGCTTACCTGGTATCCGGCCTGCTGATGCGCAACACGATCATGACCGAGAAAATCGTGCGCCGCGGCGTGCGCGTGCCCTCGGACTACAGCGCCGACCACCTCGATTCGGTCCACGTCCGCGACGTGTGCACGCAGGATCTGGCCTGTTTCCTGGGCGAAGAGCGCCTTGCCGACGCCTGCAAGGTGCTGGAGGGCGGGAACCCGCAATTCGACCACCACAGCTTCCCGGTGCTGCGTGCCGATGGCGTGCCGTGCGGTCTGGTGGCGCGCCGCGACGTGCTGGCCCGCGCCGGCGAAGACGGGCTATGCATCCGCGACGTCATGCAGCCGTCGCCCGCGGTGATCGGCGGCGACCACTCACTGCGGGATGCGGCCGACCACATGGTCGAGTGCGGCGTGGGCCGGCTGCTGGTCATCGACGAAGCCGCCGCGGAGCAACTGCTCGGCATCGTGACCCGCGCCGACCTGCTCGACGCCCACCGCGGCCGGCTGCGCTCCGCGCGCCAGGCCGGGCGCCACCTCCGCTTCAACCTCGCCCCGGTCAAACCGGAGTCCCCGCCTCCCGCCGCCGGCCCGCATTGACCGACGGCGCGGTGCCGCCACTTCCTACCGGCCACGGCGCCTCCCACTGATCGCACGGCAGCGCGGGCATGCGCAGGCTGGCAGCTCCCACCGCATGGAGCTGCCATGTCACGCCTGACGATGCTGCTGTGCCTGTTGTTGCTGCCACTGCTCGCCACGGCCGCGGCGCCACCGCCGGTGATGCTGGCTGGCCAATGGCATGATGGCGCGGAGGTTTCCCGTTACTGGGTCAGCGAAAAGCTCGACGGCGTGCGCGCCCGCTGGGACGGGCAAGCGCTGTGGACACGCGCCGGCAACCGCATCGCGGCGCCCGCGTGGTTCACCCGCGGCTGGCCGCGGCAAGCGCTGGATGGCGAGCTGTGGGGCGGGCGCGGCAGTTTCGAAACCACCAGCGGCACCGTGCGCAGCCACCCGGCCGACGACGACGGCTGGCGGCGGCTGCGCTTCATGGCCTTCGACCTGCCCGGTCATGCCGGCACGTTCAACCAGCGTCTGACCGCCATGCAGGCGCTGGTCGAGCGCGGTACGTCGGCGACGCTGGCGGTGATCCCGCAACGCCGGATCGCCGACACCGCCGCCCTGCACCACCACCTGCAAGCCATCGTCGCCGCGGGTGGCGAAGGCTTGATGCTGCACCATCAGGACAACCGCTACAGCGCCGGTCGCAGCGACGGCCTGCTCAAGCTCAAACCGTGGGACGACGCCGAAGCCCGCGTGGTCGCGCACCTTCCGGGCAAGGGCAAGTACGCCGGCATGCTCGGTGCGCTGTTGGTGGAACGCGACGATGGCACGCGCTTCCGCATCGGCAGCGGCTTCAAGGATGTCGAGCGCGCCATGCCGCCGGCCATCGGCAGCCTCGTCACCTATCGCCACAACGGTTTCACCGCCAAAGGGTTACCACGGTTCGCGCGGTTCCTGCGGGTGCGCGACGAGGTGCCACCGCCGGAACCGGTGCGGCACGCGCAATGACATTCGACATCCACGGCGGCGCGCTCGGCAATCGAGCTGCGCGGGTAGCGAGTTCCGATGATGGCAGCACGACCGCCCCTGTAGAGCGGGGCTTGCCCCGCTGGGGCTTGGCCCGCTGGGGCTTGGCCGGGAATGCTCCAGCGGGGCAAGCCCCGCTCTACAACGGCGTTACGGGCGCAGGGGCGTCAACCTTCCTCGCTGCAAGCGGTACTCGCGCTGCACCACGCCCCCGGGCAGGTGGCCGTGGGTGATCATCAACAGGCTGCGCGGGCCCAGCGCGGCTGCCAAGTCGGTCAACAGGGCATTGGCGGTATCCACGTCCAGCCCCTCGGTGGGCTCGTCGAGCACCAGCAGCGGGGCGTCGCGCAGCAGGGCGCGGGCCAGCGCCAGGCGCCGCGCCTGCCCGGCCGACATCGTGGCGCCATTCTCGCCGAGCCACGCCGACAGCCCACCCTGCTGCCGCGCCCAGCCGGTCAGCCTGACCTGCTCCAGCACGGCCCACATCCGCTCCTCGCCGGCCGCCGGATCACCCAGTCGCAGGTTGTCGGCGATGCTGCCGGCGAACACCGGCGCGCCCTGCGGCAGCCAGGCGATGCGGCGGTGCCATTCATTCTGCGCCACATCGCGCAGATCGATGCCGCCATAACGCACCGCGCCTTGCTGCGGGTCCCACAAGCGCAGCAGCAGCGCCGACAACGTGCTCTTGCCGCAGCCGCTGTCGCCGCGGATGGCGATGCGCTCGCCGGGCCGCAGTTGCAGGTCGATGCCGTCGAGCAGGCGCCGGGTTTCGCCCGGCCAGCCGAACACCACCTGCTCGAATGAAACGGTGGCGGCCTGCGCCGGCAACGCCGCGGGCTGCACCGGGTCGGCCACGGCCGGCGGTTGTTCGACGATGGCTTGCAGGCGTGCGGCCGATATCCGTGCCGATTGCAGCGCCTGCCATGCCAGGCCGCAACCGGCGGCGGCTTCCAGCAAGGCCACGGTGAGGAACAGCAGCGTGGCCGCCAACGGTGCGGCCAGCGCACCGGCCTCGAACGCGGACAGCGCCAGCCACAGCATCGCCAGCAGGCCGAGCCCGGCGCAGGCCGAGTGCAGCACGTTGCCGGCAACCAGCCGGGCGCGGCGGCGCTGGTCGCTGCCCGCCACCTGCCGGGCGGCGGCATCGACGCGGGCGATCCAGTCGTCGCGCGCATCCAGTGCGGTCAGGTCGGCGGCACCTTCCAGTCCTTCGTAGGCCAGCGTGCGCAGGTCGGTGCGGTGGCGCGCACGCGCGGCTTCACCGGCATCGCCGTGGCGCACCGCCAGCATCGGCACGCCCATACCGACCAACAGCGACAAGGCCAGCAGCAACAGCGCCGCCGGCCAGTGGATCAGGGCCGCTGCCAGCACCGTCGCCAGCATCGCCCCGGCCAGCGCCAGCAGCGGCCCCAGTGCGCGCACCATCAGGCCATCGACCTCGCCGATGTCGGTCATCAGCCGCGCCAGCAATTCGCCGGTACGGCTGCTACCAAGGCGCACCGGCGCCAATGGCAAGGCGCGGCGGAAGAACCACACGCGCAGGTCGCGGGCGATGCGCAGGGTGACATCGTGGCCCACCAGCTTCTCGAAATAGCGCGAGCCGATGCGCGCCAGCGTCAGCGCCCGGATGCCGGCCGATGGCGAGAAGAAGTTGAACGCGGCGCCCGCGCCGAGCGCGCCGGCCAGCGCCGCGGCGGTGAGGAAGCCGCCCGCGAGCCCCAGCAGGCCGATGCCCGCCAGCATCGTCAGCAACAACAGGGCTACCGCCAGCAGCAGGCGCCAGCGGTGGCGGGCAAACACGCTGCGCAGGGTATCGTCGCGGTTCATGCGCAGGCCTCATCGCCGGCGCGAACCGTGCCGGCATGCAACCGCACGATGTCGTCGGCCCAGCGCATCGCCGCCTCGCTGTGCGTGGCCATCAGCACGCTGCGGCCGCGCGTGAACGCGGCCAGCGCCTGCAGGAGATCGGCTTCGGTCTGCGGGTCGAGGAAGGCGGTGGGTTCGTCCAGCAGCAACAGGTCCGGATCGCTCAACAGCAGCCGCGCCAATCCGATGCGCCGCGCTTCGCCGCCGGACAGGCCGAAGCCGCGCTCGCCGATCACCGTGTCCAGCCCCTGCGGCAACTGCCGCGCAAAACGCATCACCTGCGCGACCTCGGCCACTGCGTGCAGCCGCGCATCACTGGCGGCCGGGTCGGCCAGCCGCAGGTTGTCGGCGATGGAGCCGTGGAACAGGTAGGGCCGCTGTCCCGCGTAACCGACGCGCACGCCATCGCGCAACACGATGCGCCCACCGTGCGGCGGCAGCCAGCCGGCCAGCGCTTCGAGCAGGGTGCTCTTGCCGCTGCCGCTGGGGCCGACCAGCGCCAACCGTTGGCCGTCGGCGATGTGCAACGAGAAGTCCGACAGCACATCGTGGTTCACCACGCCCGGCCGCAACCGCAGCGACTCGGCCACCAGCAATGGGGCGTGCACCTGTATCGGTTCGGGTGCGCGGACCGGCACCACCGGTACAGGCATATCTTCTTCCGTTCCGCCTTCCAGCAGGCGCTCCACTTCCGTGGCGGCGGCCAACGCATTGGCACGGTCGTGGTAGTGCGCGGCGAAACGGCGCAGCGGCGCGTAGAACTCCGGTGCCAGCAGCAGGCAGAACACGCCGGTGCCCAGCGTCGGCGCGCTTGCGTGCAGCGACAACATGCCGAGGTAGCCCAGCCCGAGGTACAGCGCCACCATCGCCACGCTCACCGAGGCGAAGAACTCCAGCACGGTTGAAGACAGGAAGGCGATGCGCAGCACTTTCATCGAGCGCAATCGCACGCCTTCGGCGGCAGTCGCGATCCCGGCCAGCTCGTCGTCACCGCGTCCATAGAGCCGCAGCAGGCCCAGCCCCTTGATACGGTCGGCGAAATGCCCGCCCATCCGCGCCAGTTCCTGCAACTGCTCGCGGCCGGCGTTTTCCGCACCCATGCCCACCAGCATCATGAACAGCGGCACCAGCGGCGCGGTGCACAGCAGCACCAGCGCCACCACCCAGTCCACCCAGGCCACCGCCGCGGCGATCAGCAGCGGCACCACCACCATTTCCACCCGCACCGGTTGGAAGCCGGCGTAATAGCCCTCGATGGCATCGCCGTGGGCCAGCAGCAATTCGCCGAGTTCGCCACTGCGCTGCCGCCGCAGCCACAGCGGGCCCTTGCCCAGCAGGCGCCGGTAGACCTGTTCGCGCAACGCCAGCCGCGCCGCGTCGGCCACCTCGCCCGCCGCCTTCTGCGCAAACCCGCCCAGCACGCTGCGCGCCAGCAGCACCAGCGCCAGCAGGGCGAACACCTGCCCGGCCTGCGCCAGCGGCCGGTGTTCGACAAACACGCCTTGAAGCAGCCACGCGATGGCCCAGGCCTGCACCACCAGCAAGCCGCCGGATACGCACACCGCGGCGGCCGCCAGCCGCTGCCGCGAACGCGCCGCATGCGCCAGTCCGGCCAGCCATTGCTGTTGCCTGCGGCGCCGTTGACGCGGCGTTTCGGCAGGATGTGGAACATCACTCAAGGCGGCAGGCTCTGCTGGGCATGGAACGGCATGATTGTAGGCCGGCGACGGATTGCGCAGCCATGCGGACGTTTGCCGCTGCGACAGTACGTCACATTGATCCATGTCATGGACAGGTGCAGCATCATCGCAGGCGTCGCCGACGGCGCCTGCCTGCAACGAGGTAACCGGCCATGATCGACACGACCATCGTGGATCTGTCGCGCCTGCAGTTCGCGCTGACGGTGATGTACCACTTCCTGTTCGTCCCGCTGACGTTGGGGCTTTCCTTCCTGATCGCGATCATGGAGAGCGTCTACGTCATGACCGGCAGGGAAGTCTGGCGGCGGATGACGCTGTTCTGGGGCGTATTGTTCGGCATCAACTTCGCGATGGGCGTGGGCACCGGGCTGGTGATGGAATTCCAGTTCGGCATGAACTGGTCCTACTACAGCCACTACGTCGGCGACGTGTTCGGCGCACCGCTGGCCATCGAGGGACTGATGGCATTCTTCCTCGAAGCGACCTTCATCGGCCTGTTCTTCTTCGGCTGGAGCCGGCTGTCGAAGGTGCAGCACTTGACCATCACCTGGCTGATGGCGCTGGGCACCAACCTGTCGGCGCTGTGGATCCTGATCGCCAACGGCTGGATGCAGCATCCGGTGGGCGCGGTGTTCAACCCGGAAACCATGCGCATGGAGGTAACCGACTTCATGGCAGTGGTGTTCAACCCGGTGGCTCAGGCCAAGTTCGTGCACACGGTCAGCGCCGGCTACATCACCGGCGCGGTATTCGTGATGTCGGTCAGCGCGTTCTACCTGCTGCGCAACCGCCACCTCGACGTGGCACGGCGCTCGTTCGCGGTGGCCGCAGCGTTCGGCCTGCTGTCCTCGGTGTCGGTGGTGGTGCTGGGCGACGAGAGCGGCTACGCCGCCAGCGAGCACCAGAAGATGAAGCTGGCCGCGATCGAGGCGATGTGGAAAACCGAGCCGGCGCCGGCCGACTTCACCGCCTTCGGCATCCCCGACCAGCAGACCCACCGCAACGACTACGCGGTCAAGGTGCCCTACCTGATGGGCCTGATCGCCACCCGCTCGCTGCACCAGCCGATCCCCGGCATCCTCGAACTGGTCGAGCGCGCCGAGCACCGTATCCGCGGCGGCCAGCTGGCCTATGCCGCGCTGGAACGCATCCGCGCCGACAGGAATGATCGCGAAGCGCGCGAGATGTTCGACCGCCACTGGCAGGACCTCGGCCACGGCCTGCTGCTCAAGCGCTACCGCACCGACATCCTCGACGCCACGCCGCAGGAGATCTCGCAGGCGGCGATGGACACGGTGCCAACGGTGCTGCCGCTGTTCTGGACGTTCCGCATCATGGCCGGGCTCGGCTTCTATCTGATCGCATTCTTCGCAGTGGCGTTCTACTACTCGTGCCGGCACAACTTCGAGCACAAGCGCGGCTTCCTGAAAGTGGCGCTGTGGACGCTGCCGGCGCCGTGGATCGCCATCGAATGCGGCTGGTTCGTCGCCGAATACGGCCGCCAGCCGTGGGCGGTGGACGGCGTGCTGCCCACGTTCTACGCCGCCTCCGGACTGGCACTGCACCAGATACTGCTGACGCTGTGCGGCTTCGTCGCGCTCTACACCGTGCTGATGGTCATCGAGATCAAGCTGATGCTCAAGACCATCCGCAAGGGGCCCGACGAGATGCTGCCGAGCCTGCAGCAAGCGGCATCCGACTCCGCCACGCAACCGGCCTGACGCAGGAGAACCCGCATGGACTTCATCCTTCTGGACTACACCACGCTGCGCCTGGTCTGGTGGCTGCTGCTGGGCGTGCTGCTGATCGGCTTCGCGGTGATGGACGGCTTCGACCTGGGGGTCGCGGCACTGCTGCCCGTGGTGGCCCGCACCGACGTTGAGCGCCGCGTGGTGATCAACGTGGTGGGCCCCGTCTGGGAAGGCAACCAGGTATGGCTGGTGCTGGGCGGCGGCGCGATCTTCGCCGCATGGCCGCCGTTGTACGCGGTGAGTTTCTCCGGCTTCTACCTGGCGATGTTCCTGATCCTGTTCGCACTGATCCTGCGCCCGGTCGGCTTCAAGTACCGCGGCAAGCTGCCCGGCCAGCGCTGGCGCGACAACTGGGACCGGGCGCTGTTCGTCGGCGGCTTCGTGCCGGCACTGGTGATGGGCGTGGCGATGGGCAACGTGCTGCTGGGCGTGCCGTTCCATTTCGACGACAGCCAGCGGGTGTTCTACACCGGCGGCTTCTTCGGCCTGCTGACCCCGTTCGCACTGCTCGCCGGCCTGCTTGCGGTGGCAATGTTCATCGCCCACGGCGCGGCGATGCTGGTGCTCAAGACCGACGGCGCGGTAGCCGAGCGCGCCGCCCGCTACGGCAGCATCGCCGCGTTGGCGGGATTCGTCCTGTTCGCCGCCGGCGGCATCTGCGTGGCGCTGCTGCTGCCCGGCCATGCCATCACCTCGCCGCTGGCCACCGACGGCGCCAGCAACCCGCTGCTGAAGAGCGTGCAGGTCACCGCCAGCGGCGGCTGGATGTACAACTACAGTGCGATGCCGGCCACGCTGCTGGCGCCGGCCGCGGGCCTGCTCGGCGCGCTGGCGGCGGCACTGCTGCTGCGCGCGCACCGCGGCGGGCAGGCTTTCGTCGCCTCGGGTATCTCGATCGCCGGCATCATCCTCACCGTGGGCCTGGCGATCTTCCCGTTCCTGTTGCCCTCCTCCACCCAGCCCGGCGCCGGCCTGACCGTGTGGGACGCCTCCTCCAGCCGCCTGACGCTGTGGGTGATGCTGCTGGTCACCGCCGTACTGCTGCCCATCGTCATCGCCTACACCAGTTGGGTCTACCGCGTACTCAAGGGCAAGACCACGCTGGAAGAAATGGGCGACAACCCCAACGCCTACTGACCCTCCACGACAGCCTAAGGAGTCAACGCATGTGGTACTTCGCCTGGATACTCGGCGCCGGCCTGGCCTCCACCATCGCCATCCTCAACGGCATGTGGTTCGAGGCCCGCGAACAGCGCCGGACCGAAGCGCGCCGATGACGCATTCCGTGCTTGCCAGAAACCCTGGCCGGGAGTATCTTTCCGCCTCCTTCGCGGGGTGTAGCTCAGTCTGGTAGAGCGCTACGTTCGGGACGTAGAGGTCGCAGGTTCGAATCCTGTCTCCCCGACCAAGGGTCGAAATCCGAAGCCCGGCAGGCGCATGCGCTTGCCGGGCTTTTTCGTGCGCCTTTGCAGATACCGGGCTTGTGCCTGCATCCCTTTTCGGGGCAGGCGCGGGGCTTCATCGGGAAGGCGTCATGCGGGGCAAGCCCCGCATCTACGATCAGGTTTGTACGGTCAGGGTTTGCGGCCGTCAGCGCACGATCAGGTCGATCAGCCACTGCGCTTTCTTGTAGGGCGGCTTCAACAGGTCGCCGCCGGTGCGGCGCGCCTGCCACAGGATTGGCAGTTGCTTGCTCATCGCATCGAAACCAGTGCGGCTGTGGTAGGCGCCCATGCCGCTGGCGCCGATGCCGCCGAACGGCAGGTTGTTGATGGCGAAGTGGAACAGCGTGTCGTTGACCGAGACGCCGCCGGCCAGCGTGCCGCGCAGGATCTTCTCCACGCTGGCGCGGTCGTGGCTGAACGGGTACAGCGCCAGCGGGCGATCGTGGGCGTTGACGTAAGCGATAGCCTCGTCCAGCGAACCCACGCTGCGGATCGGGAACACCGGGCCGAAGATTTCCTCCTGCATCACCTTGGCGTCGTCGCCCGGCTCCAGGACCAGGGTCGGCGGGAACAGGCGCTGCGCCGGATCGGCCTCGCCCAGCGCGATCACCTCCAGCCCGCGCGCGCGGGCGTCGTCCACGTAGCCCTGCAGGCGCGCGTACTGGCCGTCGTTGATGATGCGGCTGTAGTCGCCGGTATCGGCGAAACCCTCGCCGTAGCGAGCACGCACCTGCTCCCGCAGCGCCTGCACCAGTGCGTCGCGGCGCGCCGTACCGACCAGCACGTAGTCCGGCGCGATACAGGTCTGCCCGCAATTGAACCACTTGCCGGTCGCCAGCCGCGCCGCGGCCTGCTGCAACGGATAGTCGTCGCAGACGATGGCCGGCGATTTGCCGCCCAGTTCCAGGCGGCCATCGAAGGCGTGATCGGCGAACACGATGTGCGGCGATTTGCCGCCCAGTTCCAGCGTCAGCGGGGTCAGGTTCGGCGCGGCGGCAGCCATCACCTTGCGCCCGACCGCGGTGGAGCCGGTGAACACCAGATGGTCGAACGGCAATGCGGCGAATGCGGAAGCCACCTCCGCACCGCCCTCGGCGACGGCGACGCGGTCGGCGGGGAACACCTCGGCCAGCAGGTCGCGCAGGAAGGCGCTGGTGCGCGGGGTGTGCTCGGAAGGCTTCAGATAGACGTGGTTGCCGGCGGCAATGGCGGTCGCCAGCGGAATAAGAGCGAGATTGACCGGGTAGTTCCACGGCGAGATGACCCCGACCACGCCGACCGGCTCGGGGCGGATCTCCGCGCGTGCCGGCCAGAAGCGCCAGCCCACGCCGACGCGCCGGGGCTTCATCCAGCCGCGCAGGTGCTGGCGCAGATGGTCGATCTCGTTGAGCACGGTCATGCCGTCGGCGATGCGCGACTCGTGCGGCGAGCGATGGCCGAAGTCGGCGGCGATGGTCTGCGCCATCTCCTCCAGCCGTCGCTTCAGTGCCTCGCGCAGGCGCAGCAGGTCGGCGCTGCGTTGCGCGCGGTCGGGCTTGCGCGCCTGCCATGCGGCGCGCAGGCGCTCCAGGGTCGGGCGCAGTTCGGGAACGGGCGTGGTGGCGGTGTTGTCCATGTGGCCGAGTCTACGGGAGTCGCCGCCACTGGCGGAGCAAGGAGCAGGCTCCGGCATCCACAGTAGATGCGGTGCATGTGGTGCATGTGGTGCCAAGGGTGTGCAGGCCGTTCACGCAGCGAGCGAGGCGTCGCACCGGCTGACCGCCACGCCATGCCGTGCGGCGCTTGCCGCATGGCATCAGGCAAAACGAAAACGCCGCGCATCACTGCGCGGCGTTCTCGCTTATCCATATCGCACGGGTCAGGTACGCAGCAGCGTCAGCGCCTCGCGCGTCATCGGGTCGGCGATCTCCACCGCTTCGCCCTGCAACGCCGGCAGCAGTTGGTTGGCCAGCTGCTTGCCCAGCTCGACGCCGAACTGGTCGAAGGCGTTGATGCCCCACACCAGCGACTGCACGTAGACCGCATGCTCGTACATGGCGATCAGCGCGCCCAGCGCCTGCGGGGTCAACGCATCGAGCAGGATCAGCGTGCTCGGGCGGCCGCCGGGGTACTGGCGGTGCGGATCGCTGCTGTCCTGCCCGTTGGCCAATGCCTCGGTCTGCGCCAGCAGGTTGGCCAGCAGCGCCTGATGGTTGATTTCGTAGGGATCGTCGTTGCGCACGCAGCCGATGAAGTCGGCCGGCACGATGCTGGTGCCCTGGTGCAGCGCCTGGAAGAAGCTGTGCTGCACGTCGGTACCCGCCCCGCCCCACCACACCGGCACGGTGTCGCCGTCGACCGGGCTGCCGTCGAGCTTGACCCGCTTGCCGAGACTTTCCATCACCAGTTGTTGCAGGTAAGCCGGCAACAAGGCGAGACGCTGGTCGTAGGTCATCACCGCATGGGTGGCACAGCCCAGCACGTTGCGGTTCCAGATGTCGGTCAGCGCATGCAGCACCGGCAGGTTGCGCCGCAGTGGCGCGCTGGCCGCGTGCGCATCCATTTCCGCCGCACCGGCCAGCAACTGGCCGAAGCGCGCGAAGCCGATCGCCAACGCGATCGGGAAACCGACCGCCGACCACAGCGAATAGCGGCCGCCCACCCAGTCCCACATCGGCAGCACGCGTTCGGCGGCGATGTCGAAGGCCTTGGCGGCGCGCTCCGGGTTGGCGCTGACCGCGTACAGGCGCTCGCTGCCACCCAGCCAGTCGCGCAGGATCGCGCCATTGAGCAGGGTTTCCTGCGTGCCGAAGGTCTTGGAGATCAGGATACCGGCGGTGGTCGCCGGGTCCAGCGTGGCCAGCGTGCGCTGCATTGCCGCGCCATCGACGTTGGAAACGAAGTGCACGCGGAAGCGTGCGCCGCTGGCCGGGCGCAGTGCATCGGCGACCAGCCGCGGGCCGAGGTCGGAGCCACCGATGCCAACGCTGACGATGTCGGTGACGTCGCTGGCTTCCAGCGCCTTGACCAGTTCGCCCATGCGCTGCTGCACGGCCATCGCCTCGGCATGTTCGGCCGCCGCCCTCGGGCTGGCGTCGCCACGCAGGGCACTGTGCAGCACCGCGCGGCCTTCGGTGATGTTGATCTTTTCACCGCCGAACAGGCGCGCGAAACCACCGGCGACGTCGTGTGCGGCGGCCAGTTCCAGCAGCGCATCGAGCGCGGCGCGGTCGTATTTCTGCCGCGCGAAGTTCACGTACAACGGACCGACCTTGAGCGCCAGGGTTTTCACCCGGTCCGGCTCGGCGGCCAACAGCGAGGGAATGCCCGTGCCCTGCAGACGCTGGGCGTGGGCGTGCAATGCGGTCAATCCGTTGTTCGTGGTCATGCGGCCTGTGTGGGGATGGAGTGGTTGGTGTGGGTGATGCGGTTGTTGCCGTCGACGTAGACCAGCTTGGGCTGGAACGTGTCGGCCTCGGCTTCGCTCATGCTGGCGAAGGCGGCAATGATGACCACGTCGCCCACCTGCACGTGGCGCGCGGCGCCGCCGTTGAGCGAGATGATGCCGCTGCCGGCCTCGGCGCGGATGGCGTAGGTGGAAAAACGCGCGCCGTTGGTCACCACCCAGATGTTCACCTGCTCGAACTCGCGGATGCCGGTGGCTTCCAGCAGGTCGCCATCGATGGCGATGGAGCCTTCGTAGTTCAATTCCGAGTGGGTGACGGTGGCGCGGTGGATCTTGGTCTTGAGCAGGGTGAGTTGCATGACGGTGCCGATACTGCGTGATGAAAGTACGCAGTCTAGCACCCGTGCGGGGCTCTGCTTGCACTGCAACATGGACGGCCGGACAGGCCACGCAGGCAGCAAAATGGCGCCACGAGGGCGCCATCGCATGTCGCTTCCGGATTGCATCAGGACAAGGTGAAGTCCCATACCTGCGGAGCTGGGTCCCTGCCCCGCGGAACCCGCCGCCTTCAGAACTCGATGTTGTCGATCAGGCGGGTGCTGCCCAGCTTGGCCGCCACCAGCGCCACGCGGGCGCCGGCCTCGCCTTCGCCCGGTTCGCCCAGGTCCGGCAGCCGCACCACCGCGTAGTCCACATGGAAACCGGCCGCCTGCAGCTGCGCGACGCCGTCGGCCTCGACCTTCGCCCGCGGCGTACCCGCCAGGCTGGCATCGCGCATGCCCAGCAGCACGCGCCGGATCGTCGACGCCTGCGGGCGGGTTTCGGCGGTGAGGTACTGGTTGCGCGAACTCATCGCCAGGCCGTCGCCCTCGCGCACGATTTCGCCGCCAACGATCTCGATCGGGAACGCCAAGTCAGCCACCATCTGCCGGATCACCGCCAATTGCTGGTAATCCTTGCGGCCAAACGCGGCCATGTCCGGCTGCACCTGGTTGAACAGGCGCGTGACCACGGTGCACACACCGTCGAAGTGGCCGGGGCGATGCGCCCCTTCCAGCAGCGCACTCACGCCCGGCACGTGGACATTGGCGGCCAGTTCGACGCCAAACGGGTACATGGATTCGACCGTGGGCAGCCACAGCACGTCACAACCGGCCTGCAGCAGGCCGGAGGTGTCAGCCTCGGGCGTGCGCGGGTAGCGGGTGAAATCCTCGTTCGGGCCAAACTGGGTCGGGTTGACGAACACGCTGGACACCACACGGTCTGCATGCTGCCGCGCCAGTTTCACCAGCGAATAGTGGCCGGCGTGCAGGTTGCCCATCGTCGGCACGAAGCCCACGCGCAGGCCCTCGCGCTTCCAGCCGGCGACGATGGCGCGCAGCCGGGAAAGTTCGGTGACGGTCTCGATCATGATGCGTACGCATGCTCCGCGTCGGGGAAGGTGCCGGCGCGCACGGCGTCGGCGTAGGCGCGCACGGCGCCGGCCACCGAGCCGCCCTCGGCAAGGAAATCCTTGACGAACTTGGGCCGGCGGTGGCCGCTGTCGAGGCCGAGGAAGTCGTGCATCACCAGCACCTGGCCGTCGCAGCCGGCACCGGCGCCGATGCCGATGGTCGGCACCGGGACGTCGGCGGTGATCTGCGCGGCCAGCGGCGAAGGCACGCATTCGAGCACCAGCAGCGACGCCCCGGCCTCGGCCACGGCGCGGGCATCGGCACGCAGGCGTTCGGCCGCTTCACCGCGGCCCTGCACCTTGAAGCCCCCCAGCGTCAGCACCGACTGCGGGGTCAGGCCCAGGTGCGAGCAGACCGGGATTTCGCGCTCGACCAGATGGCGGATCACGTCCAGCTTGAAGCCGGCGCCTTCGATCTTGACCATCTCCGCCCCGGACTGCAGCAATTGCAGCGAAGCCTCGAACGCGCGTTCGGGGGTGGCGTCGGCGCCGAACGGCAGGTCGGCCACCAGCAGCGCACGCTGCAGCACCCGTGCCACCGCAGCGGTGTGGTAGGCGATGTCGGCCACGGTGACCGGCAGCGTGGAGTCGTGCCCCTGCACCACCATGCCCAGCGAATCGCCGATCAGGATCAGGTCGACGCCATTGGCGTCGAAGGCGCGCGCGAAGCCCGCATCGTAGGCGGTCAGCATCACCAGCTTGCGGCCGTCGCGCTTGGCCTCGGCCAAAGCCGGGACGGTCCAGGGTTTGCTGTCTGCGTGGGTGCTCATGAGGAAATGACGCTCGGTGATGAGCCGCGCATTATCCGCCTATCGGCTCGATGCCGCAGGTTTTCATCGCCGCCAGTGCGCCACGCACCGTTCCATGCCCGGGAATGAGGGCATCGGCTGCCACCTCTGCCAGCGGCAGCAGGGCGAAAGCGCGTTCATGCAGCCAGGGGTGCGGCACTTTCAGCTGCGGCAGGTCGATGACCTGTTCGCCATACAGCAGCAGGTCGAGGTCGAGCATTCTCGGCCCCCAACGCTCGTCGGGCAGGCGCACGCGGCCGAAGTCCTGTTCGGTCTGCAGCAGGTATTCGAGCAGGGTCGGCGCCGGCAGCCCGGTTTCCAGCGCCACCGCGGCATTGATGAAGTCCGGCTGGTCCTCCTTGCCCCAGGCTGGCGTACGGTACAACCGCGAGCCGGCCAGCAGGCGGCAATCCGGCAACCGTGCCAGCGCCTGCATCGCCGCGCGCACGGTGGCCGGCGCATCGCCGAGGTTGGCCCCCAGCCCGATGCAGGCCACGACCATGCGGTTCATTCGCCCCCGGCGGTGCCGCTGCTGCGACGACGACGCCGACGGCGACGACGGGGGGCTTCATCCTCCATGCCTTCGGCATGCACTGCATCCAGCGCCGATTCCAGTTCGTGGCCGGACTGCTGCTGCGCCTCGCGCCAGAATGCAATGTCGGCCTCGTGCTCGCTGGAAGCCACCTGGCGCAATACGAGAAAATCGAACGCGGCGCGAAAACGCGGGTGGGTCAGCGTGCGCAGCACGCGCTTGCGCTGGCGCGAGGCGAAGCGCGACTGCAACAGCCAGATTTCCTGCATCGGCAGCGAGAACCGGCGAGGTAGCGCAATGGTGGTGAGCTGGTGCAGCGTGACCCGATCGGCGGCACGGCGCTGCGCCTCCTCCGGCGCCAGCCCCTGCCGCTGCAGCGCAATCAGCGCACGGCAGAACGCCGGCCACAGCAGCAGCGCGAACAGGAACGCCGGCGACACCGGCTCGTCGTTGGCCACGCGCGCATCGGTGCTGCGCAAGCCTTCGACCACGAACCGGCGCAGGGCGCCGCTGCGGTTGCTCTTCAGTGCCGCCGCGCTCTCCGGGAACAGCGCCGGCAGCAGGCCATGCCGCTCCAGCCCCTCGAAGCTGGCCACGCCGTGGCCGGACAGGAACAGCTTGAGCACTTCCTCGAACAGCCGCGCCGGCGCTGCTTCGTCGAGCAAGCCGGCCAGTTGCGGGATCGGCGCGGCGGTGGCCGGCTCGATGTCGAACTTCAGCTTGGCCGCCAGCCGCACCGCGCGCAGCATGCGCACCGGATCCTCGCGGTAGCGCTGCTCGGGGTCGCCGATCAGCTTCATGCGCCGAGCCAGGACGTCCTCGAAGCCGCCGGTGTAGTCGCGCACCGAGAAGTCCTCGATCGCGTAGTACAGGGCGTTGCAGCTGAAATCGCGGCGCACCGCGTCGTCCTCGATGCTGCCGTAGACGTTGTCGCGCACCAGCATGCCGTTCTCGACTTCGCGGTCACCGCTGCCGTCGTCGCTGTTGGCGCGGAAGGTGGCGACCTCGATGATCTCGCGGCCGAACACCACATGCGCCAGCCGGAAGCGGCGGCCGATCAGCCGGCAGTTGCGGAACAATTGCTTGACCTGCTCGGGCGTGGCGTCGGTGGCTACGTCGAAATCCTTGGGCCGCCCGCCCACCAGCAGGTCGCGCACCGCGCCGCCGACCAGGTAGGCGCCGAAACCGGCTTCGCGCAGGCGGTAGAGCACGCGCAGTGCGTTCGGGCTGATGTCCTTGCGCGAAATGGTGTGCTGGTCGCGCGGAATGACGCGCAAGGTGAATGGCGTTGCAACTGGGGAGTTGATGGTGGCGATTCCGGTTGGTGATGCGGGATTGCCGAACGGCAAACAGGCGCATATACTAGCGCGCTCGCCGGACAGCGACAAAACGCTCCCTTCGTCTAGTGGTTAGGACGTGGCCCTCTCAAGGCTAAAACAGGGGTTCGAGTCCCCTAGGGAGCGCCAACTCAAGTCCGCGAATCAAAACGCCCCGCATCCGCGGGGTTTTTTGTGCCCGCATGAATCACTGCAGGAGCGACGCGCGGAATTGAGAATGCCTCCGCCCATCTTCTGCTTACTGCACTAGAATTGAGGGGTTCAAAGCCGGACCCCGTCATGCCTTTCGTCGTCACCGAAAACTGCATCAAGTGCAAGCACACCGATTGTGTCGAAGTCTGCCCCGTGGACTGTTTCCATGAAGGCCCCAACTTCCTTGTCATCGATCCGGACGAGTGCATCGACTGCACCCTGTGCGAGCCCGAATGCCCGGTCAATGCGATCTTCCCGGAAGACGACGTGCCGGCTGGCCAGGAGGGTTTCGCCGCGTTGAACGCCGAGCTGTCCAAGGAGTGGCCGGTGCTGGCCGTGCGCAAGGATCCGCCGCCGGATGCCGCCGAATGGGACGGCAAGCCTGACAAGCTCAAACTATTGGAGCGCTGATCGGCGGCAGGGCCGCAAACGAAGACGGGCGCCGCAAGGCGCCCGTTTCGCATCAACGGCTGGCCGGCATCAACCGCCGAGCCTGGCCTTCAGCGCATCGACCAGCTTGACCGCCGCCGCGTCAGTGGCCGGTATGCCGCGCGGGTCCACCGCCGACACGTAGGCGCCGGCATCCACGGCCACCACGCGCACCAGGAAATTGCTGCCTTCGTAGGCCACGTCATAGGAGCCCAGCAGTTGCGCGCGGCTGGCGATGGTCACCCCGTCGATGGCTTCCAGCGCGGTGCCAACCTTGCCGAACACCTCGTCGCGGCTGCCGCTGACGGTGAAGCCGCCCTGCGCCGGTGCGGCCTGTGCCGCCGGGCGCGTGGCCGAGGCCAGCGTCGGCACCTGCGAGGCGCCAGCGGTGTTGGGCAGGTTCAGGTCCGGCGGCACTTCGAGCGGGCGCATTTCCGGCGCCAATGCATAGTCGCCACGCGCGCCGCGGTGGCAGCCGGTGGCGGTGACCGTGGTGGCGACGGCAAGCAACGCCAGCGAAAGGGCGCGGACAGCGGTTCGGGAATGACGCATCGTGGATCTCCGGGTTCAGGCCACTGCAGATTCAGTGGCTGGATAGTGCTTCCAGCGCGTCCACCGCGGCCGCCAGGTGGTCGGCGGCGGCATGGTGCGCGTCGGAAAGGGGCAACAGCGGCAACCGCAACCCGTAGCCGATGCCCAGCCGCTGCAACAGCGCTTTCACCGGAATCGGGTTGGGCTCGATGCCACAGAAATCATGGTACGGCTGCAGGCGCGCATCCCAGGCTTCGACGGCGTCGTGGTCGCCGGCCCGGGCAAGGTCGCACATCGTGCGGAACGTTCCCGGCAGGACGTTGGAACCCACCGAAACCAGTCCGTCGGCACCGGCCAACAGCGAACGCGCGGCGCTGCCGTCGTCGCCGCTGAAGACGGCGAAGCCGTCACCTTGCAGCGCCAGCAACGCCTTGAGCCGGGCTGTGTCGCCCACCGCCTCCTTGATGCCGACGATATTCGGGTGGCCGGCCAGTTCGGCCACGGTTTCCGGCAGCAGGTCGCAGCCGGTGCGCGCCGGCACGTTGTAGAGCACCACCGGCAGGCCGCCCTGCTCGGCCACCGTCAGGTAATGCTGGCGCAGGCCCTGCTGGGTGGGGCGCACATACGGCGGCGTGACCACCAGGGCATGGCTGGCGCCATTGCGTGCCGCGCGGCGGGTCGCTTCGATGGTCCGGGCGGTGGCCGATGCGCCGGTACCGGCCATCACCGGCATGCGCCCGCCGAGAGCGGCCACGGCCGCGCGCAGCAGTGCGTCGTACTCATCGTCGGCCAGCGCCGCGGCCTCGCCGGTGGAACCGGCCACCACCACGCCCTGCACGCCTGCGGCCAGCTGCAGCGCCAGCAGGCGCTGCCATGCCTCGGCGTCGACCGTGCCATCGGCCCGGAAAGGTGTCGCCAAAGCGGTGATGAGGCCGGAAATGGACAAGGAGGCGCCGTTGCGGGTGGGGGCTGGAAAACCCGCGGAAACGCAGGTTCGTGACCGGCCGCATGTTACTTGCCGGTCGAAAGCACGGGCAAGTATGCTGGACGCCAGCGAGCGCGCCGCCGTTGGCGTCGTTCAGACTCACAGCGCATCCCGGAACCGTCTTGACCAATACCACCCCGCGGCCGCAGCCGACTGAAAACCACCTCCTGATCAACGCCTACACGACGCATCCGGAGTCCCCCCTGCTGTCCGTCACCCGCCGCATTGCCGACAGCGGCTGCAATCTGGTCGATGCCCGGCTCTCCACCGTGGGCCGCGACGTCTCGGTCACCACGCTGGCCACCGGCTCGTGGGACGCGGTGGCCAAGCTCGAGGCGATGCTGGGCCGGCTGGAACGCGAGGAAGGACTGAAGCTGGTGTGGTACCGCACCGCGGCCAAGCAGGTGCAGTCCAACCTGCTGCCGTACATTGTCGAGGTCATCGCCGCCGACAAACCCGGCATCCTGTTCCAGCTGGCCGACTTCTTCGACCGCCAAGGCATCACCATCGAGAATCTGCAGAGCACTCGCTATCAGGCGATGCAGACCGGGGCGGAGATGTTCTCGGCACAGGTCACCATCGGTGTACCGGCAAACATGCACATCGCCGCGCTGCGCGACGACTTCCTCGAATTCTGCGACCACCTCAATCTGGACGCGATCATGGACCCGATGAAGTTCTAGAAGATATTCGCGCGCCCGTCACCGGCGCGCGGCGTTTCATGTAGTTGCAATCGGAACACCCCAGGCTCGGAAGAAATCGGATGAACATCGGCGATACCCTGGACCGCACCACCCTGAACCTGCCGCTGGCACTGTCCGGCGGCGACGCCACCACCCTCGCCGCGCAGGCCGGCCACTGGCTGGTGCTGTACTTCTATCCCAAGGACAGCACCCCCGGCTGCACCACCGAGGGCATCGACTTCAATGCCCTGCTGCCGACGTTCAAGGGTGCCGGTGCGCAGGTTTTCGGCGTCTCCCGCGACTCGGTGAAGTCGCACGACAACTTCTGCGCCAAGCAGGGTTTCGGGTTCCCCCTGATCAGCGACGCCGATGAAGCACTGTGCACCGCCTTCGACGTCATCAGGATGAAGAACATGTACGGCAGGCAGGTGCGCGGCATCGAACGCAGCACCTTCCTGATCTCGCCCGACGGCACGCTGGTGCAGGAGTGGCGCAAGGTCAAGGTCGCCGGCCATGCACAGGCCGTGCTCGACGCGCTGCAGGCCGCCCGGTCCAAGTGACATCCCCCGCTCCCCACCCACGCCATCACCCTGCAGCGCAGGCGTGATGGCGCGCCCCTGTCCCGCCACCAGGAACCGACGATGACCCGAGGCAAGCGCATCTACGTGCTGGACACCAACGTGCTGATGCACGACCCCACCGCGCTGTTCAAGTTCGAGGAACACGACGTGCACCTGCCGATGCAGGTGATCGAGGAGCTGGACAACGGCAAGAAGGGCACGTCCGAAGCCAGCCGCAACGCGCGGCAGGTCAGCCGCTTCCTCAACGAGTTGATCGAAGCGGCCGGCATCGGCAGCCTCGAACAGGGCATCCCGCTGGTGCGGCCGCAAGGCCTGCAGCTGCGCGGCGCGCAGAGCGCCGGCTGCCTGTATTTCCAGACCAGCCACTTCGATGCCGGCAAGAGCTTCGGCAAGGTCATCCCCGACAACGCCATCCTCGGCGCGATCCTGGCGCTGAAGGAAAAGAACCCCGAAGTACCGGTGGTGTTCGTCTCCAAGGACATCAACCTGCGGATCAAGGCCGCCATCGCCGGCATCGACTCGGAGGACTACGAGAACGACCGCGCGCTGGACGACTTCAGCCTGCTCTACACCGGCGCCACCCAACTGCACGAAGACTTCTGGAAGAAGCATGCCAGCGACCTGCGCAGCTGGAGCGACAAGGGCCGCAGCCACTACGAGGTCCACGCCGCGGACGACGAGGAATGGTTCCCGAACCAGTACGTCTACCTGCCCGGCGAAGACGAGGTCGAGCTGCGGGTCACGCGGGTGGAGGCTGACGGCCGCGTCACCCTGGCGCTGGTGGACGACTTCCGCCACGGCGCGCATTCGGTATGGGGCATCACCGCGCGCAACCGCGAACAGAACTTTGCCCTGAACCTGCTGATGAATCCCGACTGCGACTTCGTGTCGCTGCTGGGCCAGGCGGGCACCGGCAAGACCCTGCTGGCACTGGCCGCCGGCCTGGCGCAGACGATGGACACCCAGCGCTACCGCGAGATCATCATGACCCGCGCCACGGTCAGCGTCGGCGAGGACATCGGCTTCCTGCCCGGCACCGAGGAGGAAAAGATGACGCCGTGGATGGGCGCGCTGACAGACAACCTGGAAGTGCTCACCCACAACCAGGAAGGCGGCACCTGGGGCCGCCAGGCCACCAACGACCTGCTCGCCAGCCGCATCAAGATCCGCTCGCTGAACTTCATGCGCGGGCGCACCTTCCTGTCGCGCTATCTCATCCTCGACGAGGCGCAGAACCTCACCCCGAAGCAGATGAAGACGCTGATTACCCGCGCCGGCCCCGGCACCAAGATCGTCTGCCTCGGCAACGTCGAGCAGATCGACACGCCCTACCTGACCGAAACCACCTCGGGCCTGACCTACGCGGTGGACCGCTTCAAGAACTGGCCGCACAGCGCACACATCACCCTGCGCCGCGGCGAGCGCTCGCGGCTGGCCGACTACGCCTCGGAGGTACTGTGAACATGCCGCGCCAGTTCACCCTCGCCGCGGCCTGCACGCTGGCGCTGGCCGCCTGCACGCCGGCCAACGTCAAGCCCGGTGCGCAGGTGCCCACTGCATTCAAGGCCGGGCAATCGTGGGTGGTTACGCGCCCGATCATCGCCGCACAGGTGCTCGACACCTGCTCGCGCGACAGCCCGGCCAGGCATGCCGACGGCATCGGCGGCTACTGGGCGCCAAGCCGCGCGCAGATCGACGAACTGGAAAGCCGCCTGCCACAGCTGCAGCCGGCCATCGCCGAGCCGGCACAGTCCGGCCGCCAGTACGTGGGTTTCGTATCTGCCGGGCGCCAGCTGATCTACATCAACGCCTTCACCCTGCCCGATCACCAGAAGATCAACCCGGCGCGCGAGGCCGTGCGCGTCTGCGACGGTGGCGCGGGCTTCTGGGGCGCGGTGTACGACCCGCAGAGCGGCACGTTCTCCGACATCGCCCACAACGGCGACCTCTGAAGCGGGCTCGCGCGGCTGATGGGCATACAGCTTCCCCGCTGGGTATGGATCGGCGCAATCGCGCTGTCCTGCGTGGCCGGCATGGTCAACGTGGTCGGCTTCCTCGGTTTCGAGCACCAGGCCATCACCCACCTCACCGGCACCACCAGCCAGCTCGGCATGGCGCTGGTACAGCACGACTGGCGCAATGTCGGCCACCTGTGGGGCATCCTGATCGCCTTCTGCCTTGGCGCCACGCTCAGCGGCCTGATCGTGCAGGACGCCACCCTGCGGCTCGGCCGCCGCTACGGCGTGGTACTGCTGCTCGTCTCACTGTTGCTGCTGGTATCGATCCCGCTGTTCAAACGACAGCAGATATGGGGCGCGCTCGCTGCGGCGATGGCCTGCGGCCTGCAGAACGCGATGGCCACCACATTCAGCGGCGCGGTGGTGCGCACCACCCATCTCAGCGGCATGTTCACCGACCTGGGCATCGGCCTTGGCCACCTGCTGCGCGGGCTGCCACTGCCGATGAAACGGCTCACGCTCAGCGGCCTGATCATCAGCGGCTTCCTTGGAGGCGGCGTCGGCGGCGCGTGGCTGTTCCTGCACTTCGGCTACGACGCCCTGCTGGCGCCGGCGCTGCTCACCGGCACCACCGGTGCCAGCTACATGGGCTACCGGCTGACGCAGCGCCTGCGCGGGAACCACTGACCGCACCACATCCCCGAACACGGCACAATCCGGCCATGACCGCTTCCACGCCCGTTTCCGCCCTGACCATCGCCGGCTCCGACTCGGGCGGCGGCGCCGGCATCCAGGCCGACCTCAAGGCCTTCGCCGCCCACCGCGTGCATGGCCTGTCGGCCATCGCCGCACTCACCGCGCAGAACACCCGCGGCGTCACCGCCGTGCACGTGCCACCGCTGGATTTCCTGCAGGCGCAGATCGACGCCTGCTTCGACGATTTCGACATCCATGCGGTCAAGCTGGGCATGCTGGCCAATGCCGACGTGATCCACCTGGTCGCCGATGCGCTGGAAAAGCACCGGCCGCCGCAGGTCGTGCTGGACCCGGTGATGGTCGCCACCAGCGGTGCCAAGTTGCTGGAAGACAGCGCCCTGCGCGCATTGCGCGAGCGCCTGCTGCCGCTGGCCACCCTGCTCACGCCGAACACGCCGGAAGCCGAACTGCTGCTCGGCCGCTCCATCGGCAACGCCGCCGGTGCCGAGGAAGCCGCCGCCGCGCTGCTCGACCTCGGCGCCGGCGCGGTACTGCTCAAGGGCGGCCACCTGCATGAAGGCCCGCGCGTGATCGACCGCTATTTCGACGGCGTCACCGGCGAGGAATTCAGCCATGCCCGCCTGCCGCTGGACGCGCACGGCACCGGCTGCACGCTGGCATCGGCGATCGCCGCACAACTGTGTCGCGGCCTGTCCCTGCCCAACGCCTGCGAAGCGGCCATCGATTACGTGGCGCGCGGCCTGCGCGGCGGCTACCTGCCCGGCCGCGGAGGGGTCATGGTGCTCGACCATTTCGGCGCGGCCCACGCCGACCACGCCGGATGAATGACTCCATCCAGCATGTGCTCACCACCACGGACGGGCACCGTTTCGAACTGCTCCGGCAGGCGCCGGCAGATCCGGTGGCCACCCTGCTGTGGCTGCCGGCGCTGGGCGTGGCCGCGCGCCATTACCAGGGTTTTGCCGAAGCGCTGGCGGCGCGCGGCATTGCCGTATTCGTGCACGAATGGCGCGGCAACGGCAGCAGCAGCCTGCGCGCCGGCCATGCGCAGGACTGGGGTTATCGCGAACTGCTGCAATACGACCTGCCGGCCGCGACGGCCGCGGTAGGCGCGGCCTTCCCCGATCTTCCGCTGCAACTGGGCGGGCACAGCCTTGGCGGCCAATTGGCGTGCTGCCACGCCGGCTTGCATCCGCGCGAGGTGCAGGCCCTGTGGCTGGTTGCCAGCGGCACGCCGTGGTGGCGCGGCTTTCCGGCTCCGCGCCGCTACCTGTTGCCGCTGGCCTATCGCTTCCTGCCGTGGCTGGCCCGCCGTTGCGGCGCCCTGCCCGGCCGTCGCGTGGGATTCGGCGGCAGCGAAGCGCGCAGCCTGATCCGCGACTGGGCCCGCGTCGGCCTGTGTGGCCGTTATGCCGCCACCGGCCTGCCCGTCGACCTGGAAGCTGCAATGGGCAGGCTTGATGTTCCGGTGACCGCGTTGCTGTTCGACGCCGACTGGCTCGCCCCGACCGGCTCGATGCGCCATTTACTCGACAAGATGCCGATGGCGGAAAGCACATTGCGGGTCATGACCGCGCGCGAACTGGGCTCCCACGCCGATCATTTCAGCTGGATGAAATCGCCCGTCGCCGTGGCAGATGCTTTGCTTGCGCAAGCATTACGGGAAATTTCACAAAAGCGTTGACGCACTGCCGCGACACCCGCATAATTCCGCTCCTGACAGCGCGCCCGTAGCTCAGTTGGATAGAGTACCTGGCTACGAACCAGGCGGTCGGGAGTTCGAATCTCTCCGGGCGCACCATCTTGAACATCGCAATGCGGTGTTCAATGTCAGGACAATCAAGTTGACATGCGCCCGTAGCTCAGTTGGATAGAGTACCTGGCTACGAACCAGGCGGTCGGGAGTTCGAATCTCTCCGGGCGCACCATCTTGAAAAAAAACAGCAGGCATCGCCTGCTGTTTTTTTATGCCTGCCATCCTCACCAGCAGGCGTCATGAACACGGTTGTCCCAATGGCTGGAAAGTTTGAAGCCACGCTTCAATCCCGCCTTCCGGTACGCGGCATCGCGACCGGCTTTTGCCCTTTCACAGGCATCAAGCGGCAACCTGCGGGCGCCGCCAGGTTCGCGCCTTCGTGTCCGCCTGTCTCCCGCGCCATCAACCACGGCATCACGCGTCCGGGTTGCGGCAACCACCGGCGGTGCGGCCGGTTCGGCAGCGATCTCCCAGCTCCTTTCCGTCACGCCCTCACAAGGCATCGATTGGTACATCACCGCACCACCATCCACGCACTTGAACACCTGCTGCGCGGATACTGGCGAAACCATCGCCAGCAACAGGACACCCCAGCTTCGAAGCAATGCCATTTCCGCTCCTTCCATCGAACCGGCAAGCACAATGCATTGGCTCCCTGCCCCTACACCATCGGTGAAACAGGGCACCCTGCATCGGGATTTCCCTGCGCACGCGGACCTGAACATTTTTTTTCACGAACTGCTTGCCAGAAAAAAAAGCCGCCGCTATCATTCCGCTCCTCGGCAACATCGGGGCCATAGCTCAGCTGGGAGAGCGCCTGCATGGCATGCAGGAGGTCAGCGGTTCGATCCCGCTTGGCTCCACCACTTCCGAACATTAGGCCGTTCGGAATGCCGGAAAAACTTGATGATTCACGCGTCCCCATCGTCTAGAGGCCTAGGACATCACCCTTTCACGGTGGCGACCGGGGTTCGAATCCCCGTGGGGACGCCATTCATCGAAATCGAAGACCCAGTACCAGCGGGTCTTTTTTGTTGGAAACCACTTCTCCCGAGGTGGCAAAGGAAAGCAAAAAACAGCTTCCCATCCAGCAAGAAGCCCGATAAAATACCGGGCTCGACAGAAACACGGGGCCATAGCTCAGCTGGGAGAGCGCCTGCATGGCATGCAGGAGGTCAGCGGTTCGATCCCGCTTGGCTCCACCACTTTTCCGGGCACCAGGCCGTCCGGGCAAGTTCAAAACTTGAAGTCACGCGTCCCCATCGTCTAGAGGCCTAGGACATCACCCTTTCACGGTGGCGACCGGGGTTCGAATCCCCGTGGGGACGCCATTCGAAGTTCGAGAAAGCCCTGCACATGCGGGGCTTTTTTGTTTGACGATGACTCCAGCCCGGTACTTCGCTGGACTGCGCCGTAGCTCGATACAGCAGGTTTATCAAGAACTTACGCGCGTCCATCATATGCCGGTGCTTTCTGAAACTTGACCCGGTTTTCCCTCGCGCCGCTCCTATCTGGCTCTTGGAATTCGGGTCGTTCCAAGGAGTCATCATGGCAAAGATCAAGCTCACCAAGACCGCCGTAGAGTCAGCGCAACCCCAGGCCAAGGACATCGAACTACGGGATACCGTGGTGCCGGGCTTCCTGTGCAAGATTACCCCGAAGGGCCGCCGGGTGTTCATGCTCCAGTACCGCACGAACTCCGGGCAGCCCCGCAAGCCCTCGCTGGGCCTGTTCGGGGAACTGACCGTGGAGCAGGCCCGCGTCATGGCGCAGGACTGGCTGGCCGAGGTTCGCCGAGGCGGCGACCCCGGCGGCGCCAAGGCCGAGGCGCGCAAGGCGCCCACGGTCGAAGCGCTGTGCAAGAAGTTCATGGAGGACTACTCCAAGAAGCGCAACAAGCCGAGCACGCAGCGCGGCTATCAGGCCGTCATCGACCGCTGCATTGTCCCGCTGATCGGCCGCAAGAAGGTGCAGGACGTGAAGCGGCCCGACATTGCCGGGCTGATGGAGAAGCTGGCCTACAAGCCGGCCGAGGCGAACAACGCCTTCGGCGTGCTGCGCAAGATGTTCAACCTGGCCGAAGTGTGGGGCTACCGCCCGGACGGCACGAACCCGTGCCGCCATGTCCCGATGTACCCGCCCGGCGAGGAAACCCGGCTCATCGTGGACGACGAGCTGGCGCTGATCTTCCGCCATCTGGAGAAGCTGGAGGCGGAAGGGCTGGAGAACTACGTCATCCCGCTGGCGATCCGCCTGCAATTCGAGTTCGCCGGCCGTCGCTCCGAAATCTGCACGCTCGAATGGGCTTGGGTCGATCTGGAGAACCGGCGCGTGGTCTGGCCCGACAGCAAGACCGGCGGCCTTTCCAAGCCCATGAGCGCGGAAGCCTATCGGCTGCTTTCGACGGCACCGCGCCGGGAGGGCTGCCCCTACGTCCTGCCGTCACCCAACGACCCGACCAAGCACCTGACCTTTGGCGAGCACTACGGCGGCTGGTGCCGGGTGCTCAAGGCCGCCGGCGTCCCGCACGTCGGCACGCACGGCATCCGCCACCGCTCCACGACTGACATTGCCAATTCGGGCGTGCCGACCAAGGTAGGCATGAAGCTGACGGGCCACAAGACCGTGGCGATGTTCATGCATTACGTCCACACCGAAGACAAGCCGGTGCGTGATGCGGCCGAACTGGTGGCGAGCCGCCGCCAGGCCATCACGGGCGCGCGGCAGCTCCAGGAGGCCATCGCATGAACAGGCTCAAGGCATCCGTTCCTGCGCCAGCAGCGCCTTCGGCGCTGCTGGGCGACATTCGGGCACTGATCGAGGCGGCGCGCAAGCGCGCCGCCTCGACGGTGAATAGCGAGCTGACGATGCTCTATTGGCGCATCGGCCAGCGCATCCGGTCGCAGGTCTTGGACGGGCGCAGGGGTGCCTATGGCAAGGAAGTCCTGCCGAACCTGGCGGCGCAGTTGGTGAAGGAATACGGCGGCAGCTTTGCCGAGCAGAACCTGCGCCGGATGGTGCAGTTCGCTGCCACCTTCCCCGACGAGCGAATTCTCGTATCACTGATACGAGAATTGAGCTGGACGCACTTCATCGCCCTGATGCCGCTGAAAGACCCGCTCCAGCGGGACTACTACGCGCAGATGGCCAGCACCCAACGCTGGAGCGTGCGGACGCTGCGCGAGCGCATCGACTCGATGCTGTACGAGCGCACGGCGCTGTCCCAAAAGCCAGACGAGACGATCGCGCAGGAGCTGGCGACCTTGCGTGATGCGCAGCGCATGTCGCCGGCCTTGGTCATGCGCGACCCGTACATCCTCGACTTCCTGGGCCTGCGGGACACTTGGCAGGAAGGCGACTTGGAAGCAGCGATCATCCGCGAAATGGAGTCCTTCTTGCTGGAGCTGGGCGCGGGTTTCAGCTTCGTGGCCCGGCAAAAACGCATCCCGATCGACGACGAGGATTTCCACCTTGACCTGTTGTTCTACAACCGCAAGCTGCGGCGGTTGGTGGCGGTGGAGTTGAAGATCGGCGAGTTCAAGGCGGCCTACAAGGGACAGATGGAACTTTATCTGCGCTGGCTCGACAAGCATGAACGCGAGCAGGAAGAAGCCTCGCCCTTGGGGATCATCCTATGCACGGGCAAGAAGCGCGAGCAGATCGAACTGCTGGAACTGGACAAGTCGGGCATCCATGTTGCCGAGTACCTGACCAGCTTGCCGCCGCGTGCGGTGCTGGGCGAGAAGTTGCAGCAGGCGACCGAGCGAGCGCGCTTGCAGATTGAGCAGCGCAAGCAGGACACCGAGTAGTTCAGACCGCATTCGCGCGTCCCGGCGTGCCGTCGTCGGGTTGGCTGGCTACGCCCCGCGCTTCGTGCCGAATCACAGCTACCCGGTCTGCCTACCCGCATGCGCCTGATGCTCACCACACCCAAGTACATGACGCAGCAGCCCCCTGATTCTGCGCAGGATCAGGCAGACAGGATTTGCCCCGCTACGGCGGCCAGCACGACCACCAGCACCGGCGGCAAGCGTCCATAGACCAGCAGACCGAAGGCGGCCAAGGCCAGAGCGAAATCGGTGCGTCCGTGGATGGCGCTCGTCCATACCGGGTCGTAGAGCGCGGACAGCAGGATGCCGACCACGCCCGCGTTAATGCCCGCCATTGCAGCTTGGATGCCGTGGCGGTGGCGCAGCCGCTGCCAGAACGGTAGCGTGCCGATCAGCACGAGGAAGGCCGGCACGAAGATCACGACCAGCAGCACCAGCCCACCAATCCAGCCGTGCAAGGGCCAGTCGGCCACCGTGCCGAGATAGGCCGTGAAGGTGAACAGCGGCCCCGGTACGGCCTGCGCGGCACCGTAGCCGGCCAGGAAATCGGCATTGCCGACTGCGCCGGTCGAGTCGGTCGCTGCTTGCAACAGCGGCAACACAACATGGCCGCCACCGAACACCAGCGCGCCGGCGCGGAAGAAGCCGTCGATCAGCGCAGCCATCGTCGAGCCGCTGGACGCCGCCCACAGCGGCAGACCGAGCAGCAACGCGGCCAGCAAGCCCAACGCCATCGCGCCAGTACGCCGCGACACCGCATATGAGGTCAGATGCGCTGCCGGAAGCGGCGGCAGTTGCAGCCACCAGCAGCCGATCAGGCCCGTCATGGCGATGGCCACGACTTGCATCCAGGCAGACGGCAGCAGTAGCGTCAGCAACGCTGCCAGGATCGCCAGCGCGGCGCGGGTCCGGTCGGGGCACAACGTTTTCGCCATGCCCCACACCGCTTGCGCCACCACGGCGACGGCCACAACCTTCAAGCCATGCACCCAGCCGGCTTCGGCGAGCCCGTGGTATTCGGAGATGCCGTAGGCGAACAGGATCAGCGCGAACGCCGAGGGCAGCGTGAATCCGACCCAAGCCGCCAGTGCACCCCACCCACCAGCACGGCCCAAGCCAAGCGCCATGCCGACCTGGCTGCTGGCCGGCCCCGGCAGGAACTGGCACAGCGCGACCAGATCGGCGTAGCTGCGATCATCCAGCCAGCGGCGGCGCTCGACGAACTCCGTGCGGAAGTAGCCCAAGTGCGCGATCGGCCCGCCGAAGGAGGTCAGCCCCAGCCGCAGGAACACCAGAAAAACGCGCCAGGCGCTGTCGCGCTCTGCGATGGCCGGCTCTGGCATCAAATCGACCCCTGTTTCATGCGCTTGGACAACGCCTCGGCGCTTTCCTTGCGCTCGCTGTACCGATCCACCAGATACGGGGCCGCGTCGCGCGTGAGCAGCGTGAACTTCATCAGTTCTTCCATCACGTCCACCACGCGGTCGTAGTAGGCCGAGGGCTTCATGCGTCCGGCCTCGTCGAACTCCTGGTACGCCTTGGCGACCGAGGACTGGTTCGGGATGGTCAGCATCCGCATCCAGCGGCCCAGCACGCGCATCTGGTTGACGGCGTTGAACGACTGCGAGCCGCCCGATACCTGCATCACCGCCAGCGTCTTGCCCTGGGTCGGGCGCACCGCGCCGACCGACAGCGGAATCCAGTCGATTTGGGTCTTCATCAGGCCGGTCATCGCGCCGTGGCGCTCCGGCGAACTCCACACCATGCCCTCGGCCCATTGCACCAGTTCGTGCAGTTCCTTGACCTTCGGGTGATCGCCCGGCGCATCGTCCACCAGAGGCAGCCCGGACGGATTGAACAATCGGGTCTCGCCGCCCAGCGCCCGCAAGATGCGGGCGGCTTCTTCGGCTGCGAGGCGGCTGAACGAGCGTTCGCGCAGCGAACCATAGAGCAGCAGGAAGCGCGGCGCGTGCGTGGCCCGTGCCGGCGCGAACAGGTGTTCGGTGTCCGGTTGCTGGAACAGCGCCGTGTCGATGTTCGGCAGGTCGAGACGGGATTCAGACACGGCGGCCGTCCTGATCGACCACCGGCTCGCCGTCTTCCTTGTTGAACGCGCCGCGCTGCGGCTGCGGCAGCAGATCGAGCACGGCTTCCGAGGGCCGACACAGTTTCGTGCCCAGCGGCGTGACCACGATTGGCCGGTTGATGAGAATGGGATGCTGGAGCATGAAACCGATCAGGTCGTCATCGCTCCACTTCGGATTGCCCAGTTCAAGTTCGGCATAGGGTGTGCCTTTCTCGCGCAGCACAGCGCGCACCGGCACGCCCATTGCGGCGATCAACGCCTGGAGCGTGTCGCGGTCGGGCGGCGTTTTCAGGTACTCGATGATGGTCGGTTCTTCGCCGCTGTTGCGGATCAGTCCGAGCACGTTGCGCGAGGTGCCGCAGGCGGGGTTGTGGTAGATCGTGATGGTGCTCATGGGATGACCTTGAAGATTATGAAGGGATCGCGCGGCGTTCGTACCAGCCACGCGAGCGGTTAACAACGCGCACCACCAGCAGCATCACCGGCACCTCGATGAGCACGCCGACCACTGTTGCGAGTGCTGCGCCGGAATGGAAGCCGAATAGGCTGATGGCGGCAGCCACGGCCAGCTCGAAGAAATTGGATGCGCCGATCAGTGCCGAGGGGCCGGCGATGCTGTGCTTCTCGCCTACCTTGCGGTTGAGCCAGTACGCCAAGCCCGAGTTGAAGAACACCTGGATGAGGATCGGCACGGCCAGCATTGCGATCACCAGAGGCTGACGCAGGATGGCTTCGCCCTGGAACGCGAACAGCAACACCAGCGTCAGCAGCAGCGCCGCGATCGACAACGGGCCGATGCGTTCCAGTGTCCGATCGAACACGGCTTGGCCCCGGCGCAGCAGCGCACGACGCCAGAGCTGCGCGAGGATGACCGGGATGACGATGTAGAGCACCACCGATACCAGCAGCGTGTCCCACGGCACCGTAATGGCCGACAGGCCCAGCAGCAGGCCGACGATCGGCGCGAAGGCAAACACCATGATGGTGTCGTTCAAGGCCACCTGTGAGAGCGTGAACACCGGATCGCCGCCGGTCAGCCGGCTCCAGACGAACACCATTGCGGTACATGGGGCAGCGGCCAGCAGGATCAGGCCGGCGATATAGCTGTCGAGCTGGTCATCCGGCAGCCAGTCGGCAAAGACCTGACGAATGAAGATCCACGCCAGCAGCGCCATCGAGAACGGCTTGACCGCCCAGTTCACGAACAACGTGACGCCGATGCCGCGCCAGTGCTGCTTGACCTGGCCGAGCGCGCCGAAGTCCACTTTCAGTAGCATCGGCACGATCATCACCCAGATCAGCGCGCCGACCGGCAGGTTGACCTGGGCGATCTCCATGCGGCCGATGGCCTGGAACACCCCCGGCGCGAACTGGCCGAGCGCGATGCCGGCAACGATGCACACCGCCACCCACACCGTCAGGTAACGCTCGAAGCCGCTCATGGCGGAGGTTGCCGGCGCGGGGCCGGCGGTATCGGTTGCGGTCATCGGGTGAGCCTCACTGGCGGCCAATGTCGCGCAGCTCGCGCTGCAACGACATGGCATCGAGACGCTGCAATGGCAGCGACAGGAACAGCTCGATGCGCCGACGCAGCGTGATCGCCGCATCGAAGAACGCTTTGCGCTGCTGCTCATCGGTGCCTTCGACCGCGGCCGGATCAGGCACGCCCCAATGGGCCGACACGGGCTTGCCCGGCCACAGCGGACACGCCTCGCCGGCGGCGTTGTCGCAGACGGTGAAGATGAAGTCGAACACCGGCGCGTCGGGCTTCACGAACTCGTCCCAGCTCTTGCTGCGGTAGCCGCTTGTCGGCAGGCGCAGCCGCTCCAGCGTGGCAAGCGCCAGCGGGTGCACCTCGCCCTTTGGGTGACTGCCGGCGGAATAGGCATGGAAGCGACCTTGGCCTAGCTCGTTGAGCAAGCCTTCGGCAAGGATGGAGCGGGCAGAGTTGCCCGTGCAGATGAACAAGGCGTTGTAGGTGGTCATGGCGTCAGCAGTCGCAGGGGGTGGTCGTGTCGGAAACCTCGCAGACACCGCCTTGGCAGCAGTGCTCGGTCATGTAGCCGAGCAAACCGTTCATCCGGGCGAAGTCGGCGCGGTAGATCAGATTGCGGCCCTGCTGCTCGATGGTGACGAGGCCGGCATGGGCCAATTCCTTCAAGTGGAAGGACAGGGAGTTACGGGCCACGTCGAGCTGGTCGGCAAGGACGCTGGGCGTCAGTCCTTCGGGGCCGGCGACCACCAGGGCGCGGAATACGCGCAGCCGCTGGGTGTGAGCCAAGGCGCCGAGGGCGGAAACGGCTTGATCTTCATTCATGATTCGATAATACAACATTTATTGAATCAATGTGCAAGCGAGTAACACACAGAGGCTCATGGCGTCCCGGCGTGCCGCCGTCGTGCTGTCGTGCTGCGCATCGAGCCTCGCTGCGCGAGTCTTGCCCCATCCGGGCTTCCATCGTTCCCTCGCCTTGCTCGGCTGACGCCTCCGGCCCGGCTCGTTGATCCGGGCCTGCGCGCTCCGCTTGCCGAATGCGGGCATGTGTGGGCGGGGTTAGACGGTCTTGCTGTTCCCTTTCACCCTACCACGGCGTTCTCGCCGTAAAGGGCTGCGCGTGCTCGCACGCTTGCGGCCGTGGCCGTCTTCGCCCCTGTGACGGCTTGCGCTGCGCCGTGCTGGCGACGGTTCCGGGCAATTCCGCCCGAGCAACCGGAGCACGATCATGTCGCAACTGTCCATTCCTTCCTTCGATTCCCCGCTGATGCTGCGTGACTCGCACGGGCGCTACCGTCAGGCATCGGCCGACCAGATTCTCGAAGCCGCGCGCCAGGTCATCGACCAGAAGATGCAGCGCGGTGACGAGTTCACTTCGCCGGCGGCGGTCAAGGACTACTTGCGCGCCAAGCTGGCCGGTTTCGAGCACGAAGTCTTCGCGGTGCTGTTCCTCGATACGCGCCATCGGCTGATCGACTATGCCGAGATGTTCCGCGGCGCGATCGACAGCGCGGAGGTTCATCCGCGCGAAGTGGTCAAGGAGGCGCTGCGGCTCAACGCGGCGGCGGTCATCATTTCGCACAATCACCCGAGCGGGAACCCCGAGCCGAGCGCGGCCGACAGGGCAATGACCTCGCAGCTTCGGCAGGCGTTGGCGCTGGTGGACGTTCGCACGTTGGATCACATCATCGTGGCGGGCGGCACCACCACGTCTTTCGCCGAACGTGGCTTGATCTGATCGAGGGGGCTTCGGCCCCCTTTTTGCTGCGCCCGGTGGCGCAGCTCCGCCCCTCGCGGGACTGCGCGTGCTGCGCACTTGCCAAAGGCAGGTGTGGGTGTGTCTCGTTGGGGGCGGTCCTGCTGTGTCCCTCCACCGTATCACGGCGTTCTCGCCGTCAAAGGCTGCACGCGCCTTGCGCGCTTGCGTCCTGGCGGCCGTCTGCGACCCCTGACTGCTTGCGCTGCGCCGTGCTGACGACGGTTCCGGGCAATTCCGCCCGAGCAACCGGAGATCGTCATGAACGACAAATCGCACGTTTCGCTTGAACAACACGTTTGCCTTGTCTGCGGTACTCGCTTCGACACCGGCGCCATCCTGCTGGATCGCCGCCTGCGCGCGAGCATGGAGCGCCACACGGCAACCGGCTGGGGCTTGTGCCCCGAACATCAGAAGCTGTCCGACGATGGCTTTGTCGCCCTGGTCGAGTGTGACCCGCAGCGCAGCGGCTCGCCAGCGGGCGGTGGCCGCGTGAAGCCCGAACAGGCGTACCGGACGGGCCGCCTGGCGCACCTCAAGCGCGAAGCCTTCGCACAGGTGTTCAACGTGCCGATCGCGGCCGACCAACCGTGCGTCTTCGTCGAACCCGGCGTAATCGAGCAGTTGCAGACGATGACGGCGACCTGATCGCACCTAGTGCCATCCGGTGCGCTGCCCTGCGGGGCGGCGCACCTTTTTTCTGCTGCGCCCTGGTGCCAATGACTTCGCGCCTGCGGCGCTGCGCGCTGGCGCTTGCACTCCAGGGGAAGTGCCAGCGGCACATCCCCGCCGCGCTTCGCTTGGCGCCCCTGCAACACCGCCGCCCCGGCTGCGCCGGCGCGGCAATACCGATGCCGCAAAGGCTGCTTGTCCACCACAGTAGATCCGCGCTGCATCTCCACGACTGCATGGGCGTCCCCGGCCAAGAAACATGGCCGGTCGCGCTGTCGTGCTTCGCATCGAGCCGCCTGCGGCGTCTCGCCCCCTTCGGGCTTCCATCGTTCCCTCGCTCCGCTCGGCTGACGCCTACGGCCCGGCTTCCAGCTTCGGGCCTGCGCGCTTGCGCTTGCCGTGCGGTTCAGCACACAGGGACGGCCGTTGCCATGTCCAGCCGTCTTTCCTGACTCCATCACCTTGTCCGCGACTGTAGCCCGTGTCCGCGTGCCATCAAGGCGCGCCAGGCCGTGTCCTCGGCTGCGCCTGCGGGCCGCACCTACCTGCCGCTTTCCTCCTTGACGGCCCACGTCCGTGGGCTCCTGACCGTCGCGGGCGATGAACTCAGGAAAGACGGTGGCAACAGGGCCAACCGGGTTCCTCGTGCCAACCGCACCGAACAGCCGAAAGGCTGGGCTCCGAATCTAGGAATCCGGTGTGCGGTTTGAACAGCAAACCCTTTTCGTCAGGAGAAATGCAATGCAACTCGCATCCCGATTCGCTTCCCGTTCCCCGTCGCTGCGCAGCGATTACCCGCTGTCCGACGATCAAATCCGCAAGGTCGCGCCATCCATCTTCGCGGACGCCCCGCATGAAAGCCGTTCCGAGCGGTACGCCTATATCCCGACCGCCGCCGTGCTGGCGGAACTGCGCAAGGAAGGGTTTGAACCCTTCATGGCCGCGCAAACCCGCGTGCGCCACGACGACCGCCGCGACTACACCAAACACATGCTGCGCCTGCGCCACGCCAGCCAGATCAACGGCGCGGAAGCCAATGAAATCGTCCTGCTGAACTCGCATGACGGCACCAGCAGCTATCAGATGCTGGCCGGGATGTTCCGGTTCGTGTGCAGCAATGGCCTTGTCTGCGGCGACACCGTGGCCGATGTTCGCGTACCCCACAAAGGCGACGTGGCCGGTTCCGTCATCGAAGGCGCTTACGAAGTCTTGCGCGGCTTCAACCGCGTGCAGGAATCCCGCGATTCCATGCGCGCCATCACCTTGAACGATGGCGAATCCGAAGTGTTCGCCCGCGCCGCGCTGGCCCTCAAATACGACGACCCCGACAAGCCCGCGCCCGTCACGGAATCGCAAATCCTGATGCCGCGCCGCTTCGACGACCGCCGCCCGGACTTGTGGAGCGTGTTCAACCGCACGCAAGAGAACCTGACCCAAGGCGGCCTGCGCGGGCGCAGCGCCAACGGACGCCGCCAGCAAACCCGCCCGGTGCAGGGCATCGACCAAAACATCCGCCTCAATCGTGCGCTTTGGCTGCTGGCCGATGGCATGCGCCAGTTGAAAGCCTGAATCCCCACGCGGCAGGGGCAGGCAGCAGCCCTTGCCGCTTCTCTCGCTGCTGCATCCCTAACCGCAAGGAGTTATCACCATGAACGCCGTTACCCAAATCGAAACCCGCGCCATCGAAACCGCCGCGCCGCTGGAAGTGGCCGACCCGACCAAGAACCTGATTTTGGTTCCGCTCTCGCAGTTGCTGCCGCGCCGCTCCAAGCGCAACGCACGCAAGACCCCGCGCCTGTCCATTCCCGAACTGGCCGCGAGCATCGCCCGCATCGGTCTGCTGCAAAACCTCGTTGTCATCCTGTCCGCCGATGGTGAGCAATACGAAGTGGTGGCCGGCGACCGCCGACTGACCGCATTGAAGCTGCTGGCGAAGAAGAAGCGCATCGCCGCCGACTTTGAGGTGCCTTGCCTGCTGGTGCCGGACGCTTCGGCCCGTACCGTCAGCCTCGCGGAAAACCTGCTGCGCGAGCAGATGCACCCGGCCGACCAGTTGGAGGCGTTCGCCGCGCTGGTCAAGGAAGGCCGCCCCATCGAAGACATTGCCGCCGACTTCGGCGTGACCCCGCTGGTGGTGCAGCGCCGTCTCAAACTCGCCGACGTCTCGCCGCGCCTGCTGGCCGACTACCGGGACGGAGCCGTCACGCTGGAACAGTTGATGGCCCTGACCATCACCGACGACCACGCCGCGCAGGAAAGCGCGTTCTACGGTGCGCCCGAATGGCAGCGTGGCGCATCCACGCTGCGCGAACGCCTGACCGAACGCGAAATCGACGCCACGCATCCGCTGGTGCGCTTCGCCGGGCTGGACGCCTACACGCAGGCAGGCGGCGGCATCCGCCGCGACCTGTTCGCGGAAGGCGATGCCGGAACCTACCTGACCGATGCCGCGCTGCTGGAAACGCTGGTGCGCGGCAAGCTGGATGCGCTGGCCGATGGCATCCGCGCCGAGGGTTGGGCGTGGGTGGAAGCCGTGCCGCACATGAGCTATGCCGAGCGGCAGGCGTTCCAGAACGCACCGCGCCAGCGCCGCGAACCGAACGCCCGCGAAGCCCGCCGCATCGCCTCGCTGCAAACCCGCCTCGACAAGATCGACGCCGAACTGGAAGAAGCCTACGACGCCGAGGACGAGGACAAGACCGAAGCGCTGGAACCGTGCCGCGAACAGGTTGCCGGGGAACTGCAAGCCGTGGAGGAAGCCTTGCAGGGCTACGCCCCGGACGTGCGCGCCGTGGCCGGTGCCATCGTCACCCTCGACCGCAGCGGCGAAGCCGTGATTCATCGCGGGCTGCTGCGCGAGGCAGAAGCCAAGGCGCTGCGCACGCTGGAACGCTTGCGGCAGGGTTTCGGCAGCGCGGAAGGCGAAGCCGGGAACGACGACGAAGGCGAGGACGCCGAGCAGCCCAAGGCCGCGAGCCTGTCCGACCGGCTGGCGCAGCGGTTGAGCGCGCACCGCACCGCCGCGCTGCAAATCGAAGTCGCCCGCCATCCGCAAGTCGCGCTGGCCGCGCTGGTGCATGGCATGGTGCAGAGCATCTTGCAGGACAACCACTACGGCCACGACTTGCCGCTGGGCGTGAGCCTGAAAGTGCAAGACCGGCTGGAAGGCATGGCCCCCGACTGGCCCGAATCGCCCGCCGCCGTCGCCCTGCGCGAGTTGCAGCAGGTCGCGGGCGAAGCGCTGCCGCAGGACAGCGCCGAACTGTTCGCCGCGCTGCTGGCGATGGAGCAAGGCGAACTGGTGCGGCTGCTGGCGGTATGCGTGGCGGCGACCGTGGACGTGGTGACGCCTCGCGCCACGGCGCACCAGCCGGGCGCGGAACTGGCGCAGGCCGTGGGGCTGGACATGGCCGCATGGTGGCGGCCCACCGCAGACGGGTATTTCCAGCATGTGCCGAAGGCCGCGATTCTGGAAGCCGTGGGCGAGTTCGCACCGTCGCACGCTGCCCGGCTGGCGAAGTTGAAGAAGGCCGACATTGCCAGCGAGGCGGAACGGCTGGCCGATGGTACGGGCTGGATGCCCGCCATCTTCAAGACCGAAGGCCCGGAAGCTGCGCCGCAGGAAACGCAGGAGCAGGACGCCCCGGAGGATGACGAGGCAATGGCGGATGAACCCGCCGAGGCGCTGGCCGCGTGATTCCGTAACATGGCCCCGGCGCACCAAGCTGGGGCCTTTCTGCACCTCAAAAAAAGCGGCAGCAATTTTGCTGCACACATTTCACAAAGATCAAAGCAAACGTGTCGAAGCTCGCGACCCCGTGTCGTCAAGAACCTGAATTTCGCTAGTTCATAGTTGAGGGCGCGTTAGTTACTACACACCCATCAATTCCGTCGATCTTTAAGACACCTTCCTTGAATTTGGCATGTTCTTGTGTCGCGCGCGTGCAGTCCCACAGGATACTGACGATCCGTGCGTCCTTGTATTTCGCGTCGGCGCGATAAAGCGAAGCGTCTTCGGCAATCTCGCCGATAAGCGCTTGGAAGGACTTCTTCACGTCCTTCCGGTATTTGACCTCAATGATCGTGTGGAGCGAGGGCAGGTAAAGATCAATGCGCGGATTCTTCTGTCCGACGGGCTGGAGGTTCACTTCGTCTGCGATGTCATTGAAGATCGGTCCGAGCAGGAAATAGAGAAGATTCTGGACGTGGTATTCGTTCTCTACCGGCCACTTGACGGGCTCCGCGCCCCTGGTGCGGCCTGCATCCTCCCACGTCCATCGTTTGAGGCCAACAGGGATATGCTCCAGAAACTCCAAGAGATCATCGAGACTCCAGCCTTTTGGCGGCACGGCAGCCACGTCCTGATTAACTTGGTCGAAAACGTAAACCATCAAACTCAAGAGCGCCGTTGATGCGCCGCCTTGCGCCTGCGCCCGGAACTCGCCCATGAAACGGCCGATCAGGGCCATGCGGTTCTGGTGATCGTCGATCCGCCGTATCGTCCGGTAGTGAAGAAAGAGCGGTACGCACGCGCCGGCATAGATGGAGGATTCGCCGCTGAGGACATACGCCGCGATATCTTTCTCGAAGAGATTGAGATGGTCACCGCCCGCCTGCTGCGCAAGGAAACCGGATATCCAATTCTCGAACTCGCGGGCGATACGCGCATCGTTCATTCGCCCGACCAGCCATTTCACGGCCATGACACCGAATACGTCCGAGACCCATGGGCGCGGCGTGGAGTCGATCTTTGCGGCCTGCCCGAGCAGGCGCGATACATCCGGGCTGGAGACGGTTTCGTTCAGAACGCCGAGGCCCGAAATCGCGCAGCGGTGATACAAGGAGAGCGCCGGAAAGTCGAAGGATGATGGGGCGTCCTTCGACAATCCTAAGAAATGCAGAAAGCAGGCTTTGAACGGATCAGCGTGCGCACTCTCAACAACCTTGCGGTGCAGGTGTTCGCGCAACTGGTACGCATTGTCTTTTTCTACAGAAACCATTGGGATTGCCCGATCTTCCCGATCATCACCGAGTCGTTCCAGCCCGGAAGCTGGTTGAGCCATCCGAGATTCCGGGCAATCAGGTCGGAATAGCTGATCGTCACCGGCATGGGATTCGGGAAATAGCTGCGCCAGGAATGCGAGGCGAAGCTGTAGAGCTGCGCGCTCAGATACTTTATGTCCTTGAAAGTCGAGTCCTTATGAACATCAAGGATCACGCCGCGCGGATGCCCGTCCGTGTCCTGCCGCAATTCGCGCTGGCCGATCAGATAGACCAACATTTCATGCTTGGAGAGTTTGAAAGTTTTCCCGCGTGGGGGAGCGAGCCGCCCCTTCTGCACGCCCGCCGTCGCGGAGTCGAACATATGCAGCCCGTGATCTTCCGAGATTTTCACGAAGGCATACTCGATTTGATATTCGCGGTACTTGTCGATCACGGCGCGTACGGCTGCGATCTCATCTTTGTTGAATTTCTTGACCTGCGCGTGAAAGATCAGGCGGATCGTGTCGCCTTTCTGCCAGTTCATGCGCTTCTGGATTTTCTCGATGGTTTCACCGAGCACCGAGGTCAGCGCATCGCAGTAGGCGTCCGGCACGACGGCCTTGGATGTGTTCGAGACGATGTAGCTGCCGTCGCCGGAGAAGACAGTGGTGATGCCCATGATCCGCTGGTTATCGGCCCCGCGCTCCTGCCCGATGTTCGCGCTGCCGATGCCGATGACGAGTTCATGGGAAAGCGTCGGCGAGGATTTGAGCAGCCACGGAACGCCGCCCATCTTGGCGTAGCAGGCCAGCGCCATATTATTGAGCGAGTAGCCGAGCGAGTAATCGGATTGCGATAGAAGCTCAATGGTGAAGTCCTGTACCGGAACCTGATGCAGGAAGAAGAGGCTCTTGCCGAGATAGTACGGATTCTCCGTGACCTTGAGCTTCTTGAAGGACTGCCGGACTTGAACGAGCGCCAAGTCCCACCGCCCGCCGTCATCCGCTTTCTTCCGGACCGCGGTTTCGATGGCGTTCTTATACGCCTCCACGCTGTCGGTCGCCGTCGCGAACACTTCGACGCGGCTCGTTCCGAGTGTGAACTTGCCTTCAAGGCCGTTGCTGAAATACTTGCTGTTCGAGATGCCTTTGAGAAGCTTGCGGACGAACTGCTCGACGCGACCCTTGTCATGCTGAGCGCAGATCACACAGATCGAGGGATCGTTTCTATCGAAGGTTCGCTTCGTATAGGGGCCGCTCTGGGTCAGGCCCTTTTCGGCCCAATCCGCTTCGCCGTTGTCGTTGAAGACGAACACCGGCTTCTGCATCTGCCCGCAATCCTTCTGAATGTTGGGCGAATCTTCGATCTCGATGCGAGTTCCGTCGATCAGAGTAATGCTCTTCGACTGGATGTACTTCTTGAGCGTGTCGATGCGCGCTTTCTTGTTCTCACCGCCATTAAAGATGGAGACGGATTGCCGGATACCCTCGACGATGGCGTCTTTCTTCGTGTCGTGCGTATGCAGGATGTAGGCATCGAAGTTCTCGCGGCTGGCCTCCAGATAAACGTCTTTCGCCTCGGCCTGAACGACCTCGCCGTCAGGCCGCGTGATGAAGAGCGTTTCGCCCTTGCGGGCGTTCACCGAGCCCAAGAGCTTCCTGTATCCGTCCTCCTGCTGCGTGACCACGTAACGGCCCGTGAGATCGAACCCGGCATTGAGGAAGAACAGGCCATTCTCCTTGACCACCCTGCGCGTTGTGCAATCAATGACAAGGCACGGCTGGCCCAGAACGGTGCGCGTGTCGATGGCGTATTTAGCGCAGACCTTGAAGGGGTAAGCATCGCCCAGAATCGGAACCAGAAGATTGTCTTCCGGCCTGGCGCTCACCAGTTCGATAGGGTTGAAGCCGGAGGGATTGCGGCCCAGACCCGCAAAGTGCCGCGTTAGACCGTCCTTCACCAGCGAAAAGAAGATGCCGAAATTGTCCTTGAGCGCGATAGCCTGCTGGGTGCCGGACACGGGGAAGGTGCCGTCTCCAGAGAAGATCAGGATATTGTCGCCCTGCCGGCGGAACGAGTGGGTCGATCCGTGCGTCGCGCGAAAGCCGTCCAGCGTCTCCTTGTCATAAGGGACTTGGCGGGCTTCAAGCTCCAGTTCGGGAGTTTTGAGAGGGAAAGCGTTTAGGACGATAGGCAAGGTGCATCCCTCTTAGGTCCGCGACGCTTCGGCTGCGACGTGCCCAGCGAACTCCGTTACGAAGGTGCGCAGCCCCGTCATTTCGGAAAGCTCCGCATAGTCGCCTGTCGTAGCGGCGGTGCGCGGTGATGTCAGGATGCACGCCACTGTGTAAAGCTGCTCCTGCATCAGCTTTCGGCAAAGGACGTTGTAGCGCTGAGCGTAGGACGCATCCCTGAAATCCGGGAAGACCGGGAAGTGCGGCGACATGTCCCGAACCGGCGTGGCAGATTTCGGGCAATCCTCCAGCAGCATCAGCCAGCCGATAAAGGGCTTGGTCTGTTCGCCGAACGCGCCTTCGCGGAAAGCCGTCCACAGATCATGCGCTGTACCGATGGCTTCTTCAGTGCGATTGTTGAAGTTGTTGCCGAAGGACGGTCCGACCTGACTCTTGAACTCGAAGGCCGCGATGAGACGGCCTTGATTTATGACGAGTAAGTCCCAGAGCTTTGTCGGCCGGAAATATCCCGGCAGTGTGAGGACGCGACGTTCCATATGGAGTTGTGCATGAGCAAGGCCGTTGGCGCGCACGATGTCTTTTATCAGCGCGACGAATCCATCCATGTTCTTGCCACCGGTGACACTGGCACGCTCGCCCTGATCGACGACCCCAGCTTCGACTTGCTTCTGCCGCGCCTTCTCTCGATTTCCCCAGAACGCCATAACAGCATCCCGTGCTTTCGTTTCATAGTCCGCTAGATCAAGCGCCATACCTTAGTCCCCGTTCCCGTCGAGCGCCGCCTTTTCCTGGTGGCTCAATCCGTACAGTTGAAATGTTGCGGCATTGCAGGCCGCGAGGTCGCGCGCGTCGGCTGCGTTGATAAGCGCGGTCTTGAGGGCCTGCGGCACATCGCTCCAGCGCGGCAGACGCAGACGGCGTAGATACTGTGCTTGAAAGCGCAGGAAGCCGCCGTGCATCTTGGTTGAGTAGGTCGCGATAAACAGCCGGGTCACGGACGAAAGGAGGACGGCTTGCAACGCCTTCAAGTCCCACTGGCTCGCCGTGATGTAGTAGAGATTGTGATGAGGGTAGAGCTTGCCCTCCTCATAAACGATGTGGGCCTGCCCCTTGATGTCGGGGATCAGGAGCTTCGGCGTTTCGGAAATGGACGGTGTGATCCGGTCGATGGTGCGATACCAGTTGGCAGGCACTTTTTGCGCGCAATGCCGCCCGGCGATCTGTTCCTTCCGTGACTCCAGATAGCGTTTGAGCAGCGGATAGCGCGCGAGATCGACAAGCTTGCCGTCGTCGGCGAACGGGTTGACGACGCCCAGGCCGCGCCACTTCACGGTGCCGTCCGCAATGTCCTTCGTCATCGCGAGCGGCAGCTTGCGGTCCTCTTCGACAGTGAGTTCGTCCATCGGCCCGATGAAGGCTTTATCCGCTCCGGTCGCGACGCCGATTCCGACTTTGCAGCCCGTATCCTCGAGAAGAGGAAAGGCTGCCTCAAGACGCCGGATGATGGCCATTTGATCGGATGAATCGAGAATCCACGGCTCCGCGCCGCTCGCCACACCGTCAATCAACTGCACGGCACTGCCCTTTTCAGGGAGGTGCGATGAAGTCAGATCCAACGCAAGCGCGTGTAACGCCTTGGCCTCCACGGGCGGACGATGGGCGATCCGCGTACTTCTGCCGCGCTCACGCGCAATGACGGTGATGGCCGGATAGGCGATCACCTCCGAATGAAAGGCCGGCGTATCGACCATATCGACGTAGACTTTCAGATGGAACTGCTCGGAAACGAGGTTCCTAAGCGGCCCGCCATAGCGGTTCTTCATCCAGCGGTCCGCACAGATAAATCCGAGAACGCCGCCATTCGTCAGCGATCGCAGCGACCGTTCGATAAACGGGATGTAGAGATCGGCCCGGTCGTAGATCGTTGTGTAGCGCGAGCGGTATTCTGTCAGCAGGACATCGGGAACCCGTTCCTGCCGCACATAAGGGGGGTTGCCGATCACGACATCGAAGGGTTCGGGAAGATCAGCCAGCAGGAAATCGTCATTGACCAGCCACGCATCAGCCAGCGCGATGGATTGCGAAGCCGTAAAGCCGCTTCGGGACAGCAAGTCGATGACCTGGCCGCGCGTTTGCGTGAAGGTCTCTCGATGAAGCTCGACCGCACGAATAGCGCCTGCCAGAGCCTTCACCGATATGCGCGGATCATCCGAGGTGTTCCACGCTGCCAGAAGCCGCTTGATAGCCGGCAGCAGGAAGTCCCCGCCGCCAAACGACGGTTCAAGGAGCTTGAGTTTGTGCAGCGGACGGTCGGCCTTATACCCGCAGAGATCGAGGAGGAACTCGACGATTTCGCGGCGTGTAAATACGGCACCGCGCGCTTCGATGCCTGCGTCGGTTGCAAGTACTTCGACAGCCTGCGCGACCGGGCAAAGTCCCGGCAAGGCCGACTGCCGGGCGGCAAGTCCCCTGGCACTCTGCTGGGCAACTAGCACGGAGCTCATTGTGGCTTCCCCAGCAGCGGCCACTGTTCCGCGACATACCGTTCCGTAGCATCGCGTACGACCCAAGCGACAGAGACTTTCTTGCTCCGGGCGATGGCTTCGAGCATTTCGTATAGCTCGGGAGGAAAGGTCACGGACGCCCTCGGAGCCGAATCACGCTTGGGCTTTGAGGTAGCAATATCTTTTGGTGCGGGCATGGCCTAAACACTGTCGGATCAGATGATGCACCACTTTACACCAAGGTGGTGCACGACTCCAGCGGGTCAGTCGTGCCTGTCCACCGCCATCGGGGACGGGGCGCTGGCGAACACGCTGGCGCTTGCTGCGGCAGGTTGTGCAGATACCTGCCGTCCTCAACGCTGGTGGTTCCTGCCCGTCACGTCACGAAGGACGGTTCACGGACAACCCACCCGGCATCGCCATGAAGCTTCCACGTCACGCCTCAAGACCGGCGCCGCAAGGTGCGGCAGGGGCGTTCTGGCCTGTCGTCGGGTGGTTGACCTGGCCCGCGTCAGTGGGCGAGCCGGAGAAGCCTTCGAGCGGGGATGCCGAGCCGGCCCCATCTCCTTTCGGAGCGGTTCGGCCCAAGGCGTCCTTGTCTCGTTGTGAATCCTGGCGGTGGCACGGCTGCGCCTCGGGCTTCATGGCTGCAACCGTCCGGCGAAAACAATTTCCCCGCCGCTGCACGGCTTCCTCGCGCAGCAAATTCTTTTCGCCTCCCGGCTCTCCACTGCGTTTCGACCGCAAGCGGTGCAGCCAGCCCGTCCCCCGCCGGCCGGATCACAACAAGGACGCGATGGGCGCGAACCTTGTTCAACCGAAAGGAGAAAACATCATGGCCAACATCGGCACCTTCACCGCAGACAAAGACGGCTTCACCGGCACGCTTCGCACCCTGACACTCAACGTCAAGGTCAAGCTGGTTCCCAACGACAAGGGCAGCAGCGAGAACGCCCCCGACTTCCGCCTCCAGGCCGCCGGCCACGACATCGGCGCGGCTTGGAAGAAGACAAGCGAGGCCGGGCGCGATTACCTGTCCGTGACCCTCGACGATCCTTCGTTCCCGGCTCCGGTCTATGCCCGCCTGATCGAAGGTGAGGACGGCACGCACGACCTGATCTGGTCGCGCAGCAAGCCCCAGGCGGCGTGACCGCCGCAGCGCTCCGCCTATTGCGGCGGGGCGCTCCCTTTCCGGCCTACTTCTCGGCGACCGCGAGTTGGCCTTCCGTCGCGGTCATCAGCACTGCCGTACTGCAATCGAGCGCGCTTGCGATCTTGAAAATGATCGCCAGCGTGGGCATGTGCTCGCCGCGCTCGATCTTGCCCATGTGTGAACGCTCGATGCCGGCGAGGTTCGCCAGTGATTCCTGTGCGATCCCGCGCTCCGTCCGCAACGCGCGCACCGCTGCGCCGAAGGCTTGCGCCAGCTCGGCGTCGAAGGTGGTGGCGCCCGCTGGTCGGCCGCGCTGGATGGATCGCTTCTGCATAGACAGAAGCGTCAAGTCGCAACACAATCAAAACCACGTTATCTTTAACTCAATATCGCCTCCGACCCTTGTTTGTTCTTTTACGGAAATCCGCTTTCTCGGATTCCGTCAGACCCGGAGAATCGCCTTCGTGCCTTTCCTGACTTCCCCCATTGCGCTTCCGGGCTTTTACGCTTCTGCGGGTTCGTGGGCTTGCGCTTTCACGTCTATACGCAGAAGCGAGGATGCGGTTCGGCGGCATTGGACAGCGACGACGGGATTGCGGCCATGAACGCACTCACCACCGAGGGCGAGCGCGAGCAACTGCTCGCCAACGGCGAGGCCCGTGCCGCTGGCCGGGTCATCGACCCGGTGCCCGTGGTGCGGCTGTTCACGCCGGACGCGCATGTGACCTGGCTGTTGGCCGCACTCGATCCCGCCGATGGCGACACCGCCTGGGGACTCATCGACCTGGGAATCGGGATGCCGACGCCGGGAACCGTCAAGCTGTCCGAGCTGGCCGGCATCGTCGGGCCGCGCCAGCAGCCCGTGATGCGCGACCTCTATTTCCGCCCCACGCGCACGCTGTCGGAATACACCCGGCTGGCCGAGCGTGACGGAGCGATCCCGGACTGAATACGGCCTACTGTGACTTTTTCAGTCTGATGTCATACCGGATAGGTCTCAATCGAGATTCTTGCGGCGTAGCCGCACCAATCTGATCCAAATAGAGATGATGCCCGGCGCGGGCTGCGGCAGGCTGGCTTGTATGGCACCCCACATTGGGGCGCTGCCGCCGCAGCATTGAGACGAATACCGCAACGCATCGGAGCCAATCGGTCTTGACAGCCCCCATCCACTTTTTGACCCATGACGTTCTGACGATGGCGATGTAGCGCGTAGCCCTGCCGTGGCGGCGAGTCCTGTTCGCGGGAGGTTGCGTCATGGTCGATCCCCATCACGTCACGCATTGGTATCCAACTGCGGCATACCTCTACGTCTTGTGGCTGGATGCGCTCGCACTGGCCTGGGAATACCTGCGCAGGCATCCCGACTACCGGCTCGACTGGCTGCGCCGTCACCGCCGACCTGAAGCGCATCGCTGGGGTTTGCGCCTGCTGGAAGACCCCGCCCTGGATGCGCGCGACGCGCATCCGGCCTGGCTGCCCGGCCATGCCGCCGTGGTGCAGCTCTACCCCGATACTGATCCGCCGCAGGATGCCACCGCCTTCGCGTTCTGGCACATCCCAGGCCACAAACAGCTATTCCACGACGGCAAGAAGCTGGCGCTGATCGCACGCAGCCCAGGCCATTGCCTGCGCTTTGCCCTGGCGCCCGGTCTGGAAGACGGCATGGCCGTGGCCTATGCCCGGCGGGGCGGCACTGCCGCGGCTGTGCGCGGTCATGCGTCCGGCACGGCCTTCGCTGCCACCACGCCCAGGCCAACACCCTCCGCGCTGTTGGAGCTGCACACCTTGCAGGCGCTCGACGCGACTCTGGCGGGCGCGTCCTTGCGCGATGTGGGCGAAGGACTGTTCGGTGCCGACGCCGTGGCCGACTGGTACAGCGACGGTGGCCTGCGCTCGAAGGTGCGCCGCCTGGTACGGCGCGGCGATGCGCTGATGCGCGGCGGCTATCGCCGCCTAGCACAGCTTCCGCCGCTTGAGAAGGGCCGTTTTGAGGACGACGCAAAACGGCCCTGAGCAGGACAGCTTGGTTTTCTGAGACTGCCTCCATCCGGTCGCGCTGTGTGGCCGGGCGCTTTCAACCGATGGAGGTTCACACCATGCGTCCCGCTCCCTTGCGGCCTGCCGCCGCTGTCTCGACCGCTGCCGCGCAGCCCCAACGCTACCTCACCAACGATGAAGCCGCCGAGTACCTGCGGCTGTCGCCGCGCACGCTGGAAAAGCAGCGCGTGATCGGCGGCGGCCCGCGCTTTCGCAAGTTCGGCCGTCGCGTCATGTACGCCGTGGCTGACCTCGATGCGTGGGCCGCCGACCGCAGCTTCGAGACGACTTCCGATCCCGAATACGCCGAGCACCACTCGGCCGACAGTCGTGCGCGCTGATCGGCGGCGCGCGCCAGGCCATCGCCATGTCCAGTTCCGCGCTGCCGTCCGGGCAGCGGCCGATGCAGGAGCGCGAACAGCTCGACCTGTTCCGCGCCTTGCCCGGCGACATGGCACCGCGCGACAGCCAGGACCTGATGGCCTATCCGTTCTTCTCGCTCGCCAAGTCGAAGCGGATCAAGCCCATCGACTTCCGAGCGGGCAACGTGACGATCCGCGTGGAAGGCACGCAGGAGCACGGCATCGCTACGATTTGGGACGCGGACGTGCTGATATGGGCGGCCTCGCAGATCGTGGAGGCGAAGGACGCGGGCTTGCGCCCGTCGCGGCTGATGCGCGCGACGCCCTACGAGATCCTGCGCTTCATCGGGCGCGGCAAGTCGCTGCGCGACTACCAGCGCCTCAAGGCCGCGCTCGATCGGCTGCAATCGACCACGGTGGCCACGTCCATCCGCGAGACGACCGGGCGGCGCCTGCACCGCTTCTCGTGGATCAACGAATGGAAGGAACTGGCCGATGCCAGCGGCACGCCGCTGGGCATCGAGCTGATCCTGCCGGACTGGTTCTTTGCCGGCGTGCTCGACGCCGCCCTGGTGCTGACCATCGACCCGGCGTATTTCCGGCTGACCGGCGGCATCGAGCGGTGGCTGTACCGCCTGGTGCGCAAGCACGGCGGCAAGCAGGCATACGGCTGGCAGTTCGACTTTCGCTACCTGCACCAGAAATCCGGCAGCACCGCCAAGCCCTACGACTTCGCCTGCGACCTGCGCGCGCTGGTCGCGCGGCAGTCGCTGCCCGGCTACGTCCTGGGCATCGAGCGGATGCCGGACAACGGCATGGAACTGCTGACCTTCCGGCCCGTGCCGCAGACGGCACGGGGATAACTCCGGGACAGCCTGTGAATGGTGTCGTGCTATCAGGCGTGCGGGGTGTCGTGCTATCAGGCGTGGGACTATCGTGCTATCAGGCGTGCCGATCGTCCGCAAACCCGCGCCAGCATTGGGTTTGCGCGTCCTCTAACTTCCCTAACTTAAATTCTCTAACTTTTAGTAGAAGCGCCGCGCCACGGTGGATAACTACCACGCGGCACGAAGCGCGGCAGCAACAGCACGGCTTTCCAACACGGAGGGCCGCGCCATGATCGTCGCTCTGCTCAACCAGAAAGGTGGCGTGGGCAAGACCACGCTCGCCACGCACATCGCCGGCGAACTGGCGATGCGCGGGCAGCACGTCGTGCTGCTCGACGCCGACCCGCAGGGTTCATCGCTGGACTGGACGCAGCGCAGAAGCCAGCAAGGCTTGCCACGGCTATTCAGCGCCGTGGGCCTGGCACGCGAAACGCTGCATCAGGAAGCGCCGGAGCTGGCCCGCCGCGCCGATCACGTCGTCATCGACGGCCCGCCCAGGATCGCGGCGCTGGCGCGCTCCGCGCTGCTGGCGGCCGAGCGCGTGCTGATCCCCGTGCAGCCCAGCCCCTACGACCTGTGGGCCAGCGCCGAGATGGTGGCGCTGATCCGCGAGGCACAGGTGTTCCGGCCTGCGCTGCGCGCGGCCTTCGTCATCAATCGGCGCGTCAGTACCACCGTGATCGGGCGCGAAGCGCGCCAGGCGCTGGCCGATCAACCGCTTCCTGCGCTGCGCTCGGAAGTGCATCAGCGCATCGTGTTCGCCGACAGCGTGGCCGCTGGCCGGCTTGCACGCGAGACGACGCCGGACAGCGCCGCCGCCCGCGAAATCACCGCGCTGGTGGACGAACTGTTGCGGTGGCCGACATGACAGCGAAGCCGCCACCGAACAGCAAACGCTCGGCTAAGCGCGTCGGCATCGGCGCGCGTCCGCCCGCGAATCCGCACGCCGAGGCGTGGATTCGCCAGGGCGACGCCGATGCGCTAGGCAAGGGCGACCTCTACACGGCTCGCCTGACCCTCGACATCACGCCCGCGATGCGGGCGCGCATCAAGGTATCGGCCTTCACGCAGGGCGTGACCGTGGCAGACCTGCTGCGCAGCCTGCTGGAGCGCGAGTTTCCAGAACACCGCAGGGAGAACACTCCATGACCGCATCCGCTTCGCCTGCCGCTGGCGCGGCCACGGCTGCGCTCGCAGTACCTTCCGGCCGGCCGGCCAGCGCGCCGCTGACGCGCGTGGCGCTGGCCTACATCGAACCACGCTTCAAGCTCTACTTGCGCTTCGGCGAACCTGCGCGCACGCACCAGCTCGACCGCTGGCGGCGCTGCGCCGTGTTCCTGCCGGGCGCCATGTTCTGCCGCATCCGCTGGCAGGCCAACGACTACGGCACCGTGCGCTGGCAGCTCATGGTGATGCAGGCATGCACGCCGCTGGACGCGGCGCAGCGCATCCCCGGCGTCCAGCCGGGCGCGCGCCTGCTGCTGCACGCCGAGGGCGAGAACCAGGTGCGCGCCGTGCTGGAGCGCATCGACGCCATCGAGGTGCTGGGCATCGCACCCGCCGCTGTCTCGCCCGCGTACTGGCGCACGCTCGCCAACCGGCTCGCTGCGCGCTTGTCTCTGCCCGAATACACGGCCGAACGGCACGCCGCCTGGCTGACCGGGAGGGCGATGCCATGACCGCTTTTTCGACTGCCGGCACCGCGCCGCGTCCTCGCTCGCGCCTGCGCGCCCGCCTCGTACTGGCGGGTCTGTCCGCCTGTGGCCTCGCGGCGCTGGCCTGGGCGTCCTTCGTGCATCCGATGCCGCGTCTGATCTACAACCCGTCCGACAGCGTGGCGGTAGGCTGGTATCGCGTCGATCCACAGGAGCACGGCACCGGCTCGCTGCCACGTCCTTTGTCCGTAGGCAGCATCGTCCTGACCACGCTGCCGCCAGATGCCGCCGCGCTGGCTGCGCAGCGCGGCTACCTGCCGGCGCGCGTGCCGCTGCTCAAGCGTGTGGGCGCCGTCGCGCCGCAGGAGGTGTGCATTACTGGCCGCGTTGTCCGCATCGACAGCGTGCCTTCGGCCGCCGTGCTGCCCGCTGACCGCTGGCGCCGGCCGCTGCCATCCTGGCAGCAATGCCGCCGCCTTGAACCCGGCGAACTGTTCCTCTTGAGTGTGACCAACCCGGCGTCGTTCGACAGCCGGTATTTCGGGCCGGTCAGCGCATCCGCCGTGATCGGCGTGGCGCATCCGGTCTGGCTGGAGTCACGCCCATGATGGCCGCCGACTCGCTGCACGTTGCCGTGCATCTTGTCGTGCCATCGGGCGTGACGTTCTGCTGTTCGTCGGCGTGTCGTCGCGCGTGCAGTGCGGGTGCATTCTTACCGCACTTCACGCTGCCTCCGGCGCAGCCGTCCCATGTGCAGGCGTCTTGCCTCGAACGCGCCCGGCCTGCGGCCCTCATCGCGCTTGTTCGCGCGTTCGCCGGCGCGCTGGCTGCTCGCGCAGCGCCGCCGGGCCGCCGCTGCCCGGAGCGCCGGCGAAGGGCAAAAGCGGAAGGCAAGACAAAAGGACGCGGCACCGGGCCGCGTCGAAAGCCTGTCTGCACATGGGGGTGGCGCGGCACGGAGCGGCTTCGCCACCGTGCCGTGTGGGGCGCGAGGCCCGCGCCAATGCAGGCATATCCGCGTGCTTCGCACGACCGGGCGCGCCAGAGCTTGCAGGGAGCGCAGCCATGACCGACCGCCGCGACGACGATTTCCGCATCCGCCCCAATGCCCCGAAGAACCGAGGCCAGGGCTTCGTTTCCAAGGTGCTCCAGCAGGCAGGCAAGGCCAGCAGCGGCAAGTCCTCGGTGCGCCGTCCTGGGACGGCTGGGGGCACCGGGAGGGGCACTGGCCAGCGGCCCGGCTCGCGCCTGGGGCGCGGCCACACGGCGGCGCGCTTCGCCGGGGCGAAGCTGACGCCCATGTCGCGGCGCGTGACCATCAAGACCCTGCTGGTCAACCAGCGCCAGGTCAGCCCGCAGTCGCTCGCCAAGCACCTGCGCTACATCGAGCGCGATGGCGTGGGCCGCGATGGCGAGCCGGGCCAAGCCTACGGGCCGCAGACCGATGCCGCCGACCTCGACGCCTTCAAGGAACGCTGCGCCGATGACCGGCACCATTTCCGCTTCATCCTCTCGCCCGAGGACGGCGCCGAGCTGGAAGACCTGCGCACCTACACGCGGCACCTGATGGGCCGCATGGAAGCCGACCTGGGCACCGGCCTTGATTGGGTGGCCGTCAACCACTGGAACACCGACAACCCGCACACGCACATCGTCGTGCGCGGGCGCGACGACACCGGCAAAGACCTCATCATCGCTGGCGACTATATCGCCGATGGCTTCCGCCATCGCGCCGCTGAACTGGCGACCGAATGGCTGGGGCCACGCACCGAGCTGGAGATCCAGCAGACCTTGCAGCGCGAGGTAGAGCAGGAGCGATGGACAAGCCTGGATCGCACGCTGCAACGCGAAGCCGGCGAGGATGTCCGAGTGCAGATCGAACGGTTCAACGAACCGCGGCTGCAACGCCAGCGCCTGCTGCTGATCGGCCGGCTGCAACGCTTGCAGCGCCTGGGTCTGGCCGACGAGATGCAGCCCGGCACCTGGGCTGTCCATTCCGATGCCGAAAAGACGCTGCGCGCCCTGGGCGAGCGTGGCGACATCATCCGCACCATGCAGCGGGCCATGCGCGGCGAGCCGCGCGAGCTGGCGGTGTTCGAGCCGGGAGACGATGGCCGAACCATTCTCGGTCGCGTGGTCGCGAAGGGGCTGGCCGACGAGCTGCGCGACCGGGGCTATCTGGTCATCGACGGCGTGGACGGCAAGGCCCATTACGTTGCACTCAACGCCCGCGACGAGCTGGCGAACTATCCAACCGGTGCCGTGGTGGAGGTGAAGGGATCGGCTGACGTGCGCGCGGCCGACAAGAACATCACCGCACTGGCAAGCGATGGCCTGTACCGCACCGACCATCACCTCGCCATCGCGCAGGGGCAGGCCGCACCGGGCCGCGACCCGCAGGAAGTCGTCGCAGCCCACGTCCGCCGGCTGGAAGCCCTGCGCCGGGCGGGCATCGTCGAGCGCGTGGCCGAAGGGCTATGGAAGGTGCCGGACGACCTGGCCGAACAGGGCCGCCGCTATGACGCGCAGCGCCTGGGCGGCGTGGCGGTAGAACTGAAATCGCACCTGCCCATCGAGCGGCAGGCCCGCGTGATCGGCGCCACCTGGCTCGACCAGCAGTTGATCGGCGGCGGCTCGGGCTTGGGCGACCTGGGCTTTGGTGGTGAGGCCAAGCAGGCGATGCAGCAGCGCGCCGACTTCCTGGCCGAACAGGGGCTGGCCGAGCGGCGCGGGCAGCGCGTGATCCTGGCGCGCAACCTGCTGGGCACGCTGCGCAACCGGGAGCTGGCGCAGGCAGCGAAGGACATTGCCGCCGACACCGGCCTGGAGCATCGGCCCGTGTCCGACGGCCAGCGCGTGGCTGGCATCTACCGGGGCTCCGTCATGCTCGCCAGCGGACGCTACGCCATGCTCGATGACGGCATGGGGTTCAGTCTGGTGCCGTGGAAACCAATAATCGAACAAAGGCTGGGACAGCAACTCACCGCCACCGTGCGCAACGGTGGAGTGTCTTGGGGATTTGGCCGGGAGCGTGGTTTAGCGTGACGTAAGCATCAATCAGCATCTTCGCGCAGCGGATTTCTGATGGATCTAAGGGAGAACTGCTTCGGTGTGACGCCGAAAGTTGCACTGAATTTATCTATGAATCTGCTTGCTCCATCGTATCCGAGCGTATACGCGATGCTGGTCACGCTATGCCCCGCTGCCAACAATTGCACAGCCCGCTGCATGCGAGCGGCATCACGCCACTCCACGATTGACATCCCAGTCTCCGCCCGAAACTGGCGCGTGAGACTTCGCCTGGACATGAATGCTAGCGCGGCCATGTCGTCAAGAGAATTTGCTACTGCCAAGTCATCAATAATTTTTCTTGCGATATCCGCGAGCCTAGAAGTCTTAGGGTACGGCAAGCACATAGGCTGGGGCGGGAGCAAACCCAACTCATCGACGAGGGCCTCTAGCAGACGAAGCTCACGTTTGTCGCTCGCGGAGGACACTCCGCTCCCAGGCAATCTTTCAAGGATTGCGGCTGATAAGGCACTTTGCCTGAAGGCCGTCGGCCGGCCAGGGAGGTCCAAAGATAGCTCAGGGGCAAGATGGCCCACCCAGCCTGACATTGTCCCGTGAACACGTGCGCTGTGTGTCACCTCGGGTGGTATCCACCCAATTTGCCCAGGCGCTACTAGCCACGTTTCATGGGCTGTTGCGACAATCATTGAGCCTTCTGCCACCACGTAGAGTTGACCTTCGCGGTGAGTGTGCGGGGGCATCTCTACATCGGAGACCTGTGTTTGATGGCTTAGGGAAAACAAGACGTCCTCGCCGACGCGTGAACCACCAGTGGATAGCATCTTTTGGCCCGATACGCATACTTATTGACCCAGTGAGTGTATCAGGCAACATCGTTCGGAGCGATCATGGACGTCCTGCGAATAGTTGGAAAATGCTATGCAACTGGATATGGATTTGTGCAGCCAGCACCTAAAAACGGTTACTCAACTACTAAGAGAAAATCCAGCAGAAAGAAACCTTCGAGATGCAGGGGGAATGATTTCCTACGTCAAAGAAGCCAACTCTCGGGCGTGCTCTTTACTCAAGACCGCACTGGCAGAGGCATACCCGGATATTTCTTGGGGGTATTCTGAGCGCACAGGTGCGTCGTTCAGCAACGGCTCGGGTTCCGGGGCGTCCTGGATCTATGATCCAATTGACGGCGCATACCATTATCTTATGGGTCTCCCGTTGTGGTCGTCGTCTCTCGCGCTGGTAGTGAATGGAGAAACCAGGGCTGCTTTTGTCTACGATCCTGTCCTGGACGAAATGTTCACAGCGGTCAAAGGCGAACAGGCGTCACTGAATGGAAGAGAAATTAGATCGTCAGATCGAAAGCTGCTTGAAGCCGCAGTTGTCGCTACGACGATGCCATCTTTTAAATTCGACGGAAGGGATGCAACCGACGCGACCATTGCGTCTATACAGAAGGTCGTCCCGGCTGTGTTTTCCTTACGGATTATGGCGTCGTCATCACTTCAGCTTGCATATGTTGCGGCGGGAAGACTCGACGCCTACTGGTCTATGGATGGTGACGTAGAGGACTGGCTGGCAGGTGCGCTTTTGGCTGAAGAGGCCGGCGCATTGGTCACTAATGCAGAATCAGGAAATTTCACGATTGGGGATAAATCAATTGTCGCGTCAGGGCAGAACCTATCCACACAAATTGCACATTTGCTAGAAAAAGAAACGGAACCCGATAATGGCGGATAGAAAATATGGAGAGCCTGCGCCCCCAACTAGCGAAAGGATTTCGGGCGCAGATTGGTATGGGCAAGAGTTGCTAAGAAAAGAATATAGCAATACGCTTTTTGTCGACATTGACTTAACTGAAGTGCAGTCCAGTGGCTGCGTCTTTAATGAATGTACCTTCCGGCGAGCACGCTTTAACGCATCGATCCACAAAGACAGCGCTTTTGTAAATTGCACGTTTGTGTCGTGCAATTTCTTCGACAGCAAGTTCTTGGAATGTAAACTCTTGGGCAGCATGTTTGATGACTGCCAATTTCACCACATGCAAGTCATCGGAGGCGATTGGGGCTTTGTGGGATTACCCGGTGCCGATTTGAGCCGAGCATCGCTCTTGGGTATCAGGTTGAGGGAGGCCGACCTCACAGGGGCAAGATGCCAAGGTGGAACAATTCGCGACACAGACTTATCGGGTGCTTGGCTGCATAGTGCGGATTTTTCCGAATGTGACCTTAGAGGAAGTGATCTGAGTTCTTTGGAGCCGGAAAACGTTCAGCTTAAAGGCGCAATTATTACGATCGACCAAACAATAATTGTTGCTCAAGCTCTTGGGTTTGAGGTTAGAGTTGATTAGGGTATTTTCATCCGCTGTGGAATTGGTTTTCGCAATTCTATGTTAGCTCTCCGCAAGAAGGTCACTCATTGCGTTAGCTAGACATCTGAATACCGCTGTTACTCGCGCTATATTTCGCGAGCTTTCAGGCATTGCAATCCACACATCTACATCCAGGTTGAAATCCTGCTCAAGCACACGGGTGAGCTGATAACGCTTGGCAAGCATGCTATGGCACGGCCCTATGCCAAGACCTGATCGAACCGCTGCCAACTGTGCTAAATGATTGTCAGCCCTGAGGACTACTTTCGCACTATGAGATGGATATCCGAGCTGCAAAAGAGTTGCCCAGTCGTCTGATGCTCTATCTGGCGTAATCAATGGGCACTCCCGGAGCTGCTCAAGGCTCCTTGGCTCTCCGTTTGCCTCAAGAAATTCAGGCTTAGCATAGAGGCCGACTTTGGAAACTCCAAGACGTCGAGCAATCAAAGAATCATGAGTCGGCTTTACGGTTCTAATGGCTATATCAGCCTCGTGCTCGATCAAATCCTCGACTCGATCAGAAAGTGCCAACTCGATCGACAGCATAGGGTGATCTGTCCGCAATGACTCCAGCATAGTGGGAAGAAGTTCGACACCCAACAGTTCGCTGGCTGCAAGGCGAACAGTGCCTGCAAGTGCATTGGCGTCTGCACTGACCCCACGTTGAAAAGCGGAAGACGCTCGTTCCATAGCCTCTAAATGGGGAACAAGGTCGAGTGCTGTCTGTGTGGGTACAACCGCGGCAGCGCAGCGAGTAAAAAGCGCTACCCCCAAGGCGATTTCTAGGGCTTCAATGCGCCTTCGAATGGTCGGCTGGCTTACGCCAAGAACGCGAGCAGCGCCCAGAAGGCTGCCCGCTCTTAGCACCGCAAGCAAGATGCGCTGGTCGTCCCAGTAGGGTACAGGCATGGTGAACAAAACTGTCTAGTAAGAGGTTCAATCTTAACAGTATCAATCTTCTGGTTTACCCGGCAACATAACTATTTTCGTGAGCAAACGTGCCATGTCTGTAATTGTCAATGTCTTCAATCTTGAGCCCGAACCTCTTCCGGCGCCCTACGCACCTACGGGCGCAGGCGCCGTTTGCTATGAGCCACGGTTGGCCCGCTTAGCCGGCACGCCTGGTAGCAGCAGACTCGGTGCCAACTTGCTCGTTCTTGCGCCCGGGAAATGCGCTTTTCCCTTTCATTCGCATAGAGGAAGCGACGAGCTTTTCTTCATTATTTCTGGTAGCGGAGTGCTCCGCTACGGGGAAAAGGCATATCAAATTCGCGAGGGCGATTTCATTTCATGTCATGCCGGCGGCCCAGAAACAGCGCATCAAATTCGCAACGACGGCACCGAAGAATTGCGTTACATAGCCATAGGCACTAACCCAACAATCGACATTGTGGAGTATCCGGATACAAATAAATTCAAATCACACACTCTTCCCGGCGAGGCGGCTGCATTTGATGAAATAGCTCGCGTCGGTCAGGGCGGAGATTATTGGGATGTAGCCAAGGAGTAGTTTTGTGTACTTATCAATTAGAACCATTCACGTCTTGATGGCGATAGTTTCTGTCGGGAGCATGATGGCGCTTCCGGTGCTGGCATATACGCGACCAAAAATGGCCTCGGCAGATTGGCAAAGGGCAACGACTCTAATTAGTCGAATGATATCCATCAGCGGAATCGCGCTGACCCTATCTGGCTTTGCGCTGGTGAGCGTGATTGGCTGGGAAATAATGGCGTCACCTTGGTTAATTGCGTCATTAACTCTCATTGCGCTTGGATTGGTAGCCGGCAAATCAAGAAGAAGTGAGTGGCTGGAAAGCCAAATGCGCCGACACGTACCAGGGCGGCTGGGCGGGATTTTGATATCCAGCGTAAAGCCGGCGCTCTTCTTGGCAGTAGCTGCCCTTATGACGATCAAGCCCGTGTGACGTGAAGCCTTGAGCGGCAAATAGAAGAGCAGGTTGCAAGGCTTGACTGATACGAATGACCTCAGGGCGCGATTCCCTACGGCGGGCTTGTATGGATCTTAGGCATTTTAGGTACTTTATTGCCGTAGCCGAAGAGCTGCATTTTGCCCGTGCCGCGGAAAAACTGCATATCGAGCAATCGCCGCTATCGCGAGCCATAAAAGAACTAGAAGAAGAGTTGGGGGTGACACTCTTCTCACGTACCACGCGCAGCACTAGATTGACTCGCGTGGGTCAACTTTTTTTGGAGAGCGCATACAGGGTGATGGCTGCCTTTCAACAAGCCCAGGACAGTGTCAAGGCTGTCGCCAACGGCTTCCAGGGACAACTGCGCATTGCGTTATCGGATGGCATCACACCGTCGCGTCTACCGATATTGCTTGCGCTCTGTCGGCAAGAAGAGCCGGAAATTGAACTCCGGTTTTTTGAGGTGACGCTTTCGCAACAGATAAAAGGCCTTCAAAATGATTTGTATGACGTCGGCTTCGCGCAGTCCGATGAAGTCGGCGATGGAATTGTGGCAATACCTGTGTGGAGCGATGCGCTTATGGTGGCAGTGCCGGCCCGACACCCACTTCTGGCTCACAAGCGAATACCTTTGGATGAGCTATTGCGCTATCCGTTGGTCCTCTGCGATCCGCAGATCTGCGAAGGTCACGCAAAGCACGTTGATAGAGTGTTACGTCAGGCAGACATGGAGCCGCTGATTGCTGAACGGGTTGCTACTGGCAATTTAATGATGGCGCTGGTATCGGCTGGCTTTGCGTTAGCACTGACGGGCGCGACTCATATTGCTGCGAGCCGTGAACCAGGTGTCGTAGCACGACCACTGGCTTCGCGCGTGCCACCATTGACGACCTACCTGCTTCACACCGAAGGCGAACCCTCAGATGTATTGGCTCGCTTTATTGAGCGCGTGCAAGCCATCGAAGTACCTGATACCCCTCGATCCGCAATGGGCCACCGCCCCAATCCACCCGAGGAAGCTGTGCCATGAAGAAGATCGTTCCGCTGTTGCTAGGTGTCGCCTTGACTGCCTGCGGCCAATCTGAGGTGCCTCAGAAGGCCAATACGTCGGAGGCGGATATTGCAACGGTGGAAGAACTGGCGGCCAATCCCGAACGGCTTAAAGAACTGCGCCAGCAGTGCAAAACCGACCGCCCCAAGGTGGGAGACGTGCTCTGCAATCGAGTGGCGGAAGCCACGCGCAAGCGATTCTATGGGGACGGCGAAACGCCCTATACACCGCCGAAAGAGTCGCCAAAGTTCTGACTGTTGGTCGCTCGCCGATTCGCCTTCACTTTTTTTTTCTCGACACGCCGCAATGCGCCCGCGCTTGCGGCGTTTTTCTTTGGCTCGCCACCGCACTCATTCTTTCTTTTTCCTCGACCTTTCTGCTCTAAACGGTCTTTGACCGGCACTGACCCGGCACCGATTCTGACGCTTGCGGCACGTCCTTGTGCCGCGCTTTCCATGAGGAAAAAGCGCAGGAGAAATCGGAGGCTAGGTCATGCAAGGGACGAACGTGCTGTTCGGTCAGATTGCCGTGGTATTCGGCATCGTGATCGCCGGCGTGTGGGGCGCCACACAATGGACAGCAGCCGCCCTTGGCTATCAGCTACGCCTTGGCTCGCCCTGGTTCGATCTTCTTGGCAGGCCGATCTACCACCCGTGGAAGCTGTTTGAGTGGTGGTTCTTCTTCGGTGCCTATGCGCCGGTGGTCTTCGACACCGGCGGTGCCATTGCCGGCGCCAGCGGCATGGTCGCGGTGGTCGTCGCCATTGCCATGTCGGTATGGCGCTCGCGTCAAGCGCGCCTGGTCACGACCTACGGCTCTGCGCGCTGGGCGAACGCGCAGGACATTCGCCAGGCCGGCCTCACGCAGCCTGCCGGCGTGTTCCTGGGCCAGCATGATCGGCAGTACCTCCGTCACGAAGGCCCAGAACACGTCCTGACCTTCGCGCCCACGCGCTCGGGTAAAGGTGTCGGCCTGGTGGTGCCGACGCTCCTATCCTGGCCGGCCTCGGCCGTCATCCACGACATCAAGGGCGAGAACTGGCAGATCACCGCAGGCTGGCGCTCACGTTTCTCGCATTGCCTGCTGTTCAACCCAACCGATGCGAAGTCGGCAGCCTACAACCCGCTGCTGGAGGTGCGGCGCGGTGCGCATGAAGTGCGCGACGTGCAGAACATCGCGGACATTCTGGTCGATCCCGAAGGCGCGCTGGAGAAGCGCAACCATTGGGAGAAGACCTCGCACGCGCTGCTGGTCGGGGCCATCCTGCACGTGCTCTACGCGGGTGCAGACAAGACGCTGCGCGGCGTCGCCAACTTCCTCTCCGACCCGGCCAGCCCGTTCGAGCTGACCTTGCACCGGATGATGACCACGCCCCACCTGGGCGATGGGCCGCATCCGGTCGTGGCCTCGGCGGCGCGCGAAGTGCTCAACAAATCGGACAACGAGCGTTCCGGCGTGTTGAGCACCGCCATGTCGTTCCTCGGCCTCTACCGTGATCCCACGGTGGCCGAAGTCACGTCGCGCTGCGACTGGCGCATCGCTGACCTGATCGCGGCCGAGCATCCGGTATCGCTGTATCTGGTGGTGCCGCCTTCGGACATATCGCGGACGAAGCCGCTCATTCGTCTGATCCTCAACCAGATCGGGCGGCGCCTCACCGAATCGCTCGATGGTTCCGATGGCATCGCGCGCCGCCACAAGCTGCTGCTGATGCTCGACGAGTTCCCGGCGCTGGGGCGCCTGGACTTCTTCGAGACGGCGCTGGCCTTCATGGCGGGCTACGGCATCCGCAGCTTCCTGATCGCGCAGTCGCTCAACCAGATCGACAAGGCGTATGGGCAAAACCACTCCATCCTCGACAACTGCCATGTGCGCGTGACGTTCGCCACCAACGACGAGCGCACCGCCAAACGCATCTCCGAAACGCTGGGCACCGCCACCGAGCTGCGCGCGCAACGCAACTACGCCGGCCACAGATTGGCCCCGTGGCTCGGCCACTTGATGGTGTCGCGGCAGGAAACAGCGCGCCCGCTGCTGACGCCGGGTGAGGTGATGCAGCTTCCGCCTGACGAGGCGGTGGTGATGGTGTCCAGCGTCGCGCCGATCAAGGCGAAGAAGCTGCGCTACTACGCGGACGCCAATTTCAAGCGCCGCGTGCTGCCACCGCCCACGCCGGCGGATGGGCAGTACGCCGACGCGCCGCCGGCCCGCGCCGACGACTGGAGCGGGCTGGTGATTCCTGCTGCACCCCCTGCGCCGGCCACGGCATCCGCCGATGGCCTGGAGAACTTGGGTTCGGCCGACGACGGTGGCCCGCGCCGCCAGCCCGAACTAACTGAGGCCGTCGCCTACGACCCCGAATTGGCCGCGCCCACGGCCGACCTTGGGCTGCTCGATGACGACGACGACTTGCCGCTTCCCCTTCCGCGCCAGCTCGATCCAGCCATGCAGCGCACGGCCCGGCTGGCTTCCCTCGACCCCAACGACGGAATCGAGCTATGAGCCACTACCGCCTGAACCTCTTTATCCAGCCGGAGCACGCCAAGCGGCTCGATGAGCTGGCCGCCAAGAAAGGTGTGTCCAAGTCGTCCATCGTCGCGGCGGCGCTCGCCTCGTGGCTGTCGCCCGATGCCGCCGACCAGCGCGAGGCCGCCATCGCCAAGCGCCTTGATCGCCTGTCTCGCCAGGCCGAGCGCATGGAGCGCGACCAGAACATCGCCATCGAGACGCTGGCGCTGTTCATCCGCTACTACCTGACCGTCAGCACGCCGGTTCCCGAGGCGCACCAAGAAGCCGCCCGCGCCCAAGGCAAGGCACGCTTCGAGCAGTTCACCGAGCAGCTTGGCCGCCACCTGATGCGCGGGCGCAGCCTGGTGCGCGACGTGGTGGAAGAACTGCATCCCGACCCGATGCGGATGGAGGACGCGGCGGTAGTCGCCAAAGCGCAGGAGCGTGCGTCATGAGCGCCGTTCCCCAATCCATGTCCGCCACGTCGTTCGACCGCCGCATCCAGATGCTGCGCACGGCGATGGGGCCGCTGATCGCCGCCGCGCTCGAAGACCCGGACGTGGTGGAGGTGATGCTGAACCCCGATCGCACCCTTTGGGTGGATCGGCTTTCTAGTGGACGCGCGCCGATGGGCGTGGAACTGCCCGAGGCGGACGGCGAGCGAATCATCCGCCTCGTCGCGGCCCACGTCGGCGCGGAAGTCCATCGCGACCAGCCGCTGCTGTCCGCCGAGTTGCCCGAAACGGGCGAACGCTTCGAGGGCATCTTGCCGCCGGCAGCGCCGGGGCCGGCCTTCGCGTTGCGCAAGCGCGCCATCGGCGTGATTCCACTGGAGCGGTACGTCATCGACGGGATGATGACCAGCGCGCAAGCGGGCTTTCTCGTTCGCGCCGTGCGCGAGCGCCAGAACGTCCTGATCGCCGGCGCCACCAGCAGCGGCAAGACCACGCTCGCCAATGCTTTGCTCGCCGAAATCGCCGCCACCGGCGACCGCGTACTGGTGCTCGAAGACACGGTGGAACTGCAATGCGCGGCCCGCGACCACGTTCCGCTGCGCACCCGCGCAGGCGTGGTGTCGATGACCGAACTGGTGCGCTCGTCCATGCGCCTGCGCCCTGATCGCGTCGTCGTCGGCGAGGTGCGCGGCGCCGAGGCGCTGGATCTCATCAAGGTGTGGGGCACGGGCCACCCCGGCGGCATCGCCACGATCCATGCCGGCTCCGCGCTCGGCGCGCTGCTGCGCCTGGAGCAACTGATTCTCGAAGTGGCCGTTAACCCGCCGCGTGCGCTGATCGCCGAGGCGGTCAACGTGGTGATCTACATCGCCGGGCGTGGGCGTAAGCGCCGCATCGAAAGCATCGCCCGCGTCATCGGCTTCGACGGCGTGGGCTACCAACTGGCGGACGCGATGGATGCGCCGTTTCCCGCGCCGCCATCGCCGTCCGACCTTTCTTCCCCGTCCCTCAACCACCCTGGAGAACTGCCATGACGCAGATGCACGTTCCTGCTTTCCGTGTTTCCGTAAATCCGCTTCCACGCCCGTCCGGCTTGGCACGGCTGCGCAGCCTGGCCCGCCCTGCGGAGCAAGGGCTGCTGCTGGCCGCGCTGCTGCTGTTCCTGGCCGGAACCGCGCAGGCCGCCGGTTCCTCGATGCCGTGGGAAGGTCCGCTGCAATCCATCCTCGACTCCATCCAGGGGCCGGTGGCGCGCATCGTCGCGGTCATCATCATCATCGCCACGGGCCTCGCGCTCGCCTTCGGCGACACGTCAGGCGGATTCCGCAAGCTGATCCAGATCGTCTTCGGTCTGTCCATCGCCTTCGCGGCTTCGAGCTTCTTCCTGTCGTTCTTCAGCTTCTCCGGCGGGGCCGTCGTATGAGTGCCCCGGACACCTTCGCGGCCGGCTTCGAGGTGCCGCTGCATCGCTCGCTGACCGAGCCGATTCTGCTGGGCGGTGCGCCGCGCACCGTGGCAATCGCCAACGGCACGCTGGCCGCCGCTGTCGGCCTGGGCCTGCAACTGTGGATTCCCGGCGTGGTGCTCTGGATCGTCGGCCATTCGCTGGCGGTATGGGGTGCGCGCGTCGATCCGCAGTTCATGCAGGTCTTTGCGCGGCACATCAAGCACCGCCCGCTGCTGGACGTGTGAGGGGAGGACGCCGCGATGCTGAACCTCGCCGAATACCGCCAGCGCCCAGCCTTGCTTGCGGACTGGCTGCCCTGGGCCGGACTGGTCGCGCCGGGCGTGGTCTTGAACAAGGACGGCAGTTTCCAGCGCACGGCCAAGTTTCGCGGGCCTGACCTCGACAGTGCGACGCAAGGCGAGCTGATCGCCACGTCGGCGCGATTGAACAACGCGCTGCGTCGCATGGGATCGGGTTGGGCGCTGTTCATCGAAGCCGAACGCTGCGCAGCCGCTGACTATCCGCACTCGGACTTTCCCGAGCCGCTGTCGTGGCTGGTGGACGAGGAGCGCCGCGCCACCTTCGAGGACTCGGGCAGCCACTTCGAGAGCGGCTATCACCTGACGCTGGTGTACCTGCCGTCCGAGGAATCGCGCGCCCGCGCGGCGGGGATGCTGTACGAGAACCGGCCCACCGAAGGCGTGGACTGGCGCGAGCGGCTGCAAGCCTTCATCGCGGAGACGGATCGCGTCTTTGACCTGCTCGATGGCGTGATGCCGGAAATCGCGTGGCTCGATGACAGCCAGACGCTGACCTACCTGCACGCCACCATCTCGACGCGGCGCTATCGCGTGGGCGTGCCCGAAGTGCCGTTCCACATCGACGCGCTGCTGACCGACTCCGCGCTCGTCGGCGGCCTGGCGCCCATGTTGGGCGACCAGCACCTGCGCGTGGTGTCGGTGCGAGGCTTCCCGACCTCGACCTGGCCGGGGATTCTGGACGACCTCAACCGCCTCGGCTTTGCCTACCGTTGGAGTACGCGCTTTCTCTGCCTGGACAAAGCCGAGGCGGAAAAGGAACTCGCCCGCCTGCGCCGGCAGTGGTTTGCCAAGCGCAAGAACGTGGTGGCGCTGTTGCGCGAAACCATCTTCCAGCAGGAAAGCCCGCTGGTCGATACCGACGCCAGCAACAAGGCGGCCGACGCCGATGCCGCCTTGCAGGAGCTGGGCAGCGATCAAGTCGCCTTCGGCTACCTCACCGCGACGGTGACGGTGCTCGATGCCGACCCGGCCGTGGCCGACGAGAAGCTGCGCATGGTGGAGCGCGTCATCCAGGGACGCGGCTTCGTCACCATCCCCGAAACGCTCAACGCCGTGGATGCGTGGCTGTCCTCGATCCCCGGCAATGCCTACGCGAACGTGCGCCAGCCCATTGTCTCGACGCTGAACCTGGCGCACATGATGCCGGTGTCGGCGGTGTGGGCCGGGCCAGAGAAGAACGCGCACCTCGACGGGCCGCCGGCCATCGTCACCCGCACCGATGGCGCGACGCCGTTCCGCTTCGTCACGCACATCGGCGACGTGGGGCACATGGCGGTGGTCGGCCCGACCGGCATGGGCAAGTCCGCGTTTCTGGCCGTGCTGGCGATGCAGTTCCGCCGCTATCCGCGCTCGCGCATCTTCGCGTTCGACATGGGGCGCTCGATGCGCGCCACCATTCTCGGGCTCGGCGGCGAGCACTACGACCTGGGCGTCGATGGCGGCATCGCGTTCCAGCCGCTCGCGCGCATCGACCGCGACGGCTACCGCACTTGGGCGGCCGAATGGGTCGAGGGCCGCCTGCTGCACGAAGGCGTGACGATTGGCCCCGACGAGAAGGCGGCCATTTGGTCGGCAATCGGCAGCCTTGCCGGTGCGCCGTTGGAGCAGCGCACGATGACCGGGCTTTCCGTGCTGCTGCAATCGAACGCTCTGCGCCAGGCGCTCGCGCCCTACGTGCTTGGTGGTGCCCACGGCAAGCTGCTGGATGCCGATCACGACCGGCTGGGCACAGCCGACGTGCAGTGTTTCGAGATGGAGGAACTGATGGGCAGCCCGGCCGCCGTGCGGTCGGTGCTGGGCTACCTGTTTGCGCGCTTCGATGAGCGGTTCGACGGCGCACCGACTCTGCTGATTCTCGATGAGTCCTGGCTGTTCCTGGACGACCCGATGTTCGCCGCGCGCATCCGCCAGTGGCTCAAGACGCTGCGCAAGAAGAACGTCAGCGTCATCTTCGCCACGCAGAGCCTTGCGGACATCCAGAACTCCAGCATCGCGTCCGCGATCATCGAGAGCTGCGCGAGTCGGATTTTCTTGCCCAATCCGCAGGCCACCGAGCCGCAGATTTGCACGATCTACGAGGGCTTCGGCCTCAACAGGCGGCAGATCGAAATCATCGCCATCGCGCAGCCCAAGCGCGACTACTACTACCAATCCCGCCTCGGCAACCGCCTGTTCGACCTCGACCTGGGGGCGGCGACGCTGGCCGTCGCCGGGCCTTCCACGCCGCAAGACCAGCGCGACATAGACCGCGTGCTGCTGGACGTCGGCGCACCCGGCTTCGCGGGCGCCTGGCTGCGCCATCGCGGCCTCGATTGGGCGGCCGACCTGCTGCCCTCGTTCCCCGGCTTTGCGCCGGGTTCCCTCCGTACCACCGACCACCCACAGGAGAGCCTGTCATGAAGAAGCGTCTTATCGCCGCCGCCGTCGCGGCCATGCTTTGCACCGCCACCGCCCATGCGCAATGGGTCGTGGTCGATCCCACGAACCTCGTGCAGAACACGCTGACCGCGATCCGCACGCTGGAGCAGATCAACAACCAGATCCAGCAGCTCCAGAACGAAGCGCAGATGCTGATGAACCAGGCGCGCAACCTCGCCAGCCTGCCGTCCAGCGTGGTGAACCAGTTGCGCGCCAACCTGGCGACGACCGAGCGGCTGATCGCCCAGGCCCGAGGCTTGGCCTACGACGTGACGAACTTCGATCGGGAGTTCGCGCGTCTGTATCCCGAGCAGTACGCCGCCACCGTCAGCGGCGACCAGATGTACCGCGACGCGCAGGAGCGTTGGAGGAACACGCTCCACGGCTTGCAGACCACCATGCAGATGCAGGCGCAGGTGTCGCAGAACCTGGGCGAAGACGAAAGCGTGCTGGCCGACCTTGTGGGCAGGAGCCAGTCGGCCGAAGGTGCGTTGCAGGCGATGCAGGCCATGAACCAGTTGCTTGCCTTGCAGGCCAAGCAGTTGATCCAGTCGCAGCGGCTCCAGATCACGCAGGACCGGGCCGCCTCGCTGGAACTGGCGCGGCAGGCGGCAGCGACGGAGCGCGCCCGCGAAGTGCGGCGGCGTTTCCTGGGCGATGGCACGCCGTACACGCCGCAGTCCGTGAACTTCTACGGCAACTGACGGGAGGCCGCCATGCGATGCGTCCTCGTCCTGTGTGCCGCGCTGCTGGCCGCTTGCGGCAAGCAGCCGGCCGACCACCTTGCCGATGCCCTGGCCGGTGATCCCGTGCGGCTGAAAGCATTGCGCGTGCAATGCGCGATCGACCGGCAGGCCACGGGCGAAGACGCATGCCGTGCCGCCGCCGAAGCCTTCCGGCGGCGCTTCTTCTCCGGCGAGGCTGGGCCGGATGAATACCAGACGCTGGCCGACCTGCCGCCGATCCCGCCGAGCTTCGAGGAGCTGGCCGATGGCATGGCGCCGGCCGATCCCGCCGAACAGGAGGACACGCCATGAATGACGTGACCATCATCGACCAGTTCCTCAACACCTTTGCCGCTTATATCGACTCGGGTTTCGGGCTGCTGCGGGGCGAAGTGGCGTTCCTCACGGCCACGCTGATCGTCATCGACATGACGATCGCCGGCCTGTATTGGGCCATGAGCCATGCCACCGGCCAGGGCGAGGACGTGATCGCCAAGCTGCTGCGCAAGGTGCTCTACGTCGGTGCCTTCGCCTACATCCTCAATAACTTCAACTGGCTGGCCAGCATCGTGTTCCGCTCGTTCGCGGGGCTGGGCATCACCGCCACCGGCTCGGCCATCACGATGGAGAACTTCTTGCAGCCGGGCCGGCTCGCCAAGACCGGCATCGACGCCGGGGCGCCGATTCTGGAGCAGGTCGGCGACATGGCCGGTTTCCCCGAGGTGTTCGTGAACCTCGACGCCATCACAGTGATGTTCCTCGCCTGGCTGGTCGTGGTCTTGTGCTTCTTCGTGCTGGCGATCCAGCTTTTCATCACGCTGATCGAGTTCAAGCTGACCACGCTCGCCGGATTCGTGCTGGTGCCATTCGCGCTCTGGAACAAGACCAGCTTCCTCGCCGAGAAGGTGCTGGGCAACGTGGTATCAGCCGGCATCAAGGTCTTGGTCTTGGCTGTGATCGTCGGCATCGGCTCGGGCCTGTTCGCTCAGTTCCAAGTCCACCCCGATGAGCCGTCCATCGACCATGCGCTGGTCATCATGTTGGCCTCGCTCACCTTGCTGGCGCTGGGGATCTTCGGCCCTGGCATCGCCACGGGCCTAGTGTCCGGGGCGCCGCAGCTCGGCGCCGGCGCGATGGCTGGCGCCGCTGTCGGCGCTGCCGGCACGGCCGTTGCCGTCGGCGCTGCCGCGACGGGCGTAGGCGGCGCGGTCATGGCTGGGGCACGCATGGCGCCTGCCGCCGCCAAGCTCGCCGGCAGCGGCGCGCGTGCTGCCGCCTCGACGGCCAGCAGCGCACGCTCGGCGTTCCAGGCCGGTTCCGCCGCCGCAGGCGGTGGCGCGAAGGGCGCGATGGCCGGCTTGGGCAATGTCGCCAAGACCGGCGCGCAGTCCGCCGGGCGCGGCATCGCATCCCGTGCTTCCGCTGCTGGGCAACGCATGGCAGCTCCCTTCCGCTCCGGCTGGAGCGGCGCTGCTGCTGACGATGGCACGGCAGCCGGTGGAGCCGGGGCATCCGGCCGGGCCGCCGCAGGCGAGGCCACTTCCGGCGCAGCCAATGCGCAACCCGCTTGGGCCAAGCGGCTGCATCGCCGCCAGCAACTCACCCATGCCGCGACCACCACCGCGCACACGCTGCGCGGCGGCGATGGCGGCGGCTCGGGCCAAGGCCCAAGCCTGCGCGATTCCGATCCATAAGGAGAACTGACCATGCGATTCAAGCGACCGCAGGTGCGCTACGCCGACACGCCGCAGCCTGCCACTCCGTACCAAGCTGCCGGCCAGGTGTGGGACGAGCGCATCGGCTCGCCGCGCGTGCAGGCGAAGAACTGGCGCCTCATGGCCTTCGGCTGCCTGACGCTCGCGCTGCTGATGGCCGGCGGCCTAGTGTGGCGCTCGGCGCAATCCATCGTGACGCCCTACGTGGTGGAGGTGGACAACGCAGGCCAGGTGCGCGCCGTGGGCGAAGCGGCCACGCCGTACCGGCCCAACGATGCGCAGACGGCGCACCACATCGCGCGTTTCGTGACGCTGGTGCGCTCACTGTCCATCGACCCGATCGTCGTGCGGCAGAACTGGCTCGATGCCTACGACTACACGACCGACAAGGGCGCGGCCGTGCTCAACGACTACGCCCGCACCAGTGACCCGTTCGCTCGTATCGGTCGCGAGTCGGTGACGGTGCAGATCACCAGCGTCGTGCGCGCAAGCGACACGTCTTTCAACGTGCGCTGGACGGAGCGCCGCTACGTCAACGGCGCCGCGGCGGGCCTGGAGCGGTGGACGGCCGTGGTGTCCATCGTGCTCCAGCCGCCGCGCACCGAAGAACGCCTGCGCAAGAACCCCCTGGGCATCTACGTCAACGGCTTGTCGTGGAGCCGCGAGCTGGATTCTTCCGAAGGAGCCAAACCATGAATGCACTTTTCCGTAAATCCGCCTTGCCGGTGATCCTGCTGGCTTCGACTGTCTTGTTCACGGGCTGCGCCACGCAAGGCAAGCCGCCGCCGACCATCTCGCTCGATGAGCCGGTGCAGGCCCAGCCGCTGCCCGAACCGCCCGCGCCGGTGGAGGTGGTGGCCGTGCCCGAGGTGCTGCCGATGCCGGCGCAGTTGATGCCGGTGCCCGAGGCCGAAGACGCCAAACCTACGCCGGAACCGGCCGACGAGAAGGTGCGTGTCTCGCGCGCCAACGCCGAGGCCCGCGTCGCGCCCACGCGCGAGGGCTACGTCAACGCGATTCAGGTGTGGCCCTTCACCGATGGCGCGCTCTATCAGGTCTATGCGGCCGTGGGCCGCGTGACCGTGATTTCGCTCCAGCCGGGCGAGGAACTGGTGACGGTGGCCGCCGGCGATACCGTGCGCTGGATCGTGGGCGACACGTCCAGCGGCAGCGGCGCCGACCTGCGCGTGAACGTGCTGGTCAAGCCGATCCGCTCGGGACTCAAGACCAATCTCGTCATCACGACCAGCCGCCGCACCTATCTGCTGGAGCTGACCTCGACGGAAAAGACGTGGATGGCGTCGGCGTCCTGGGAGTACCCGCGCGACCGGATGCTGGCCTTGCAGCGCCAGGCGCAGGCGGCCAGCGCCGCAGCGCCGGTCGATACCGGGCTGGCGCTGGAGAACCTGCGCTTCCGCTACGCGATCAGCGGCAGCAATCCGCCGTGGAAGCCGCTGCGCGCTTTCGATGACGGCGAGAAGGTCTATATCCAGTTTCCGGCGGGCATCGCGCAAGGCGAGCTGCCGCCCCTGTTCGTCATCGGCGCGCAGGGCGATGGACAACTGGTGAACTACCGCTTCCGCTCGCCGTACTACATCGTGGATCGGCTGTTCGGCGCGGCCGAACTGCGCCTGGGCGGCGACAAGGGCGACGTGGTGCGAATCGAGCGCACGGACGGCGTTGCGCGGAGGAACTGACCATGAGCCAGGACGACACCCCCGACCTCGCCACGCCGCAGGCGGGCAAGGTCGCGCCCGAGGCGGTGGCGCTGCGCGCCCAGCCGCGCCCGGTCACGCGCCTGAACCGGCGCACGCTGGCCATCCTCGTCGGCAGCCTGTCGGTCGCCGTGCTCGGCGCCACGATCTGGTCATTGCAGCCACAGCGGCGCGGAGCCGGCGAGCAGGCCGAGCTTTACAACGTCGATCGCGTGTCGAAGTCCGAAGGGCTGGACGCGCTGCCAACCGATTACTCGAAGCTGCCGGCCTTGCCGCCCGCCGCACCCGAGCTGGGGCCGCCACTACCGGGCGATCTTGGCCCGGCCATCGTGAACTCGCAGCAGCCGGTGACGCCGGCCTATACGCCGCCGGGTCACGATCCCGAGGATGCCTTGCGCAAGGAGGCTGATGCGGCGGCGGCTTCGTCGGTGTTCTTCCGCTCGGGCGGCCAAGGCCAGGCCGCCGCCACGGTGGCGCAGGCGGCGCCGGGGGCGCCTGGCGCTGCCAGCGCGCTCGCGGCCTTCGACCCACTCGCTGCCGGGCCGGCCTCGGTGGCTGCACAGCCAGCCGACCCGACCGCCGTGCAGAACCGGCAAGACCAGAAAGAGGCATTCCTGAAAGGCGGCTCTACGGAAACCCGCAATTCCGGCAACCTGGCGCTGCCGGCATCGCCTTATCAGGTGATGGCGGGCACGGTGATCGCCGGCGCGCTGGTGACAGGTATCAAGTCGGACTTGCCCGGCGACGTGATCGCCACGGTGACGGAGCCGGTCTTTGACACGGCCACGGGCAAGTTCCTGCTGATCCCGCAGGGATCGCGCATCCTCGGGCGTTACAACAGCCAAGTCAGCTACGGGCAGAGCCGCGTGCAGGTAGTATGGAACCGGGTCATCCTGCCCGACACGTCATCGCTGACGCTCGACAACCTTGTGGGCACCGACCCGGCCGGCTACGCCGGCCTGGAAGACGACGTGGACTGGCATTGGGATCGCATCGTCGCGGGCGCTGTGCTGACGACGCTGCTGGGCGTGGGTGCCGAGCTGGCCGCGCCGGAGAACCGCCAGGACGGCAACCGCATCGTCATCGCCGGGCGCGACAGCGCCCAGGACAGCATCAATCAGGTCGGCCAGGAGATCACCCGGCGCAACATGAACATCCAGCCCATGCTGACCAGCCGGCCCGGCCTGCCGGTGCGGATCATCGTCAACCGGGATCTTGTGCTGCGGCCGTACCAGCCGCTGTTCTTCAACCGGGGGGCTTCGCAATGAGCACGACCAAAAAGCTGCGGCTCGGGCCACTGCCCAAGACCGAGAGCGTCAAGCTGACCTTCGCCTGTCCGGCCAGTCTGAAAGCCGACCTCGACCGCTACGCCGCGCTGCACGCGCAGGCGTATGGCGAGGCGGTAGATGCCATGACGCTGATCCCACACATGCTGGAGGCGTTCATGGCGGGGGATCGGGGATTCAGAAAGGGAAGAACGGCCAAAGCCGGACCGCCGAAACCCACGTGACGAAGCGAAACTATGGCCCATTCACCCATTGGCACGCGGCCAGAGCAGTTTTCCGCGACCGACGCGCAAAGCTTCCACGAGCCTCGTATTACCCGGAAGCTGACCCGAAAAGAGGCTAGGTTTAGGATCGACCGCCGGCCTCTTGAACGCGGCGACCCGCTGGTAGTCAGGAGTCGCCAGCCAAGTCCGTCCGTCCCCCTCATCGGTGACGATCCGATAGAGGCCAGCAGGCGGGACGGCCTCAATGTCGAGCAGACGCTTGTAGCGTTCAACCGACCATTTCTGAATGCCGCCACTGAGAGCCTCAGTTCGGAAGCGCGCCCATAGCGCGGCAGTATCGGGCGTCGGCCAATTGCCGGCATCGGTGTAGGCCGTAATCTCGTCGGATTCAAGCCAGGCTCGCATCTCCGCCGGTGTGACGAAGACGGGCATTGCATCCTCAATGGCTGCCATCGCCGCGCGCCGCGACGGCAGACCAGCGCGAATCAGCATCGCCATCATGAACCGTGGGACGCCGGTTTCGACCGCTGCCGCTGCACCGCCCGCCACTGTGTCCGGCAACCATCCTAGGGACATGCGGCGGGTGCGGACGGCTTCCAGCGCCCAAACCAGGCGATAGGTGAAAGCCTCTTCGACCGCTCGCATGTTCTGCGCTCCGATCTTGGCAACATCTTCGCCGGATACCCAGCTTCGCAGGATGGCCTTCCAGTTCGCCGGCAGCGCATTCGCCTTGTCGGGAATGAAGGGTCGCATAAATAGCAGACGCTCACCTAGACCGCCAAGGGCGTCGGCGAGTTCATCGACATCACCGCTCAATGCTGCGTCGTCGGCCCGGTCGAGCATCTCGGCGAGTTCATCGGCCAGGGCGTCGATGGAGAGACCGGCTTCAAGCCCAACCCCCATTGCGAAGTGCCCGCGCCGCGCCTGCGCCGTGGTGGTTCTCCAAATGAGGTCCGCGCGCGCCTCAAACACCTTCTTGTGCAAAGGCGCAACGTTCTCATTCTCGCGGGCGATCTGACGCGCCCACAGCGATCCTTTAAGCGCCTCGTCCAAGAGTTTCGGCAAATCAGCACGATCAGCGTCTAAGGCTTCGATCAGACCGAACACGGTTGCATCGAGGCGTTCAACGAGCTGCGACAGCGGCTCCTCGTCGATGGCATCTTCTTCTCCATCGCTGCCGCCTTCATCGTCGTCGCCATCGGCATCGGCATCGTATTCCGCACCGGCAGCCAAGCGTTCGGCAACAGCAGCTTCTTCCTCGGGCGATCGCCAAGCTTCGCGGGCGTTGGCGAGATATTCCCAGGCATCATCGCGATCTAACACACCTTCGCGGGACAGACGATCAAGAATCTCGGCGACGATCTGGATGAGGCCGCTCTTCAGCGTTCGGGCCTTGGCGGAAGCGACCAGCTTTCGCCACTCCCTCCTCCGCCAATCGATCTTATCGAACATGACATGGACGATGAGACCCTCGACGTCCACGAAGGCCCGCCCGGCGCGGCCGGCGACATTCGCAAACTCCTCGCCTTTGATCTTCTCGGACGCCCGATACAACGCTGGCACCAACAGCACGGCAGCGTTGAGGTTGAGGCCCTGCGACAGCGTCGGCGACGCGACGATGACCTTCAGCACCCCCTCGGACAGAAGGACTTCCAACTCGCGCAGGAACGGGCTCGGCAGCCGGCCGTGGTGAATCGCGACGCCCGCCTTCAGGCAGGCGACGGCGGGATGGTCCTCGCCCAGCCATTCCTTGCCGACCTCCATAGCTCGCGCAATCGACGCTTCGTTCTCCAGCAACGAATCCAGATAGCCGCGCTTGCAGAGGTCCACGACCTGCTTGCCATAGCTCTCGACCCAATTTGCCTGAGTGGAGAAGATCAGGGTCCGCTTACCTTGGTTCGCGAACTCCCACGCCGCGAACAAGGTGAGGTGCGAGTTCTTGCGCGGATAAGGCTTCTTCTCTCTCCCTAGGGCGGCCTTCTCCACAACGAATTTATCGAGGAAGGGTCCATCGTCGTCGAGGTCGAGCCGAAGCAGAGCGTCCTTTCCTCGCCAAGTGAGTGCGCCAAACCGCTGCCGCGTAGGGCGCCAGTCGGAACGCACCGGCTCGCCTGGCTCGTCAGAGCGAATCCATGCAGTGAGATCGTCAAGTTCGTCGCCGCTGGGCAAGATAGCGGAGAGACAGACGATCCGGCGTTCGCCCTTATCCGCGCGGCGAAGCAAGCGTTGCACCAGCGTTTCATAACGGATTTCGCGCTCGCTCGGGCCGATCATGTGACCTTCGTCGAGGACGATTAGGCCAACATCATCGATCAGGGACGGGTCGCTTCTGAGCGCGAAATCGAGCTTTTCCGGCGTTGCAATGATGATCTCGCGGGTGCGCAGGGCGTCTTCGTCACCAGCCGAAAGGCCGCTGGCGCCGTAAAGCGAGGAAACGCTGAAGCCGAGAGGCGCGAAGGTCTTTCTGAAGGAACGCTCCGTCTGGGCGGACAATGCGCGCAATGGCGTGACGATCAGTACCCGTCGCTCTGACGACAAGGTCATTAGCGCAGCAATCTCCGCAACCCGCGTTTTGCCAGCACTGGTCGGCAAGGCGACGACCAAGTCGTCGGTGACGTCCGTTGAACGCTGGGCCGCTTCGCGCTGCGATGGCCATAGCTCCACTTCGGAAGTTTTTCGGGCATAGAGCGACGAGATGAACAGTCGGCGCAAGTCCGGGTATTTTTCCTCCGTCCCCTCTGGCGGTTCGGTCGGCAGATTCTGATGCAACGAATGCAACCAAAGATCGTCGATCAGATGGCGACAAAGGTTCGATATCCACCACAGCGGAACATTTTCCGCGTTGTCTGCCAAGCTAATCGCAGTGGCAAGCAACGTGCGTGCGCTATCGATCGGCTCGGGCTCGCCCGTTTCAAGCGCGAAGTCAAAATGTGCTAGGGCTCGGCAGATAGTCGTGTTGAGGATGGCCGACAGAACCTCGTCGATGTCCGGTTCTTCTCCCCCTAGCGCCTCGGCAATCTGTTCATCACCGTGAGCCTCGTCGTCCAACCACTCGCGAACAAAGCCGCGAAGCTTGTCGAGGTCGCGCAGGATCAGGTGGCGGATCGCCGTTTCGCCCGGCGCGGTGTTTAGGTCTTCTGATGCCTCGTTGAAGAGAGAATAGGCCACGGCCGAGTAGCCAGCCAAGTGATAAGCAGAAGCGGCAATCGTGCGACGAAACCCCCGATCTGGCGACTCAGGATTACCATTTCTCACTAGAGCCTCAAAGGCGTTGGCGGCTCGCTCGAAAGCCCTGTTCGTCAGGTCGGATGCGCCAGTCTTTGCGCGTAGCGCCATGGCGCCCCGAAGTAGGGCGAAGCCATGTTCGGCGAGGTCAGTTTCGATGGTCTCACCCAATGGCGGTGCGTTTTGCGGCAACACACCCGCTTCTCGCATCAACGACCAAGCAGCACCACGATAGAGGAGGCGGCCAAGGATGCCATCGACGGTCGCGGCGGTGAGGAAGGCTGTCAGTTCGTCAGGCGTCTCCAAGGTCTTCCGCCTCCTGGTACATAGCTGCGATGAAGTCTTGGTGGTCCTCGACGTGGATGTTCACGACGTAGTGGTCACGGTTCGTCCCAGCAGCGTCGAGGTCGTCCTTCAGGGAGGCGTGAGGGCCATTACCCGACAAGGTGAAGAGCATGTGGTCAATGCGATCGGCACGGAGGGACTTGAGGCCCACCTCGTCGCGGAGATCGCGACCCAGCGCGTTGTCGTCGGGGTCATTGCTCTCCAGCAGGCGATTGGCGACGAACAGCAGCGAGTCTGGTGTGCAGCGGCCATCGTCGCGGTCGAGTACCTTACGGGCACTGGTGACCGTGGATTTGCCAAGCTTCTTGTTGCTCTTTGCCTCGCCCTTCAGGAGCCAGAGCTTTTCATCATCACCGCCGTAGCCGGCGCCAATGAAGTCATCGCCACGCATGGCCATGTTGCGACCATCCTTGTAGCGAAGTCGGCGCACAGGGACGCGCAGGCCAATCTCTTCTTCCACCAGCTCAGTCGCAAGGATTTCGCCGAGGTCGCCGGAGCGTCCCTTGTCTGTCTGAGGCATCGCTTCGCTGAGAATCTTGGCGGCGACCTTGTATCCGAGTCGCTCTACGTCGTCGGCGATCCGTTCGAGTCGGTCGTAGTGAGAGCGGATGGTCTCAGCGAGATCCTCGCAGATATCGTCGCGACCGCCGTCCTTCTCGACATAGGTCCAGTAATACTTACGCTTATTCTTTTCTTTGGTGGACTCACACCACCTCTCATACAGTTCCACAGCGTTCCCCCTCCGATCGATCAGTCACTGTCGAATAGCGGTCATAGTCCGCTAACACAGACACTGTGACTTCGATTGCCAAGTATGCGCGCGGCGTGCAGTTCCGAACATTATGCAAGCTGGAGAGTGGCCCGCGTCGATGGTCCTTTCACGATCATCCATAGATATTGAGTTACCTGCCAGCCGCTGTTCTTCAATCGGGGAACTTCGCATGAGCACGACCAAGAAGCTGCGGCTCGGGCCGGTGCCCAAGACCAAGAGCGTCAAGATGACCTTTGCCTGTCCGGTCAGCCTGAAAGCCGGCCTCGACCGCTACGCCGCGCTGCACGCGCAAACGCATGGCGAACAGTCGATGCCGAGAAGTTGATCCCGCACATGCTGGAGGCGTTCATAGCGAGGGATCGGGGATTCAGGAAGGGCACGGCGACCCGGAGCGCGCCATGGAAGCCGACATGATGGCGTCGCATACCAACGGCATCCATTGAACGCGCAGCCCCAGGCTGCGCGTTCTTCATTCTGGATGCCATCAACAGCCTCTTGGGCTATGATCGTGCGGCACGCTCGCCGTTCCTCGGCAATCCAGCACGACACAGTGCGATGCGGCTTTCTCTACCGACGCTCTTATGTGGCTCCTAGCCCACCAAGCCGCAGTCCTGCAATGCGGCCCCCAAAAGAGCTAACCTACTGTCCCATATATGGTTTCAAGCCTTGCGTGATTTGCACGAAAGACTTGACACCAGAACTTTTTTGTTGCCCGAGATCCGGGGAATCCGTGAATGGCACAAAACAAGAAAGCCGGGCATCGCTGCCCGGCTTTCCGCATGTACTGCTGGTGCCGAAGGTGGGACTCGAACCCACACGCTTTTAAGGGCGGCGGATTTTGAGTCCGCTGCGTCTACCGATTCCGCCACTTCGGCTGGCAGGGGCGGAAGTATAGCGGACGATGTTGCCGATGGGCAGGGGTTTTCACGCTCTTCGTGCGGGAAACGCTGCCCGTTGAATCGTGCACTCCCACCGATGTGGAAAGGCCCTGCAGTGCAGGGCCTTTCTGGTGATCCACGACTGCCTTCGATCATCAACCGCCACGCTTGGCACGTGCGAAGGCTTCGGCAAGCGCGTTGTTCGCCGGTGGTGCCGAAGTGCCGGGACGACCTGCGGCGGGCCGGGCGTTGCGGTTGCCGCCATCACGGCGCGCGCCACTGCCCTGCCCCGCGCGTTCACCACGTTCGGAACGCGCGGCCGGCGCCGGGCTGTCGTCCAGCCGGCGGGTCAGCGCAATGCGCTTGCGGGCGACGTCCACCTCCAGCACCTTGACCTTGACGATATCGCCGGCCTTGACCACGTCGCGCGGGTCCTTGACGAAGGTGTCCGACAGCGCGGAGATGTGGATCAGGCCATCCTGGTGCACGCCGATGTCGACGAAGGCACCGAACGCGGCGACGTTGCTGACCACGCCCTCCAGCACCATGCCCTCGCGCAGGTCCTTGATGTCCTCCACGCCATCGGCGAAGCGCGCGGCCTTGAACTCGGGGCGCGGGTCGCGGCCGGGCTTTTCCAGTTCCTTGAGGATGTCGCGCACGGTCGGCACGCCGAACGTCTCGTCGGTGAACTGCTCGGCCTTCAAGCCACGCAGGTAGCTGCCGTCGCCGAGCAGCGTCTTGATCGGCCGCTGCGCGGCGGCGACGATGCGCTCGACCACCGGGTAGGCTTCCGGGTGCACGGCCGAGGCATCCAGTGGCTCGTCGCCGTCGGCGATGCGCAGGAAGCCGGCGCATTGCTCGAAAGTCTTGTCACCGAGGCGCGGCACTTTCAGCAGCTCCTTGCGGCGCTTGAACGGGCCGTTCTCGTCGCGGTGGCGGACGATGTTCTCGGCCACGCTCGCCGACAGGCCGGACACGCGCGACAGCAGCGCCGCCGAGGCGGTATTGACGAATACGCCGACCGCGTTCACGCAGTCCTCCACGCGCGCGTCCAGCGCCCGTGCCAGCCGGAACTGGTCAACGTCATGCTGGTACTGGCCCACGCCAATGGCCTTCGGTTCGATCTTCACCAGCTCGGCCAGCGGGTCCTGCAGGCGCCGCGCGATCGACACCGCGCCGCGTAGCGACACGTCGAGGTTCGGGAACTCCTTCGCCGCGAACTCGGACGCCGAATACACCGAGGCGCCGGCCTCGCTGACCACGATCTTCTGCAGCTTCGGGTTGTTGCAGGCCTTGATGACGTCGCCGGCCAGCTTGTCGGTCTCGCGGCTGGCGGTACCGTTGCCGATGGCGATCAGCTCCACGTCGTGCCTGGCGCACAGGTGCTTGAGCGTCTGCAGCGACTGCTCCCACTGGCGCCGGGGCTCGTGCGGGTAGATGGTTTCGGTGGCCAGCAACTTGCCGGTGGCATCAACCACGGCGACCTTGCAGCCGGTGCGGATACCCGGATCGAGACCGAGCACGGTCTTGGGCCCGGCCGGTGCGGCCAGCAGCAGGTCCTTGAGGTTGTCGCCGAACACGGCGATGGCCTCGGCCTCGGCCTTTTCGCGGGCCTGGTTGAACAGGTCCAGCAGCAGGTGCATGTGCAGCTTGGCGCGCCAGGTCAGGCGGCAGGCGTCGAGCAGCCAGCGATCGGCGGCGCGGCCCTTGTCGGCGATGCCGGCCTTGAGTGCGACGCGGCCTTCGGCGTACTGGTGGCCGCTTTCGGCCTCGTTGCCGGGGTCGAGTTCGAGGAACAGGATTTCCTCGCGGCGGGCGCGGAACAGCGCCAGCAACCGGTGCGAGGGAATCTTCGCCAGCGATTCGGCATGCTCGAAGTAATCGCGGTACTTGGCGCCTTCGGTTTCCTTGCCTTCGGCGACGCGGGCGCGGATCACGCCGATCTCGCCCAGCCACTGGCGCAGTTCGCCGACCAGCGCGGCATCCTCGCCCCAGCGTTCCATCAGGATCGCGCGCGCGCCTTCCAGCGCGGCCTTGGCATCGGCCACGCCCTTTCCGGCATCGACGAAGCCGGCGGCGAAGACCTGCGGATCGAGCGTGGGATCAGCCAGCAGGCCGTCGGCCAGCGGCTCCAGCCCGGCCTCGCGGGCAATCTGCGCGCGGGTGCGGCGCTTGGGCTTGTACGGCAGGTACAGGTCTTCCAGCCGGCTCTTGGTGTCGGCGGCGAGGATGTCGCCGCGCAGTTCGTCGCTGAGCTTGCCCTGCTCTTCGATGCTGGCCAGCACCGCGGCGCGGCGCTCTTCCAGTTCGCGCAGGTAGGTCAGGCGCACTTCCAGGTTGCGCAGCTGGGTGTCGTCCAGCCCGCCGGTGACTTCCTTGCGGTAGCGGGCGATGAACGGGACGCTGGCGCCCTCGTCCAGCAGCGCGATGGCGGCCTTGGCCTGTGCGGGCTGGGCGCCGATCTCCCCGGCGATGGTCTGCGCGATCTGCTGCGCGAGCTTGGTGTCTTGCATTGCCTGCTGCGATTCACACGATGGTGGAATCCCGCATTCTGGCAATGCCGGCGCATGGGCGGTAGCCGTTGACAGCGCCGCCCGGACGTGGCCGCGGGCTCAGCCCAGGTGGCGGCTCAGGCGCTGCAGGGCGATGTCCTCACGCAGGTCCTCCAGCACCATCACCCGCATGCGGCCGCGGCCGCCGGTGTCCAGCATGCGCTCGACGTAGATTTCCGGGCCGTTGTCGGTATCCATGCGGGTCTTGCTGAAGCCATAGGGCACCACGCCCTTGTCGCCGTCCTTGCTGCCACCGATGTAGAGAACAATTGCCATGACGGTGGGTACTCCTTCCGAACTGGTAACGGCGCTACTTTAGGCGCGCAGGTGTTACCGCTTCGTTCAAGGAAAGTTGGCATGTCATGACCGCCGGATGGCATTCAGGTGGCAGGCCCGGGCTGCATCCCCGACGACTACCGGCATGGCGCGTCGGGGGCGTGGCCCCGACCTACCTGCCGGGCCACCAGCCGCGCCCCTGCAGCGCGTAGCGGTCGGCGGCGCGCTCGAACGGGTTGCGCACGCTGACGCCGCCGCACAGCAGGTAGACCGGCACGAACAGCGGCCCCAGCACCAGATACTGGAACACGTGCGCGCGCTCGTGGTCGCGCAGGCTGATGCGCGGATGCCGGCAACGGCCGGCGCGGTGCTCGTAGGTCTGGCAGGGCACGTCCAACGTCGCGCCGGTGTGCAGGATCACCATGCCCAGTGTGACCGCCCCGCCCGGCCCCCATGGCCAGTGGTGGAACACCAGCGCGAAGTCCCGCCCGCTCCACCGCGGCCGCGCACCCATCGGCATGCCCACCAGCCCGGCCAGCAGACCGGCCAAGGTGTTGGGGAACGTCCAGAGTGCGCCCAGCAGGCGTGCGGCGAACAACGCCCGGCGGCCCGTTGGCGATTGCCCGGCCCCTTCCGGCATGGGCACGCTCAGGGTCCGCGCAGCCTTGCCAGCTGCTGCCGGAACCACGGCGCCGCATCCTGCTCGGGCTGGTCCGGGCAGGCCACCCGGTAGGGCTTGCCGCTCAGGCTGCTCCGCGACGCCGCGTTGTCGATGAACTGCCCGGCGCTGCCGGCCAGTTCGCGCTTGCGCAGGTAGTCGTACTTGCGTTGCAGGTGGTCACGCGCCTCGGCCGCGCCATGCCAGCGGCCATTGCGCTGGAAACGGCAGCCGGAATGCTCCAGTGCCTGCATCAGCCCCGCGATCTCGCGCTGCGCCGTCGCGGCGGGCGCGGCCAGCGCCGGCATGACCGCCGCGAGCAGCACGGCGAGCGGCAGCAGGCGCTTCACGCGCGTGCGCTCAACCAGCCATGGATGGCGGACGGCACTTCGCGTTGCGCGCGGCCGGAGACGTAGATGCCGATGTGGCCGCCGCGAAACCCCAGCTCGCTGTAGTCGTCGCTGCCGACCAGTCCGCGCAACGCACGCGATGCGGCCGGCGGCACCAGGTGGTCCTGCTCGGCGTAGATGTTGAGCAACGGCATCGTCAGCCGGCGCAGGTCCACCGGCTCGTCGCCGATGCGGATGCGGCCGTGTACCAGGCCGTTGTCCTGGTAGAACTGCTTGACGAACTGGCGGAAGGCCTCGCCGGCCAGGTCGGGTGAGTCGAAGATCCACTTCTCCATGCGCAGGAAGTCTTCCAGCGCCTGCCGGTCGTCGAGGATGTCCATCAGCCCCACGTATTTCTGCACGTTCAGGCGGAACGGCTTGAGCATCAGGTAGCTGGCGTTCATCAGGTCGGCCGGGATGTTGCCCAGCGTGTCGACGAACAGGTCCACGTCCACGTGCCGCGCCCAGTGCGAGAGCATGTTGTCCGGCGTGTGGAAATCCACCGGCGCCACCATCGTGACCAGGTTGCGCACCTTGTGCGGGCGCAGCGCGCCGTAGCACAGCGAGAACACGCCGCCCTGGCAGATGCCCAGCAGGTTGACCGGCGCGTCGCCGTGCTGCGCGCGCAGGTGCTCCACCGCACCATCGACGTAGCGCAGCAGGTAGTCCTCCAGCGTGAGGTAGCGCTCGGAACGGTCCGGGTAGCCCCAGTCCAGCACGTACACGTCCTGCCCTGAGGCCAGCAGCTTCTGTACCAGTGAACGACCGTCCTGCAGGTCCACCATGTAGGGGCGGTTGACCAGCGCGTAGACGATCAGCAACGGTGGCTGCCCGTTGCCATCGCCGTTGCCGTCGCCGACGAAGCGGTACAGCTTGACCTTGCCGTCGCTCCAGACTTCCTGCCGCTCGGTGACGCCGTAATCGACGTCGGCCATGCCGGGCAGCAGCTTCAGGCCGTCGGCAAGCCTGCGCTGCCACTGCAGGGTTTCCTGCATCAGGTCGTCGGCGCCGAACCCCAGCGGCCCCTTCATGCCTTGCTCCTGCCGCGTGGCGAAGCTTTTTTCGCCGCGGCCCTGGCCGGCTTCGGGGCCGCCTTTTTCTTCGGCGCAGGCGTGGGTTTTTCCGGTCCGGGCGGCGCCGGCCGGGCGGTGCCGGCGGCCATCCGCCGTACCAGCCGTTCCAGTTCGGCGATGCGGCGGTGGGCGGCATCCATTTCGGTGCGGGTCGGCACGCCCAGCAGTTCGCAGGCGCGTTCCAGTTCGTTCCGGGTTGCCGCCTGCAGCCGCATCTGCGCGTTGGCCAGGTCAGCGTAGATGCGCTGGAAATCCTCGGACAGCGCGACCGCGGCATAGGCTTCTTCGGCCGCGTCGATCCACAGGTCGAACATCGCGCGGGCACTGGTCAGCTGGCTGCCCGGCGCCTCGTGCCCGGCCAGCTTGGCCTCGAAACGGTGGAAGGCGTCGTCGAGCGCGCCACGGATCGCGGCGACGTAACGCTCCATCTGCAACTGGTGGTCGCGCTGCAGCTTCGCCAGCGCCTGCCAGCGCACCTGGTGCTCGCGCGCCGGGCCGAACACCGGCGCGTTCAGCCAATCGGCATGGCCGAAGCCGGACTGGACGGCATGGGCGACGTCGCGCAGCCACGGCTGGTCGGCCACCGCGGTGCCGCCGCGCGCGGCGTCGAGCATCCAGCGCAGCATCGCATCGCCCTGCGCTTCCACCGCCTCGCGCCAGGCACCGGCCACGTCGGCGGCGCTGCTGTCGCGGCCGGCGAAACCGGCGGCGACCTGCTGCATGGTGCCCAGCCAGTCGCCGGCCTGATGCTGGAAGCGTGCGCCCAGTTCCTGCACCTGCGCGGATGCATCGGTGCCGAGCAACTGCGCCCATCGTTCGAGGCTCTCCCGCCACGGGAAGCTGGCGGTACCGCCGGTCGGGTTCATGGCCTGCTGCCAGCCTTCCCAGCAACGTCGCAGGCTGGCTTCAAAATCGTCGTCGCCACCATCGTTCACCATCGCCGCCCCCGTTCGTGCCCATTGCGGCAGGATCATAGCAACCGCAAATCAAGGCTTGGGGATGCGCAGGGTCTTGCTGACCATCAGCGAACCGGAAAGTGCGAACAGCAGCACCAGCGGGTGCAGCTGCCACGGCCCCAGTTGCCACACCCCGCCCCACAGCGCCGGGCCGACGGCACCGAAGTGCGCGGCCAGCGCCAGCAGGACCACCAACGCCAGGCTGGTGGGAATGGGGGTGCCCTCGAAATACGGCACCTTGTCCGCATCGCCGGCGATTTCCTCGGCGGTGACGTTGTAGCGCGCCAGCCGGCTGACCCCGCAGCAGACGAAATAGCTCAGCACCAGCCAGTCCCAGCCGCCCTGCATGCCGCAGGCGTAGGCCAGCGCGGCCGGGGCGACGCCGAAGGAGATCACGTCGGCCAGCGAATCCAGCTCGCGCCCCAGCGTGGAGGACGACTGCCGCCAGCGGGCGATGCGCCCGTCCAGCGCGTCGAACACGAACGCCAGCGGAATCAGCGCCATGCCGAACAGCAGGTAGCCGCGCTGGCCATCCTGCAGGAAACGCATCGCGGCGAACACCGCGCCGGTGCCGCAGAAGGCGTTGCCCAGCGTGAACCAGTCGGCCAGGCGGAACTCGCGCAGCATCGAGAAATGGCGTTTCATGTTTCGGGTTTCCCGGTCGGGTGCCGCGCCAGCGTAGCGCGCCGGACGTGAATGCGGTCGCTTACAGGCGGGTGTAGTTCCACGACTGCATGCGGCCGTCGCGGTACGGCATCACCCCGTGAAACGGGCGCGGGTCGCCGTCGAACACCAGCGGCAGGAAGTGGCGGTCGCCCTCCCACAGCGGCAGCGATTCGAGCTTGTCCAGCGGCACCCATTCCAGCGTGCCTTCCGGGTTGGACTGCAGCGGCGTGCCGGTCCAGTCGTCGATGACGAAGACGAAGGCGAACCAGTCCTCGCCATGCTTGCCGAAGCCCGGCCAGCTGATGGTGCCGCGAAGCCGCGTGGTGCCGCATTCGATGCCGGCTTCCTCGCGGATCTCGCGGTGCATGCAGGCCAGCGCGTCCTCGTCGGTCTCCATCTTGCCGCCCAGCCCGTTGTACTTGCCCAGGTGCAGGTCGCCGGGGCGGGTGTTGCGGTGGATCATCAAGGCCTGGCTGCGATCTTTGGACAGCACGTAACCCAGGGTGGCGAGGATCGGGGTGTAAGGCATCGGTATCGGGTGCGGCGGTGAAGGCATGCAGTATGACCGATCACAGCGGATCGCCCGCGGCGTTTCCCGCAGGAGCCCGATGGATCAGGCCAGCGCTGCCGCGTCGTCGGCACGACGCAGCGTAGCCACGCCGTGCCCGCGCTCGGCCAGGTATTCCAGCCATTTGCCGAGGAAGGTGTTCATGCGCAGGCGGTGGCCGACCAGCGCGTCGGCCGGCGGGTACATGCCCATCACGTCCTGCCAGCGCCGGCCGACGTAGCAATGCGTGGTCTCCACCTGCCGCGCATCGCGGTACAGGCGCACGTAGGCCGAAGGGTCGGGTTCGCCGGTCAGCGGGTCGCGGATGTCGTAGGTCATCCGCAACTCGACCGTGTAGCGGTGGCATTCGATCACGTCCAGCCGCAGGTCCAGGCCATCGCCGATGGAGGACACGTGGCTGCCGGGGGCAAGCCGGTCCGGCGCGAACAGCCGCATCAGGTGCAGATAGTTCTCCGCATACAGGCCCATCAGCCAGCCGAGCCGGCTCAGGCGGGGAATGCGGTCGATGCGGGAAAGGGCCTGCGTCATGGGTCGATCGTACACGCCACGGCGCGCCCGAAGCAGTCATGCACCGCTGCCGGCCTCAATACATTTCCCGCTGCAGCCCCAGCGTGCCCATGACCTTGCTGGAGATTTCCTCGATGGACGTATGGGTGGTGCTCAGGGTCGGGATGCGCTCCATGCGGAACATGGTTTCGGCCGCGGCCACCTCGCGCTTGCAGGTCTCGATGCTGGCGTAACGCGAATTGGCGCGGCGCTCCTGGCGGATCTGCTGCAACCGCTCGGGATCGATGGTCAGGCCGAACAGCTTGTTGCGGTACGGGCGCAGGCGCGGCGGCAGGCGGTCGCCCTCCAGATCCTCGTCGGTCAGCGGGTAATTGGCCGCACGGATGCCGTAGTGCATCGCCAGGTAGATGCAGGTGGGCGTCTTGCCGGCGCGCGATACCGCCACCAGCACCACGTCGGCCTCGTCGTAGTTCACCGCGATGCCGTCGTCGTGGCTGAGCGCGAAGTTCATCGCGTTGATGCGGCGATGGTAGGTGTCGAAATCCACCATGCCGTGCGCCTGCCCCACCTTGGAATGGCGGGCGGCATTCAGCTCCTGCTCCAGCGGGCTGATGAACGGCGCGAACACGTCCAGCACCAGCGCCCCGCTCTCCTCCAGCAGCCGCCCCAGGCTGGTATCCACGCAGGAGCTGATGACGATCGGCCGCACCCCGTAGCGCTCGCCCGCGGCACGGATGCGCGTCGCAGCATCCTGCGCCTTGTCGTCATCGTCCACGAACGGCAGGCGATCGGTGACGAAACTGAAGCCCGAGAATTGGGTCAGCAGACTGTGGCCCACGGTTTCGGCGGTGATGCCGGTACCGTCGGACACGTAGAACACCGGACGGGTCACCGTCATGCGAAGCTCCTTGCGGAAAGGGAAAGTTGCCGTTGGCCGGGCGCTTGACCCGGTCTGTCCCGGGAAAGACAAGCACAAGACATGGCCGCGTCACAAGCGGTTCCGCTCGGCTGTGCAGTGCATCATAATGACGACTTCTTCCTACGGACGCGGCCATACCAGCCCGCCTCGGGCGATGGCCTCAACGGAGCATCGCGCTTGAACGAGAACATCCTCTGGTTGCATGAGCTGCGCCTGGCCGACCTGGCCCGCGTGGGTGGCAAGAATTCCTCGCTCGGCGAGATGATCGGCAACCTTGCCGGCCTTGGAGTCTCGGTTCCGGGGGGCTATGCCACCACCGCGGAGGCGTTCAAGGACTTCATCGCCCACAACAACCTGTCCCAGCGCATCTTCGACAAGCTGGCCACGCTGGACGTCGAGGACGTCGGCGCGCTGACCGTCGCCGGCAAGGAGATCCGCGGCTGGGTCATTGACGCGCCGTTGCAACCGGCGCTGGACACCGACATCCGCGCCGCCTACGCCAAGCTCTGCGCCGACAACGGCGGCGGCGAAGTGGCGGTGGCGGTGCGCTCCTCGGCCACCGCCGAGGATCTGCCCGACGCCTCGTTCGCCGGCCAGCAGGAAACCTTCCTCAACGTCACCGGTGCCGACGATGTCGTGCACAAGGTCAAGGAAGTGTTCGCCAGCCTCTACAACGACCGTGCCATCGCTTACCGCGTGCACCACGGCTTCAAGCACGAAGACGTGTTCCTGTCCGCCGGCGTGCAGCTGATGGTGCGCTCCGGCGTGGGTTCGTCCGGCGTGCTGTTCACGCTGGACACCGAATCCGGCTTCCGCGACGTGGTGTTCGTCACCTCCTCGTTCGGCCTCGGTGAAATGGTCGTGCAGGGCGCAGTGAACCCGGACGAGTTCTACGTCTACAAGCCCACCCTGGCCGCCGGCAAGCCGGCGATCCTGCGCCGCTCGCTGGGTTCCAAGGCGATCCGCATGGTTTATTCGGATGTGCCCGGCGAGCGCGTCAGGACCGAAGACACCCCGGCCGGACTGCGCGGCACTTTCTCGATCAGCGACGAAGACGTGCAGGAGCTGGCCAAGCAGGCGCTGGTCATCGAGAAGCACTACGGTCGCCCGATGGACATCGAGTGGGCGAAGGATGGCGTCAGCGGCAAGTTGTTCATCGTGCAGGCGCGTCCGGAGACGGTGAAGTCGCGCGCCAAGGCCACCCAGATCGAACGCTTCGCGCTGGCCGACAAGGGCGGCAAGGTGCTGGCCGAAGGCCGCGCCGTGGGCGCCAAGATCGGCGCCGGCGTGGCCCGCGTGGTGCGCTCGCTGGATGACATGAACCGCGTGCAGCCCGGCGACGTGCTGGTCGCCGACATGACCGACCCGGACTGGGAGCCGGTGATGAAGCGCGCCAGCGCCATCGTCACCAACCGTGGCGGCCGCACCTGCCACGCCGCCATCATCGCCCGCGAACTGGGCGTGCCGGCGGTGGTCGGTACCGGCAACGCGCTGGACAGGATCACCGACGGCGAAGAAGTGACCGTCAGCTGCGCCGAGGGCGACACCGGCTTCATCTATGACGGCAAGCTCGCGTTCGAGCGCACCACCACTGATCTGGGCAACATGCCGGCGGCGCCACTGAAGATCATGATGAACGTCGCCAACCCCGAGCGCGCGTTCGACTTCGGCCAGCTGCCGAATGCCGGTATCGGCCTGGCGCGGCTGGAGATGATCATCGCCAGCCACATCGGCGTGCACCCGAATGCACTGCTGGAATACGACAAGCAGGACGCGGCGACCAAGAAGAAGATCGACGAGAAGATTGCCGGCTACAAGGATCCGGTGAGCTTCTACGTGGACCGCCTCGCCGAAGGCATCGCCACCCTCACCGCCTCGGTCGCACCGAACCCGGTGATCGTGCGCCTGTCGGACTTCAAGTCCAACGAGTACGCCAACCTGATCGGCGGCAGCAACTACGAACCGCACGAAGAGAATCCGATGATCGGCTTCCGTGGCGCCAGCCGCTACGTCGATCCGTCCTTCGCCAAGGCCTTCGCACTGGAATGCCAGGCCGTGCTGCGCGTGCGCAACGAGATGGGCTTGGACAACCTGTGGGTGATGATCCCGTTCGTGCGCACGCTGGAGGAAGGCCGCAAGGTCGTCGAGGTGCTGGCGCAGAACGGCCTCAAACAAGGTGAGAACGGGCTGAAGATCATCATGATGTGCGAAGTGCCGTCCAACGCGCTGCTGGCCGACGAGTTCCTCGACATCTTCGATGGCTTCTCGATCGGCTCCAACGACCTGACCCAACTCTCGCTCGGCCTCGACCGCGACTCCTCCATCGTCGCCCACCTGTTCGACGAGCGGAACCCGGCGGTCAAGAAGCTGCTGTCGATGGCGATCAAGGCCGCGCGCGCCAAGGGCAAGTACGTCGGCATCTGCGGCCAGGGCCCGTCCGACCACCCGGATCTGGCCGAATGGCTGATGCAGGAGGGCATCGAGTCGGTATCGCTGAACCCGGACACCGTGGTCGATACGTGGCTGCGGCTGGCCAGGAGCAAGGCTTCCGCGGCGTAACCCACCACATCGCGCCATGAAAAAGCCCCGGATGAAAATCCGGGGCTTTTTCGTTCCAGCCCTTTTCCCGAGCGGAAAGGGCGATGTCCGCCTTTACTGCTTGCTGGTGCCCGCATCCACCGCCGCGGTCTGCGTCACCACCTGGCCGTCGATGACCGGCAGGCGGTCGCTGGCCGGCTTTTCGTCCATGCGCAGCGTCTTTTCCTGCCCGTCGTAACGATAGGTGACGTCATAGCCGACGGTGCGGGTGGCGTTGCCCAGCGCGACACGGGTGCCCGGCTTGCTGTCCATGCGCATGGTGCCGGTGCTGCCGTCATCGCGGCGGTAGGTCACGTTGTAACCGGTGACGCGCGAGGATTCGGAAGTCGCGTTCTCGGTGTGGCACTGACGTTCGGTACGCTCCACCACCTTGCCGCCGACATGGCGCTTGTCCACCTGGTTGCCGATCACGCCACCGGCCACGGCACCGGCCGCGGTGGCCGCCTTCCTGCCGTTGCCCTTGCCGACCTGGTTGCCGAGCAGGCCGCCGATCACCGCACCGGCGACGGTGCCGCCAACGTTGCCGTCGCGTTCGGGCAGGCGTTCCTGCACCACCACGTCCTCGCAGACTTCGCGCGGCACCGTGGTCGTGGAAGTTTCGCGCACCGGCTCGCTGCCGATCACGCTGGCATAGGCCTGTTCGCTGCGGGTGACCGGCTCCACCTTCAGCACATCGGCGTATTCCAGCTTGCCGGAGGGAGCGATGGCGCCGTCGGCCGCGGCATCGTCGGCCAGCGGGGTGGTATCCAGCAGCGGTTGTTCGGCCGGCACCTCGGCCGGTGCGGCGGCCTTGTCGCGCCCGCTCATGAAAGCCGCGGTGGCGATGCCGCCCACCAGCAGCGCCCCGGCCGCAACCAGAATCATGGTGGTGTTGCTCTTCATGGCCCTACTCCCTGGCGGGTCGACCGCCCGTTGACTTCGCGCAATTCCAGCATGATAAAGCTGAACGAAGCCACTGCACCGGGCTGCTTTCGCTCGAAAGCATCGGCTGCGTCCACATATCTTGTTTGTCCCGCCATTGCAGGAGCGCCGATGTCCAGCCCCATGTTGCTGCCCGTGTTGGAATGGGCGCGCAAGCTGCGCTACCCCACCCTGTTCAAGATCACCGCCGCGCTGTTCGTGCTGGACACGCTGTTCCTCGACCCGTTTCCGTTCGTCGATGAAATCCTCCTCGGGCTGGGCACCCTGTTGCTGGCCAACTGGAAAAGCCGCAAGGAAAAGCCCGCCGAGCCACCGACGCTGCCGCGCAAGCCCTGAGCCGTGCGCCTGACCGACAGCCACTGCCATCTGGACGCGCCCGAATTCGACGGCGACCGCACCACCGTCATCGCCCGCGCCAAGGCAGCGGGCGTGGCGACGCAAGTCGTGCCGGCGATAACCGCAGCGTCATGGCCGAAGCTGCGCGAAGTCTGCACCGCCGATGCTTCGCTGTATCCGGCCTATGGCCTGCACCCGATGTTCCTGTCCGAACACCGGCCCGGACACCTGCCTGAACTGCGCACCTGGCTGGAACGCGAGCGCCCCTGCGCCATCGGCGAATGCGGGCTGGATTTCTTCGTCGAAGGGTTGGATGCCGATACGCAGCGCCATTACTTCGACGGCCAGCTGCGGCTGGCGCGCGAATTCGAACTGCCGCTGATCGTGCATGCGCGTCGCGCGGTGGACGGGGTGATCCATGCCTTGCGCCGCATCGGCGGCCTGCACGGCGTCGTGCACAGTTTTTCCGGCAGCCCGGAACAGGCGCGGCAGTTGTGGAAGCTCGGCTTCCTGATCGGGCTGGGCGGCCCGCTCACCTACCCGCGCGCCAACCGCCTGCGCACGCTGGCGGCAACGATGCCGCTGGACTACCTGCTGCTGGAAACCGACGCCCCTGACCAGCCGGATGCCGGCATCCGCGGCCAGCGCAACGAGCCGGCACGGCTGGCGGAGGTTGCCGCCTGCGTGGCCGGGTTGCGGGGACAGACGATGGAGGAAATCGCGGCGCAGACAAGCGCCAACGCGCGACGCCTGTTCGGCCTGCCCGAACTCCCGGGCTTCAGCGCGCCTTCGGCTTGAGCAGCATTTCCAGCGCCTTGCCGACCGTGGCGAAGGCGAATGCGCCGGTGATGTGGGTCGCCGCGCCCAGCCCGGCGCCGCAATCGAGCTTCAGCGCGGCATCGGCTCCGAGGTTCGGGCGCAGGCCGCAGACGCTGCCATCGGCCTGCGGATACTTCACGTTCTCCAGCGAATACACCGCCGGCACGCCGAAATAACGTTGCGGGTTCTTCGGGAAGTTGAACTCGCCGCGCAGTTTCCTGCGGATCAGCGCCAGCATCGCGTCGTGCTCGGTGCGCGAGACGTCGCGCACCCGCACCAGCGTCGGGTCGGTGCGACCGCCGGCCGCGCCCACGGTGACCAGTGGCAGCTTGCGACGCCGGCACCATGCAATGGTTTCCACCTTGACCCGGAAGCTGTCGCAGGCATCGATGACCAGGTCGAAACCACGGTCGAGCAGCTCGGCCATGTTGGAGCCGGTCAGGAAGGATTCCACCGCCTCCACCTCGGCATCGGGATTGATCGCGCGGCAGCGCTCGGCCATCGCCAGCGCCTTGTTGCGGCCGTATTGTCCGTCCAGCGCCGGCAACTGGCGGTTGGTGTTGGACACGCAGATGTCGTCGGCATCGATCAATGCAAGATGCCCCACCGCCGAGCGCGCCAGCGCCTCGGCCACCCATGAGCCAACGCCGCCCATGCCCACCACGGCCACCCTGCACGCGGCCAGCCGTTCGATCGAGCCGGCGCCGTACAGGCGGTCGATGCCGGCGAAACGTTCACGCAGTCGTTCTTTCATCCGCATATTTTAACCGTGGCCGGGAATGGGCCGCGCGTCGTAACATCGGGGCTGATTCCATCGGAGCCAGGGCATGAACGACCCCAGCCGCACGCAGTCCCCCGCTTCCCGCTACCTGATCGTGCTGATCCTCGGCCTGCTCATCGGCGTGGTGGCGACCGTCATGCTGATGCGCGCCATCCAGGCGCGGCAGGACCCTTTCCCCGACAGTCTGATGCAGGTCATGGCACGCCAGTCGCAGCTGCTCGGCGAGAGCCTCAAGCAGAACCGCTGCACGATCAACGACAGCACGCCACGCCTGCAGAGCCTGCGCGCCCTGTCCAACGATCTGGAGCTGGCCTTCCCCAGCCTGCGCGACGACGCGCGCTTCCAGCAGCACGCCAGCCACTTCCGCGCCAGCTTGAATGATGCGCTGGCCAACCCGCCGACCGACTGCGCCACGCTGGCCGTCGTGACCGAACAGGTCGGCAAGGGCTGCAAGGCCTGCCATCAGGATTTCAGGTAACCCCACCTCGTTCCGCCCCTGATTGGCGCGCCATTCACGCGCGAGGCGACACGATTCTCCCGCAGCGGGTGCCATGCACCCGCCACCCACCTCGGCAAGGAGAACGACCATGAAAATCGCGTTGATCGCCGCAAGCACCCTCGCCAGCCTCGCGCTGGTCGGCTGCGCCACCTCACCGGGCTACAACAACGGCGGCTACGGCAGTGGCGGCTATGACAACGGCTACAACACCGCGCGCTGCGCCGATTGCGGCATCGTCACCCGCATCGACACCGTCGCCTCGGGCCGCACCGCACCATCGGCGACCGGCGCCATCCTCGGCGGCATCGTCGGCGCCGTGGCCGGCCACGAAATCTCCGACAAGACCGGCGGCAGCAAGGGCAACCAGAACATTTCCGCCGTGGCCGGCGCCGCTGCCGGCGCATTGGCCGGCAACAAGATCCAGCAGAATGTCACCGGCAACTCCTACGACATCCAGGTGCGCATGGACGATGGCCGGGTGATCGTGGTCAACCAGAAGGACCTGGGTGGCATCCGCGAGAACACCTACGTGCGCGTGGTCAATGGCCGCGTCGTGCTGCGCTGAGCGCGCCGGGCGCCGGAAAACGAAAAGGCCCGCTGACGCGGGCCTTTTCGTTGCCAGTGGCAGCCGGGATCAGTCCGGCTGCACGGCGTCGGCCTGCAGGCCCTTCTGGCCCTGGACGACGGTGAAGGTGACCTTCTGGCCTTCCTTCAGGCTCTTGAAGCCCTGGGTCTGGATGGCGCGGAAGTGCACGAACACATCTTCGCCATTCTCGCGGCTGATGAAGCCGAAGCCCTTGGCATCATTGAACCACTTGACGGTACCGGTTTCGCGATCGGACATCTCGACTGACTCCCTGTTGCTCTCTCAGTTGTTTGGATACGCCCGCAAGGACGGCTGACTGCAAGGAGGAAGCGAGGTGCAGCGATGTAAGCAAATCATGCGATCTACCCATCAGGCCACGATTCACGGTGACCTTGCCAAGCTCAGCGGCTGAAACTTAACCCGGCCATAACGAAAAATCAATCGGTGGAAAGACCGGATTGTCAACCCTCAAAGGTACGGACGTGGACTATTCATTCATCCTGTATTTGCTGGCGGTGGTGTTGGTCCTGACCGGCATCGTCGGAATCGTGCTGCCGGCCCTGCCCGGGGTTCCACTGGTGTTCGCCGGCCTGCTGGCGGCGGCCTGGGCCGAGGGCTTCACCCGGATCGGCTGGCCGACGCTGCTGGTGCTGGGCGTGCTGACCGTGATCTCCATCGTGGTGGACGTGCTTTCCACCACGCTGGGCGCGCAGAAGCTGGGGGCAAGCCGGCTGGCGATGGCCGGTTCGCTGGTGGGCACGGTCGTGGGCCTGTTCTTCATGCCACTGGGGCTGTTCATCGGCCCGTTCGCCGGTGCCCTGCTCGGCGAATACCTGCATGGCCGCCACCTGGGCAGGGCCACCAGGGTCGGCATCGGCACCTGGCTGGGCATCGTGCTGGGGGTGGCCCTCAAGCTCGGGCTGGCGATGGCGATGCTCGGCGTGTTCGCCGTCGCCTGGTTCATCTGACCCCACCTGCCGTTCCCCTTGCACCGCGCGATGGCCGACAATTCCGCCCGCGCCTCCCCACACCATTCGGATGGACCGCCTCCGCCATGCCTGACCGCCCCCTCCGCACCGCCCTGCTGTTCACCCTGTCGGCCCTGCCCGTCACCACCCTCGCACAGGAATCCACGGCGCAGCCGCTCTCGCCCGAAGCCTGCTTCGCGCTGGACTCCGACGCCGCCCGCCTAGGCTGCTACGACCGTGTGCTGGGGCGCACGCCGGCCGATACCCAGGCCGCCGATGCCGCCGCCCTCGCCGCCCAGCAGCTGCGCAGGGAAGCCAAGGCACTGGACGCCGAAGACCTGCGCGGCAAGGAGTTGTTCGCCCATGACGAACTGGCGGCCGCAGCAGCCAACGCCGGGCGCGGCTCGCTGCTGGACAGCCGCTGGGAGCTGGCCAAGGACTCCAAGCTGGGCCGCTTCCAGTTGCGTGCCTACAAGCCGGTGTATCTGCTGCCGGCATTCTGGAGCAGCAAGCCCAACGAAATGCCGCATTCGCCCAACCCCAACAACACCGTCATCCAGCCCGAGAAGCTGGACGATACCGAACTGAAGTTCCAGCTCAGCTTCAAGACCAAGGTGGCCGAGAACCTGTTCGGCGACAATGGCGACGTGTGGGTGGGCTATACCCAGAGTTCGCGCTGGCAGGCCTACAACAGCGAGTTGTCGCGCCCCTTCCGCGAGACCAACTACGAGCCCGAGGCGATGCTGGTGTTCCGCAACGGCTACTCGCTGCTGGGCTGGAACGGGCGCATGACCGGCATCAGCCTGAACCACCAGTCCAACGGCCGCAGCGACCCGCTCTCGCGCAGTTGGAACCGGGTGATCCTCAGCGTCGGCCTGGACCGCGAGAACTGGGCGCTGGTGCTGCGCCCGTGGTACCGCATCCCCGAGAGCGGCAAGGACGACAACAACCCCGACATCGAGGACTACATCGGCCGTGGCGATGCCACGCTGGTGTGGAACCGCAACGGCCACGAGCTGTCGCTGACCGGACGCCACTCGCTGCGCAGCGGCGACCGCTCGCATGGTTCGCTGCAGTTGGACTACGGCTTCCCGCTCAACAACCTGCTGCGCGGCCACGTGCAGGTGTTCGACGGCTATGGCGAAAGCATGATCGACTACAACCACCGCGCCACCTACATCGGCGTCGGCCTGTCCCTGCTGGAATGGTTCTGAGGCAATGAAAGCGACAATCTGGCACAACAACCGCTGCTCCAATTCGCGCGGCGCGCTGGCCCTGCTGCAACAGGCCGGCGCCGACATTGAAGTCATCGACTACCTGCAGGACCCGCCCGACCCGGCCACGCTGCGCCGGCTGCTGGACGAAATGGGCATGCCGGCGCGCGACCTGCTGCGCAGCAAGGAAGCCGCCTACGCCGAGCTGGGGCTGGCGCGGAAACTGGACGACGAGGCCGCGCTGATCGAGGCGATGGCGATGTACCCGCAACTGATCAACCGCCCGATCGTGCGCACGGTCAAGGGCACCGCGCTGTGCCGGCCGCCGGAAACGGTGCACGCCTTGTTGTAGGTACGGGGCTTGCCCCGCACGGGGATTTCCCCGCCCAGACGCAGTGCGGAGCAAGCCCTGCACCTACGGCTTGTCGCCGTTCACCCGGCACAGGCAAAATCCGGCCGTACCGACAGGAAGTCCACGCATGGCCCGACCGCATCGCTCGTTCTTCGCCTATTCGTCCGCGCTGCTGGGGCTGCTCAGCCTGCTGGCGGTGGCCTGCTTCCACTTCCCCGAAGTACTGACCAGCCGCGAGTTCCGCGCCGTCTACAACGAACAGTTCGCGCGCCACCTGCTGCTGGTGGGGTTGGCGGCGGCCTTCATCATGGGCACGGCGGCGATCCTGCGCGACCGCAACAAGCGCATCGCCACGATCGGCGTCGGCAGCGCGACGCTGGCGGTGCTGCTGGGCGGCACCAACGTGCAGTTCGACGCCATCGGCCAGACGCCCTATTCGCTCGGGCTGGACTGGTTCGTGCTGTCGCTGTTCTTCTCGGCGCTGGTGTTCGTGCCGCTGGAGCGCTACCTCGGCAAGCGCGCGCTGTCGCCGCTGCGGCCGGGCTGGCGCACCGACGTGGCCTATTTCTTCATGAGCCACGTGCTGGTGCAGTTCATCCTGATCCTGGTCACCGCCTCCACCTCCACCATCGCCGGACTGGCCGCGTTCCCGTCGCTGAAGGCGGCAATCCAGTCGTTGCCGGTGTGGGCGCAGTTCCTGATCGCGGTGTTCGTGGCCGACATGGCGCAGGCGCTGCTGCACCGCGCGTACCACAACCTCCCGTGGCTGTGGCGCTTCCATGCCGTGCACCATTCCAGCCGGCACATGGACTGGCTGGCCGGCTCGCGCATCCATTTCGTCGAGATCGTGATGACCCGCAGCGCGGTGCTGCTGCCGCTGCTGGTGCTGGGCTTCTCGACCCCGGCCGTGAACGCCTACGTGATCCTGGTCGGCCTGCAGGCGGTGGTCGCCCACGCCAACCTCGGCATCCGCTTCGGCTGGCTGGAATACCTGCTGGTGCTGCCGCGCTACCACCACTGGCACCACGCGCGGCAGCAGGACTACGTCGACGTCAACTACGCCATCCACCTGCCGCTGGTGGACATGCTGATGGGCACCTTCAAGCTGCCGCGCGACCAGGAGGAATGGCCGCGGGAATACGGCGTGATGAAGCTGGAAACCGTGCCCAAGGGCATCGTCAAGCAGCACCTGATGCCGTTCCAGGGCGGGCGCAGGTTCGACGATTACGTGGATTGAGCCGGCCTCAGGTCCAGTCGTCGATGCCTTCGCGGCGATAGACCTCGACCAGCGCCGGGCGGTCCTTCATCCGTCGCGCGTGCGCGGCCAGCGCCGGCCAACTGTCGCTCGGGCGCGGCATGTTGCGTGACCAGCGCATCAGCATGGTCAGCATGAAATCGACCGCCGTGACCTGTTCGCCCAGCATGTACGGGCCGCCGGCCTGCAGGTGGTCGGCCACTTGCCGCCACGCGCTTTCCAGTTGCTGGCGCGCCTGCTCTTTCGCCGCGGCAATATTCGCCTCGCCCGCCGGCTCGTGCGGGTAGAACCACGCGCGACAGGCCGGCATCAACGTGTAGATGCAGAAGCACATCCAGCGGTAGTAGTCGCCACGCGCCGGGGTGCCGGGTGCCGGCGCCAGCCCGGCGTCAGGATGCAGGTCGGCCAGGTGCATGGCGATGGCCGCCGATTCGGTGAGCACCTGCCCGTCGATCAGCAGCGTCGGCACGCGCCCGGCCGGGTTGATCGCCAGATATTCCGGCGACTTCTGTTCGCGCTTGTCGAAATCGAGCTGGCGCAGTTCATGCTCGATGCCCAGTTCGATCAGCAGCCAGTGCACCACCAGCGAGGCGGTGCTTTGCGAACCGTAGAGGATGACGGACATGGGCGCTCCGGCCGGGATGGGAACGCGGATTATCCCGCGCATCCGCAGGCACGCAACGGAGCCTGGCCCGGAAAGCACAACGGCCCGGTTCATCACCGGGCCGTTGTCCGTTCCGCAAGCGCGTCCGGCGCGCTTACACCACCATCACCGGGATCTTGCCGATGCGGGCCTGCCATTCGCGCGGGCCGGTCTGGTGCACCGATTCGCCGGTGGAATCCACCGCCACGGTCACCGGCATGTCCTGTACGGTGAATTCGTAGATCGCTTCCATGCCCAAGTCGGCGAAGCCGACCACCTTGGCCGCCTTGATCGCCTTGGACACCAGATAGGCCGAGCCGCCCACCGCCATCAGGTAGGCCGACTTGTGCTTGCGGATGGCCTCGATCGCCGCCGGGCCACGCTCGGCCTTGCCGACCATGCCCAGCAGGCCGGTCTGCGCCAGCACCTGCTCGGTGAACTTGTCCATGCGCGTGGCGGTGGTCGGGCCGGCCGGGCCAACCACTTCATCACGCACCGGATCCACCGGGCCGACGTAGTAGATGAAGCGGCCCTTCAAGTCGACCGGCAGTGCCTCGCCCTTGTTGAGCATGTCCACCATGCGCTTGTGCGCGGCGTCGCGGCCGGTCAGCAGCTTGCCGTTGAGCAGCAGGGTCTGGCCCGGCTTCCAACTGGCAACTTCTTCAGGGGTGAGGGTATCCAGGTCGACGCGGGTGCCCTTGGAGGCGTCGTAGACCAGCTTCGGCCAGTCTTCCAGCGACGGCGGGTCGAGCATCACCGGGCCGCTGCCGTCCAGGGTGAAGTGCGCATGGCGGGTGGCGGCGCAGTTGGGGATCATCGCCACCGGCAGGTTGGCGGCGTGGGTCGGGTAGTCCTTGATCTTGACGTCCAGCACCGTGGTCAGGCCGCCCAGGCCCTGCGCGCCGATGCCCAGCGCGTTGACCTTGTCGTGCAGCTCGATGCGCAGTTCCTCGATGCGGTTGGACGCACCACGGGCCTTGAGTTCGTTGATGTCGATTTCCTCCATCAGCGCCTCCTTGGCCAGCAGCATCGCCTTCTCGGCGGTGCCGCCGATGCCGATGCCGAGCATGCCCGGCGGGCACCAGCCGGCGCCCATCGTCGGCACGGTCTTGAGTACCCAGTCGACGATGGAATCGGACGGGTTGAGCATGGCGAACTTGGACTTGGCCTCCGAACCGCCGCCCTTGGCCGCGACGATCACCTCAACGGTGTCGCCCGGCACTACCTTCACGTTGACCACGCCCGGCGTGTTGTCCCGGGTGTTGGTGCGCTTGCCGGCCGGGTCGGCCAGCACCGAGGCGCGCAGCTTGTTGTCCGGGTAGGCGTAGGCGCGGCGGATGCCTTCGTTGGCCATGTCCTCCACGCCCATCGTGGCGTCATCCCAGCGCACGTTCATGCCGATTTCGAGGAACACGGTGACGATGCCGGTGTCCTGGCAGATCGGGCGGTGGCCCTCGGCGCACATGCGCGAGTTGATCAGGATCTGCGCCATCGCCTCCTTGGCCGCCGGCGACTCCTCGCGCTCGTAGGCGGCGGCAAGGCTCTTGATGTAGTCGACCGGGTGGTAGTACGAGATGTACTGCAAGGCGTCGGCGATGGACTGGATGAGGTCTTCCTGCTTGATCGATGTCACGGCTTGCTCGAGGCTGGCGGGGGTGGAGCCGGCCATTTTAGTGCAAAGTGCCGCTCCGGCCCTTCTGTCACGGTGGCACACGCTGTTGCGTCCTTCCTGCATGGACATGACCGACACCTTCCAGAACCACCGCCCGCGCCTGCTGGCGCTGGCCTACCGGCTGCTTGGCAGCCGCGCCGATGCCGAGGACGTGGTGCAGGACGCCTGGCTGCGCTGGGCCGGCGCCGATACCGCCACCATCCTCGACCCGGAGGCCTGGCTGGTCACCGCCACCACCCGGCTCGGCCTGGACCGGCTGCGCACGGCCACGCGCCAGCGCCTGGACTACATGGGCCCGTGGCTGCCCGAACCGCTGCACATCGCCGCCGAGCTGCCACCGGCCCCGGACCCCGCACAGGTCCACGCCGTCGCCGAAGAGGTGTCGCTGGCGTTCCTGACCCTGCTCGAACAACTCGGCCCCGAGGAGCGCGCCGCGTTCCTGCTCAAGGAGGCGTTCGGCCACGACTACGCCGGCATCGCCGAACTGCTCGGGCACAGCGAAGCCAACTGCCAGCAACTGGTGCATCGCGCACGCAAACGCCTGCAGGAAGGACGGCCACGCTTCGCCGCCAATGCCGGCCAGCACCGGCGGTTGCTGGCGCGGTTCATGGAGGCCTCCCAGCGCGGCGACAGCGCGGCCATCCATGCCCTGCTGCATGCCAATGCGCGGTTGCTCTCCGACGGCGGCGGCGTGGTCACCGCGGCGCTGCGGCCACTGCTCGGGGCCGAACGCATCGCCCGCCTGTTCTGGGCCATCGCCCGCCGCGGCGGCAGCCATCCGGCACGGCTGGGCAGCGTCAACGGCGAACCGGCGATCCTGCGCTTCGACGGCAGCCGCCTGCATTCGGTGACCACCATCGTGGTCGATGGCGACCGCATCGCGCGGATCTACAGCGTGCTCAACCCGCACAAGCTGCACGCTCTTGTCACGACTGGCGATGCCGGCACGTCCCTGCAATGAAGATGGCCATGCCGGCCATTACTGGAGCCGTTCCAATGAGCACTACCACCCCCCGCGTTCCCTACACCCGCCTGGCCGCCGAAGCGTTCAAGGGCCTGCTTGCCGCCAGCAAGGCCGTGCACGAGGGCTCGGTCGAGCAGGAACTGATGGAACTGGTATTCCTGCGTGTGTCGCAGATCAACGGCTGCGGCTACTGCATGGACATGCACGGCACCGCGCTGCGCAAGGCCGGCATCGAGCCGCGCAAGCTCGACACGCTGCCGGCCTGGCACGAAAGCCGCTTCTTCGATGCGCGTGAACGCGCCGCCCTGGGTTGGGCCGAGGCGCTGACCCGGCTGCCCGACGGCGCGCCTTCGCAGGCCGCGTTCGATGCGCTGGCGCCGCATTTCGACGAAAAGGGCATCAGCGACCTGAGCATGGGCATCGCCACGATCAACGCCTGGAACCGTCTCGGCGCCGGCCTGCTGCCGCCGCTGCCGTGACCCTGCCGGTGCCGCCCGGCAAGGGCGGCACCGCCGCCGGGCCCGGCCCGATGGCCGCCACCGGTGGCAGGCCGCACAATACGGCCTCATGGAAACCCTGGTACTGATCCTCGACCTCATCGGCACCTTCGTCTTCGCCCTGTCCGGCGCGATGATGGGCGTGCGCCGCCGGCTGGACCTGTTCGGCGTGCTGGTGCTGTCCTTCGCCGCCGCCAGTGCCGGCGGCATGACCCGCGACGTGCTGATCGGCGCCACCCCGGTGGCGGCGCTGAGCGACTGGCGCTATCCGAGCGTCTCGCTGGCCGCCGGCATCGTCACCTTCCTGTGGAACCCGCGGATCGAGCGCCTGAGCAACCCGGTGCGGATGTTCGACGCCCTCGGCCTTGCGGTATTCGCCGTGGCCGGCACGCAGAAGGCGTTGGCCTTCGGCCTTGCCCCGCCGATGGCGGCGGCGATGGGCATGCTCACCGGCATCGGCGGTGGCATCGCCCGCGACGTGCTGCTGGCACAGGTGCCACTGGTGCTGCGCGCCGAGCTGTACGCGATCGCGGCGCTGGCCGGCGCCGGCCGCCGGCGCCGGCCAGCGCCGCGACCTGGTTGCGCAGTTGCGCGATGGTGGTCTCGACCTGGGTGAGCTCGACCTTGGCGCAACTGCGCAACCAGGTCGCGGCGCTGGCCGGCGCCGCGGTGGTCGCCGCCGGCCACTGGCTGCAATGGCCGGCCCTGCCCTGCGTGCTGGCCGGCGCCGGGCTGTGCTTCGGCCTGCGGATGATGGCGCTGCGCTATGGCTGGCACCTGCCGGTGGCGCTGCAATCCGGCGGCGACGGCGAACCGCCGGGGCCAATGCGGTAACGCCCTGCCCTGTTTGGCACAAGACAGGTTCCCTTCTCGGCAAGACTGCCTCCCTTGTAGATGCGTGGCTTGTCCCGCATGGCGTTTTCCCGGTGAAGCCTCATGCGGGGCAAGCCCCGCATCTACAACGGGCATGACGGACAAATACGTGCGCGGCCGCAAGCGGAAATCTCCCCGCCCACCACGGACGCGGCACAATGCCGGCCATGCCTCCGCAAACACCTGATTCCCGCCCCAGCCTGCGCGAGCGCATGGATGCGCTGCGCAACCTGCCGCCGTTCCTGCGCCAGGTATGGCGGACCAGCCGCCTGCTGACCCTGGCCAGCCTCGGCCTGCGCCTGCTGCGCGCCCTGCTGCCGGTGGCGATGCTGTACGTGGGCAAGCTGATCATCGACGAAGCCGTGCAGTTGTCCGGCAGCGGCGGCATGCCACCGTTGCGCGAGGCGCTGGCCGGCGGCCAGCTCGACACCCTGCTGGAGCTGCTGGCGCTGGAACTGGGCATCGCCATCGGCTCGGACCTGCTGGGCCGGCTGGTCAACTACGCCGACGCGCTGCTGTCCGAACTGTTCACCAACGCCACCAGCGTGCGCCTGATGGAGCACGCCGCCGAACTGGACCTGGAGGATTTCGAGGACCCCGACCTGCAGGACAAGCTCGACCGTGCACGGCGCCAGACGATGGGCCGCATGAGCTTGATGGGGCAGCTGTTCGGGCAGGCGCAGGACGCCATCACCGTCATCAGCTTCGCCGTCGGGCTGGTCGCCTACGCACCGTGGCTGATGGCGTTGCTGGCGGTGGCACTGGTACCTGCGTTCATCGGCGAATCGCACTTCAACACGCTCGGCTATTCCCTCAACCACAGCTGGACGCCGGAGCGCCGCCAGCTCGACTACCTGCGCCAGGTCGGGGCCAGCGTGGAAACCGCCAAGGAGGTGAAGATATTCAACCTCCACCGTTTCCTGATCGAGCGCTACAAGCTGCTGGCCGAGCGTTTCTACCGCGCCAACCGCACGCTGGCGCGCAAGCGTGCATTCTGGGGCACGCTGCTGGCGGCGCTGGGCACGCTGGGCTACTACACCGCCTACGCCTACATCGCCTGGCGCACCATCAGCGGCGATTTCAGCATCGGCGACCTCACCTTCCTCGCCGGCAGTTTCATGCGCCTGCGGCAGCTGCTGGAAGGCCTGCTCACCGGCTTCTCGCAGGTGGCCGGGCAGGCGCTGTACCTGGACGACCTGTTCTCGTTCTTCGCCATCGAGCCGGAGATCCGTTCACGCCCGGACGCGCTGCCGGTGCCGCGCCCGATCCGCGAGGGCTTCGTGTTCGAGGACGTCGGCTTCCGCTATCCCGATGCCGAACGCTGGGCGGTGCGCCACCTCGACTTCCGGCTGGAAGCCGGCGAGGTCATCGCCCTGGTCGGCGAGAACGGCGCCGGCAAGACCACCCTGGTCAAGCTGCTGGCGCGGCTGTACGACCCGGACGAAGGCCGCATCCTGCTCGACGGCCGCGACCTGCGCGACTATGACCTGGACGACCTGCGCGCCAACATGGGAGTGATCTTCCAGGACTTCGTGCGCTACCACCTGACCGCCGGCGAGAACATCGGCGTCGGCCTGGTCGAGGCCATGCGCGACGACGCCCGCATCCGCGACGCCGCGCACCGGGCGCTGGCCGATGAAGTGATCGAAGCGTTGCCGGAAGGCTACGGGCAGCTGATCGGCCGCCGCTTCAAGACCGGCGTGGACCTGTCCGGCGGCCAGTGGCAGAAGATCGCCATCGCCCGCGCCTACATGCGCGACGCGCAGGTGATGATCCTCGACGAACCCACCGCCGCGCTCGACGCCCGCGCCGAGTTCGAGGTGTTCCAGCGCTTCAAGGAACTGTCCGAGCAGCGCACCGCGGTGCTGATCTCGCACCGCTTCTCGTCGGTACGCATGGCCGACCGCATCCTGGTGCTGGCCGACGGCCGCATCGAGGCCAGCGGCACCCACGCGCAGTTGATGGAAGAAGGCGGCCGCTATGCCGAACTGTTCGAACTGCAGGCCGCCGGCTACCGCTGAACCGCCCCGGAAAGATGAGATTCAATCTCATTTGACGGATTTCGGCTAGAATGGGCCGGTCAACCCATCCCCACGCAAGCCACCGCATGTCTTCCGCTTTCGGCACCGAGACGGTGCTCGACGTCCACCACTGGACGGACGCCTACTTCAGCTTCTCCACCACCCGCGACAGCAGCTTCCGCTTCGAGAACGGCCAGTTCGTGATGATCGGCCTGGAAAACGAAGGCGGCCGCCCGCTGCTGCGCGCCTATTCCATTGCCAGCGCCAACTGGGAAGAGCGCCTGCACTTCTTCAGCATCAAGGTACAGGATGGCCCGCTGACCTCGCGCCTGCAGCACCTCAAGCCCGGCGACAAACTGGTGGTCGGCAAGAAGCCCACCGGCACCCTGCTGATCTCCGACCTGCACCCCGGCAAGCACCTGTACCTGCTGGGCACCGGCACCGGGCTGGCGCCGTGGCTGAGCATCGTCAAGGACCCGGAGACCTACGAGCGCTTCGAGAAGGTCATCGTCTGCCACGGCGTGCGCTTCGAGCAGGACCTGGCCTACCGCGAGTACTTCGAGAAGGAACTGTTCGCTGACGAAATCCTCGGCGACATCGTCCGCGACAAGCTGCTGTACTACCCGGCCGTCACCCGCGAACCGTTCCGCAACCACGGCCGCCTGACCACGCTGATGGAAACCGGCGCCATGCCGCAGACCCTCGGCCTGCCGCCGTTCGACCCGGCCAACGACCGCTTCATGATCTGCGGCAGCCCGCAGATGCTGGCCGACCTGCGTGGCGTGCTGGACGCGCGCGGCTTCGAGGTATCCCCGCGCATCGGCTCGCCGGGCCACTACGTGTTCGAGCGCGCCTTCGTCGAGAAGTGAGCTGATTCATTGCCGCAATGCCGCCCGGATGTCGCCTTCCAGCGCTTCCGGGCGCAGCGTCGGCGCATAGCGGGCAAGCACCTGCCCCTCGCGGCCGATCAGGAACTTGCTGAAATTCCACTTGATCGCGGCAATGCCCAGCGCGCCGCGCTTTTCGCGCTGCAACCAGCGCCACAGCGGATGCGCATCGGCGCCGTTGACCGCCACCTTGGCCGACATCGGGAAGCTCACCCCGTAGTTCAATGCGCAGAACGCACCGATCTCGGCGGCGTCCCCCGGCTCCTGGTGGCCGAACTGGTCGCAGGGGAAGCCTAGCACCACCAGTCCGCGCGGCCCGTATTCGCGCCACAGCCGCTCCAGTCCTTCGTACTGCGGGGTAAAACCGCAGCGTGAGGCGGTATTGACCACCAGTAGCACGCGGTCGCGGAAGTCGGCCAGGTCCAGCGGCTGGCCATCCAGCGTGACGGTACGGAAATCGAAAGCGCAGGTCATGGCAGGCAAGGCTTCGGACGGGCCTGCCAGCTTACGCCATCGCGGGCCGTGACCATGCCCTTCGACACACCCGGAAACCCCGTCGGCCGGGTTAACCTGCGGGTTCAGCCTTTACCGGAGCTTTCGCCTTGAACACCCGCCTCGCCCTCGCCCTTGCCGTGTCCCTCGGCCTTGCCGCACCGGCCTACAGCCCGGCCGCCGATGCCGCCACCCAGGCCGCCGAACAGGCCAACCCGTTCTTTGCCGAAAGCCCGCTGCCGCTGCACTACCCGCAGTTCGACAAGATCAAGGACAGCGACTTCGCCCCGGCCTTCGACGCCGGCATGGCGCAGCAGATCGAGGAAGTGGAGGCCATCGCCAACAACCCGGCCGCGCCGACCTTCGAGAACACGCTGGTCGCGCTGGAAAACAGCGGCGCCGTCCTCGACCGTGCCACCACCGTGTTCTTCTCGCTGAGCGGTGCGGATACCAACGACGCGCGCAAGCAGCTGCAGGCCGACTACTCGGCGAAGTTCGCCGCGCACCGTGATGCCATCAGCCTCAACGGCAAGCTGTTCGAGCGCATCAAGGCGCTGTACGACAAGCGCGACACACTGGGCCTGGACGCCGAAGGCCTGCGCCTGGTCGAGAAGTACCACGACAACTTCGTCCGCGCCGGCGCCGAACTGCCCGACGCCGACAAGGCCAAGCTGAAGGAAATCAACGCCGAGCTGGCCAACCTGGGCACCAAGTTCAGCCAGAACGTGCTGGCCGAGGTCAACGCCGCCTACATCGTGGTCGATGACGCCAAGCAGTTGGATGGCCTGTCGGCCGAGCAGATCGCCGCCGCCGCCGAAGCCGCCAAGGCGCGCAAGCTGGACGGCAAGTACGTCATCGCCCTGCTCAACACCACCGGCCAGCCGGCGCTGAGCAACCTGACCAACCGCGAGCTGCGCCGGAAGATCTTCGAGGCCTCGGCTGCACGCGGCAGCAAGGGCGGCGAATACGACAATACCGCGCTGGTCTCGCGCATCATGACCCTGCGCGCGCAGAAGGCCGCGCTGATGGGCTTCGCCAACTACGCCGCCTATTCGCTGGGCAACCAGACCGCCAAGACCCCGGAAGCGGTCAATGCGATGCTCGGCCAGCTGGCTCCGGCCGCGGTGGCCAATGCCAAGCGCGAGGCTGCCGATCTGCAGGCGATGATCGACACCGAGCAGAAGGCCGCCGGCCAGCCGACGTTCGAGCTGCAGCCGTGGGACTGGGCCTTCTACAGCGAGAAGGTGCGCCAGGCCAAGTACAACTTCGACGAATCGCAGCTCAAGCCCTACTTCGAACTGAAGAACGTGCTGGAGAATGGCGTATTCTTCGCCGCCGGCAAGGAATACGGCCTGAGCTTCAAGCAGCGCACCGACCTGCCGGTCTACCACGACGACGTCAGCGTCTACGATGTGTTCGACGCCGACGGCAGCCAGCTGGCGATCTTCATCTTCGACCCGTATGCGCGCCAGTCCAAGCGCGGCGGCGCGTGGATGAATTCCTACGTGTCGCAGTCGGCGCTGACCGGCAACAAGCCGGTGGTCGCCAACCACCTCAACATCCCCAAGCCGCCGGCCGGCAAGCCGACGCTGCTGACCTGGGACGAGGTGACCACCACCTTCCACGAGTTCGGCCATGCCCTGCACGGCATGTTCTCGAACGTGAAGTACCCGTACTTCTCGGGCACCGCGGTGCCGCGCGACTTCGTCGAGTTCCCCTCGCAGGTCAACGAGATGTGGGCCGACGAACCGAGCATCCTGGCCAACTACGCCAAGCACTACCAGAGCGGCGCGGCGATGCCGCAGGCGCTGCTGGACAAGGTGGTGGCCGCAGCCAAGTTCAACCAGGGCTTCGCCACCACCGAGTACCTGGGCGCGGCGATGCTGGACCAGCGCTGGCACCAGATCGGCGTGGAGCAGGTGCCGGCACCGAAGGACGTGCTCGCGTTCGAACATGAGGCGCTGGTCAAGGACGGCATCTACTACGCGCCGGTGCCGCCGCGTTACCGCACCACCTACTTCAGCCACATCATGGGCGGCTACTCGGCCGGCTACTACGCCTACATCTGGTCCGAGGTGCTCGACGCCAACACCCAGAAGTGGTTCCGCGACCACGGCGGCCTGAGCCGCGCCAACGGCGACCACTTCCGCCAGACCCTGCTGTCCAGGGGTGGCAGCGCCGATGCGATGGAACTGTTCCTCAACTTCGCCGGCCACGAGCCGCGGATCGAGCCGTTGCTGGAGAAGCGCGGGCTGAGCAACGCCGAAGCCGGCAAGTAAGCCGCGCGCGACACCGCGGGACCGAAACCGCCCGGCTTGCCCGGGCGGTTTCGCATTCAATTACCGGATACCCCTCGCGTGCTCAGCGCGGCGCGACGTAGCCACCCCGCACGCCCCGCGGCGACAGCACCAGCTGCCACAGCTGCGCATGGCGGGTACGGAAGCTGGCCATCGAGCCGGCCAGATAGAAGCGCCACATGCGCCGGAAACGCTCGTCGTAGTGCGGACCCAGCCGCTCCCACGCCGCTTCCACGTTGTCGCGCCAGGCCTGCAGGGTGCGGTCGTAGTCGCTGCCGAAGTTGTGCCAGTCCTCCAGCACGAACAGCTCCTCCATCGCCGTGGTGATCTGCACCGCCGAGGGCAGCATCGAGTTGGGGAAGATGTAGCGGGCGATCCACGGGTCGGTGCGCTCGCGGCTGACGTTGCTGCCGATGCAATGCAGCAGGAACAGGCCGTCGTCGCACAGGCAGCGTCGCGCCACCTCGAAATAGGTGCGGTAGTTCTTGACGCCGACGTGCTCGAACATGCCTACCGACAGGATCGCGTCGAACGGCTCGTCCAGGTCGCGGTAGTCCTGCAGGCGGATTTCCACCGGCAGGCCGGCGCACAGTTCGCGCGCGAATTCGGCCTGCTCCTGCGAGATGGTGATGCCCACGCCTTCCACGCCGTGGCGTTCGGCCGCGTACTTGAGCGCCTCGCCCCAGCCGCAACCGATGTCCAGCACGCGCATGCCCGGGCGCAGGCCGAGCTTGCGGCAGATCAGGTCGAGCTTGGCAACCTGTGCATCATCCAGGTTGCCGGCGTCGCGCCAGTATCCGCAGCTGTAGACCAGCCGCTTGCCGAGCATGGCGCGGTACAGGTCGTTGCCGAGGTCGTAATGGCGCCGCCCGACCTCGTAGCTGCCCAGCCCGGCCTGCAGGTTGAACAGCTTCGCCTTGAGCGCATCCCAGACTTCGCCGGCGCCATGTACGCGTTCGTCGAGCCGCGCCGCCAGCAGGTGGGTGAGGAAGGCGTCGAGCGCGCGCGCCTGCCACCAGCCGTCCATGTAGCTCTCGCCCAACCCCAGCGAGCCGTCACCCAGCACCCGCGCGTAAAAGCGCGGGTCGAGGATGTCGATGTCCTGCGGGCGCTCTCCGCCGGGGATGACGTCCGCCTCCTGCAGCAATGCCTCGACGCGTCGTTGCAATCCTGCCTCCATCGCCGGCCCTCCACGACTCTACGGTTGCGCGAACAACTCCCGGTAGGCGGCCGCCACGTGCGGCAGCAGCACCGCCGCCGGCACATCGACGGTCCGGGTTCCATCGGAATACGGCCCTACCTGATAGGGCGGGAACACGAAGCGCAGTGCGGCGACATGGCCGGCCGCGTCCATCACCGGCTGGAACTGGGCGAAGTTGGCGGCGTCCGGCGCCGTGCCTTCGTCGATCGTCTTCGACAGGTTGCGCACCTGCGCCTGCTGTTCCTCCGGCGTCATGTCCTCACCCTGGGCACGGATCAGTGCCTGTTCCAGCAGCTTGTCGCCGGTGTAGACACTGATCGCCTTCCAGCCGGCGGGAGAATCGACCAGTGCCTGCGCCGTCAGCATCCGCTCCTGTTGCGGCAACCAGACGAAGCGTGCCACCAGCGGCTGCCCGTGGGCGCCGCCGGTATAGCTGCTGCCCTCGGCCGCCACCGCGACGATCTGTGGCGTTTCCACCAGCAGGTCGAATGCCAGCGACAATTCGTAGGGCGCGCGCGGCTGGTCGTTGCCGAGTTCGTCCACTGCCTTGAGCAGGTCGGCCTCGGCCTTGTCGGCATAGGCACCCAGTTCCTGCGCCAGCCCCGGGTATTTGTTGGCCGCCGGCGGGTAGCTGATGCCCACCACGTAGCGGGGATCGTTCTCGATGACGTCCTGCAGCACGGTCGTGGCCGGCGCCTCATCGGCGGGGGCGGGCGCACCTGCCGCATCCGGTACCGCGGGCGCCGCATCCGGCGTGCCGGCCTGCTCTTTCCCGCAACCGGCCAGCGCCAGCAGCAATACCGCAACGCCCGTGCCTTGTCCCACTCTGTTCATGCCGTGTGCTTCCTTGAAAGTGGCGCCGCAACGAACCGGCAGCGCATCGGCCATGCCCGGTTATTCCAACAGGTCCGCATATTCTCCATGACGCTGCATGAAGACCGCGACATAGCTGCATTCGGGCACCACTTTCAGCCCTTCGGCCCGGGCATTCGCCAGCGCCGCCCGCACCAGCACCGCGGCGATGCCGCGCCCGCCGATGGCGTCGGGCACCCGCGTGTGGGTGATGACCATCGCCCCGTCGCGGAGGTGGTATTCGAGCACCGCCTCGTGGCCGTCGAGATCGAGCCGGAAGCGTGACCCGGCCGGGTCATGGGTGACGGGCGGCAGCACGGTACTGGAAGCGGACATGGCGGATTCCCCGAATGGAACGTGGATTGTGCAGCGGCGGCACCGGCATGGCGTGAAACCATGACGCGAACCGGCGGCAACGCGCACCGCCATGCGTCACTTTCTGACTGGCCCGACCTGCCGGACCACGATAGTCCGGGCCGTTGCCGATGGCATGGCTCTTGCCTGAACAGGCACTGCGTACCACTGGCTTTCCCGCATGACCGCCCCATTCCCCGCCCCACCCTGCCCGCCCGACGGTCACGATGCGCTGCTGCTGGAAGGCCTGTTCCAGCTCGCCGTCGCCGGCGACATCGACAGCTGCGAGTTCGAGAAGATCGAGCAGGAAGTGCACGCGCGGCTGCTGGCCGCCTACGCGGCCTGAAATGTGAGGGGCCCCGTAGGAGCGACGTGAGTCGCGACCGGAGCGTTCCCGACAAAGCTGGTCGCGACTCACGTCGCTCCTGCAAAAGTGGAGTTCGCCTCAACGCCCGAAGCGCGGGTGTATCAACTGTTCGAGGAAGGTGTGCAGCACCTGCGGCTCCATGAACAGCATGAACATCACGCCGAACGCGGCACCGGCCAGATGCGCGCTGTGGTTGACGTTGTCGCTGCCCTTCTTGTCCATCCAGATGCTGTAGCCGACGTAGAACACGGCGTAGAGGATCGCCGGGGCCGGGATGAACATCACCAGGATGATCGTCCACGGCGACAGCAGGATGAAGGCGAACAGCACCGCCGACACCGCGCCCGAGGCGCCCAGGCTCAGGTAGTTGGGGTTCTTCTGGTTCTTCAGGTAGCTGGGCAGGATCGAGACCGCCAGCGCCGCCAGGTAGAACAGCGGATAGGTCAGGAAGCTGCCGGTCTGCCGCATCATCTCCGCTTCGATGCGCCCACCGAAGAAGAACAGCGTGATCATGTTGAAGGCCAGGTGGCCGATGTCGGCGTGGATGAAGCCGTAGGTCAGCAGCCGGTCGTATTGCCGGTGGCGGTCGATGGCCGGCGGCCACAGCACCAGCCGGTCGGCCAGCTTGCGGTTGTTGAACGCCACCCACGAGACGATGACGGTGATGGCGACCAGCAGCAGGTTGATGGGGGTCATGGCGTGGACTCTCAGGCGGCGCGGTAGTTGTCCACCATCCGGTAGCGCCGCGCGTACAGGCCGAAGGCCAGCGCCGCGATGAAGGCGAAACCGGCGAAGAAGAACATCAGGAACGCAGCCTCGCTCAGCCCGGTGCTGGCAATGCGGTCGGTCACCGCATGGTTGCGCACCGCCGCATTGGACAGCAGCACCCACAGGTTGCCGATGGTGGTGGTCAGGTTCCAGAAGCTCATCACCACGCCCTTCATCGACGCCGGCGCCTGGCTGTAGGCGAACTCCAGCCCGGTAGCCGACACCAGCACCTCGCCGAAGGTCAGCAGCGCATACGGCAGCATCTGCCAGAAGATCGACATGGCGTTGCCGCCGTCCATCACCACCTGGATACCGCCCACCACGATCCACGCCAGGCCGCTGAAGGCGATGCCGGCGGTCATGCGCCGCAGCGCGGTCGGCTCCCAACCCAGCCTGCGCAGCGCCGGGTACAGCACGAGGTTGTTGAACGGGATCAGCAGCATCACCAACAGCGGGTTCAGCGCCTGCATCTGCGAGGCGGTGAACCATGCGGGCATGGTCATCTGCTGGCCCTGCAACACCCAGGTCGAGGCCTTCTGGTCGAACAGCGAGAAGAACGGCGTGGTCAGGGCGAAGATCACCAGCACCTTGAGCACCGAGCGCACGCCTTCCACCGACGCTTCCGGGTGCACGCCGCGGGCGCGGTCGAGCTGCAGCATGGTGCCGCCGCCGATGCCGGCCAGCACCAGCACCAGCGCGATGCACAGGCAGATCACGATGCCCAGCGACGGCACCAGCAGCAGCGAAGCCAGTGCCGCGACCACGCCGGCCACGGCGATCACCAGACCCGCGCGCCCCTGCCCCGGCGCATGTGCCAGCAGCGCGGTACGCACCACGTTGGCGAACGAATGCGGGTCCTTGGGCGGCAGCGGCACCAGCACGTAACACCTGCGGCCCAGCCAGAACACGAAGGTGGCCACGAACATCAGGATGCCGGGGATGCCGAACGCCCATTGCGGACCGAGGCTCTTCAGCGCCAGCGGGATCAGCAGCGAAGCGAACAGCGAGCCGAAGTTGATGATCCAGTAGAACGCGTCGAACACGATCTTGGCCAGGTGCTTGTTCGACTGGTCGAACTGGTCGCCCATGAACGAGGCCACCAGCGGCTTGATGCCGCCGGCACCCAGTGCGATCAGGCCGAGGCCGAGGAAGAAGCCCTGCCGGCTGTCCTCGAACAGCGCAAGGCAGGCGTGGCCGGCGCAGTAGATCAGGCTGAACCACAGGATGGTGCGGTACTTGCCGAAGAAGCGGTCGGCCAGCCAGCCACCGAGCAGCGGGAAGAAATACACGCCGATCATGAAGCTGTGCATGATGTCCTTGGCTTCGCCGGCGCGGCCTTCGGCGGTGACCTCCTGCAGCAGCAGCGAGGTGATCAGGAACTGCACCAGGATGTTGCGCATCCCGTAGAAGCTGAAGCGCTCGCAGGCTTCGTTGCCGATGATGAAGGGGATCTGGCGTGGCATCCGTGCCCTGGGAGTGGCGCTCGCGGCCCCGGCGGTGTTCGTCATCTGCTGGCGATCCTGTCGTGCAAAGGGTGCAAGCCTAACGCATCGGGCCGGGTCGCCGCCCCTGCCGATGCACCCATTGCAATGGCGGCGGACGCACATTGGCCGCCGGCCGTGGCTCGGCTACAGTCGCCGCACACCCTCCCGGAGTCGCACGGATGCCTCGCCTGCTGCCGCTGTTGTCGCTTCTCGTCCTGTTCCTGCCCGGCTGCAAACCGCCTTCCGGGGCATCCACCGGTGATGCCACCGTGTCGCCGGTCGATGCCGGGGCACGGGACGATGCTCCCGCTGCCGGCCCGTCCGCGAAGGCCACCAGTGCCGAGGATTCCGCCACACCGCTGTCGATGACCGTCGACGGCACTTACCAGCCACCGGCAGGCCCGGCGGAAGCCGCCGCTGATACCCGGCCCTTCGCGTTCTCCGCGCATCCGGCGCCGGCACCGCTCGATGCCTGCGGTTTCGATGGGTTGGCAATTCCGGCCGGCACCAAGGTCCATGCCGCCGGCGCGTATTCCGGGCGCAAGCTGGGCTTCCAGATCGACGACAGCGGCCACGAGGCCACGCTGATGGAGGTGGCGGTCAACCAGCCGCAGGCGCCGGTGATCCTGATGCTCGGTGCCTACGAGCCGACGGTATGGAGCATCGGCTGGAGCCAGGGCACCGCGCTGGTGGCGGTGTTCGTCAGCGGTTACCACAAGCAGGTGGTCACCGGCCTGCCGGCGACGGTACCGGTGCTGGTCAGCACCTACGACAACCGCGGCAGCTGTGGTTCCAATTACGTGAGCCCGGAGCGGGCCGAGCGGCTCAACCCGATGGCACGGCGCCTGTTCGGGCAGCCGGTGGACATGCTCTACCCCGCCCGCGACGGCAAGGTGGTGGTGGGCGATGCACTGTCCCCGGGCACGCAGTTGCAGACCCGCCGCGACGCCCCGCGCGTGGAGAGCTTCCGTCTGCCCGATTCGCAGCTGGCCGGCCCGGCGGCGTTGCAGCATGCAGTGTCCCAAGGCGTGCTGCGCCCGGTCACGCTGGCCGACATACAGGCATGGAACACGGGCATGGCCGCGCAACGCGCGCAACAGGACATCCCGCCCATTGCCGGTGGCGCGCCGCCCGCGCAGCGCGGCCTGCCGCACAACGGCTACGTGGTACTCAAGCCGTTCCGCTTCCCGGCCGGCCTGTACGGCGCCCACTCGGCCACGTTCTATGTTCCCGCGGGCGTGCCCGGACCAACCGGGACGCCCGGCCATTCCACCGTCTACGACTTCAACACGCTCCAGTGCAGCGGCGTCGGTTGCCGCCGCGACTGAGTGGTAGCGCCGGAAGCCCGCGCAACGGGTTCCGGAAACGGCAACGGCCGGGCGATGACGCCCGGCCGTTGCCTGCAACCACCTTCGGCGGGCCCCGCACCGCAGGGCCGCACGGTCAGGCGATGGCTTCCTGATAACGGCGCTCGACCTCGTTCCAGTCGACCACGTTGAAGAACGCGCCGATGTATTCCGGGCGGCGGTTCTGGTATTTCAGGTAATACGCGTGTTCCCACACGTCCAGCCCCAGCACGGGCGTATTGCCCTGCATCAGCGGGCTGTCCTGGTTGGCCGAGGATTCCACGACCACCTTCTTGTCCGGGGTCACGCTCAGCCACGCCCAGCCCGAGCCGAAGCGGGTCAGCGCGGCCTTGGTGAAGGCTTCCTTGAACTTGTCGAAACCACCCAGCTGCGCGTCGATGGCCTTGCCCACCTCGCCGACCGGCGCACCGCCGCCGTTGGGCGACATCACCGTCCAGAACAGGCTGTGGTTGGCATGGCCGCCACCGTTGTTGCGCACCGGGCCCTGCAGATTCTCCGGCAGCGACTTGGTCTTCTTCACCAGCTCCTCGACCGGCAGGTCGGCGTACTCGGTGCCTTCCAGCGCGGCGTTGACGTTGTTGATGTAGGTCTGGTGGTGCTTGGAGTGATGGATTTCCATCGTGGCCGCGTCGATGTGCGGTTCGAGGGCGTCGTACGCGTAGGGCAGCTTGGGCAGGGTGTAGGCCATGAGGAATCTCCTGGGGGTTTTCGTCCGGCGACGGCCGGGCGTTGCACCTCCAATGGTAGGGACGAAGCCCCCACATACCAAGGGTGACGGCGGGAAAAACACTGTCCCGCGAACCCATCGGGTCATGGCTTGCACTGTTGTTATTCCAGCGTGAACCCGGCCGTGAACCCGCCGTTCAAACATCATTGCGCGCAGGCGCGATAATCCGGCATCCCCCGCAAGTCCCATCGCCATGCGCAAGCCCCTGCTCCTGTTCGTCGCCCTGTTCCTGCTCGTGGCAGGCCTGTGGGGCATGCGCGAACTGCAACGCCCGGCCACGCCGCAGTTCGCCCCCGCGCTGGAAGCCGGCGCCGCAGCGCAGGTCGAACAGGCGCCAGCGGCCGCTCCCGCAGGTGACGCGCTGCCGGCCTTCCTGCCGCGCGAGGCACGCGACACCATCGCCCTGATCCGGCGCGGCGGCCCGTTCCCGCACCGGCAGGACGGCAGCGTATTCGGCAACCGCGAGCAGCGTCTGCCACAGCGCCCACGCGGCCATTACCGCGAATACACCGTGGACACGCCCGGCCTTTCGCACCGCGGCGCACGCCGCATCGTTACCGGTGGCGACCCGCCCGAAGCCTGGTACTACACCGACGACCACTACGAGAGCTTCCGCAGCTTCCACGTGCCGGCCAATGGAGAACGCCATGAGTGACAGCGGTTTCGACATGGGGCTGGAAGACGCCGCGCAGGCCGGCGTCTATGCGGTGGGGCACGGCGACCTCGGCGGGCTGGCCGCAGTCGCCCGCGATGCCGGCCTGAAGGTGCTGCGCATCGATCTGGAAACCTGCACCGACAAGCGCACCCTGCTGTTGCGCATCGCCACCCAGCTGGATTTCCCGGCCGGCCTCGGCCGCAACTGGGATGCGCTGTCCGACGCGCTGCGCGACCTGTCCTGGTTGCCGGCCAACGGCTATGCGTTGCTGTTCGGCGAGGCCGGGGACCTGCGCCACGGCAGCCGTGGCGATTTCGACATGCTGCTGGACGTGCTGGCCGAAGCGACGGCCAGCTGGGCCGAAGACGGCGTGCCGTTCTGGGCCTTCCTGGAACTGCCCGACGACATGATGGAGTCGTAGGTACGGGGCTTGCCCCGTACCGGGGTTTCCCGGCAACGCCCCTCTGCGGGGCAAGCCCCCGCAGCTACGTGGCCCGGCGTGGGCCAACGCAGCCCGCGCATCCGCGCTTCGCGTGGCCTTCAGCCGTCCAGTTCTTCCCAACGGGCGTAGGCGGCATCCAGCTCAGCCTGCACCTTTGCCAACTGCTGGGTATGGGCGGTGACCTCGGCGCTGGAACGGGTATAGAACGCCGGGTCGTTCATCGCGCCGGTCAGGCCTTCCACGTCCAGTTCCAGCTTTTCGATCTTCGCCGGCAGTTGTTCCAGCTCGCGCGCGTCCTTGTAGCTGAGCTTGCGTTTGCCCGGCGAGACCTCCGCTTGTACCGCTGCCGATGCAGCAACCGGGGTCGCTGTTGCCGAGGCCTTGGCTACCGCCATGCCACTCATCGCCGCCGCCGGGCGCTGGCGCAGCGAATCGCTGTAACCGCCAATGTAATCCCCCACCCTGCCCTCGCCTTCCAGCACCAGCGTGGAAGTCACCACGTTGTCGAGGAAGTCACGGTCATGGCTGACCAGCAGCAAGGTGCCGGTGTAGTCGCCGAGCAGTTCTTCCAGCAACTCCAGCGTTTCCACGTCGAGGTCGTTGGTCGGTTCGTCCATCACCAGCAGGTTGGACGGCTGCGCGAACAGCTTGGCCAGCAGCAGGCGGTTGCGCTCGCCGCCGGACAGGCGGGTGATCGGCGCGCGCGCGCGTTCGGGGGTGAACAGGAAGTCCTGCAGATAGGCATGCACGTGCTTGCGCTTGCCATTGAGGTCGATGAAGTCCGCGCCTTCGGCAACGTTCTCGATTGCGCTCCAGTCCTCGCGCAAAGTGGCACGGTACTGGTCGAAATAAGCGATCTGCAGGTTGGTGCCGAGCCGCACCTCGCCGCTGTCCGGTTGCAGCTCGCCCAGCAGCAGCTTGAGCAGCGTGGTCTTGCCGCTGCCGTTGGGCCCGATCAGGCCGATGCGGTCGCCGCGCAGGATGGTGGTTTCAAAATCCCTGACCATCACCCGCTCGCCAAAGGCGAAGGAGATGTTCTTGATGTCGATGACCTTCTTGCCGGAGTTCTCGGCACCTGCCGCTTCCAGCTTGACGTTGCCGCCCAGTTCGCGACGCTGGCTACGTTCATTGCGCATGGCCTTGAGCCGGCGCACGCGGCCTTCGTCGCGGGTGCGGCGGGCCTTGATGCCCTGGCGGATCCAGACTTCTTCCTGCGCCAGCAGCTTGTCGAAGCGCGCGTTCTCCTGCGCCTGCGCATTGAGCCGTTCCTCGCGGCGGCGCTCGTAATTTTCCCAGTCACCGGGCCAGCTGGTCACCTGCCCGCGGTCGATCTCGACGATGCGGGTCGCCAGCGCACGCAGGAAGCGGCGGTCGTGGGTGACGAACACCACGCAGCCGTTCCAGCCCTTGAGGAAGCCTTCCAGCCAGTCGATGGCCTCGATGTCGAGGTGGTTGGTCGGCTCGTCCAGCAGCAGCACGTCCGGCCCGGCCACCAGCGCCCGCGCCAGCAGCACGCGGCGCTTCATGCCGCCGGACAGGCGCCCGAACTCGGCATCGCCATCGAGCTCCAGCTTGGTCAGGGTCTCGGCCACGCGCTGGTCCAGCGCCCAGCCGTCGGCGGCATCGATTTTGGCCTGCACCTTGCCCATCGCCTCGCCGTCGAACACCTCGGCATGGCTCAGGTGGTGGAACTCGGCCAGCCAGTGGCCCAGTTCACCCAGGCCATCGGCGACCACGTCGAACACGCTGCCGGCCGCGCCATGCGGCACTTCCTGTTCCAGCCGGGCCACGCGCACGCCCTGCTGCACGCGCACCTCGCCATCATCGGGCTTCAGCTCGCCGGCCATCAGCTTCATCAGGGTGGATTTGCCGGCACCGTTGCGGCCGATCAGGGCAATGCGCTCGCCCGCGTCGATCGACAGTTCGGTTTTTTCCAGCAACAACGGGCCGCCGACGCTGTAGTCGACGTTCTGCAAGGTAATCAGGGGCATCCGCGCATTGTACGGGCTGCGGCGGCAGCGCAGGTCGGGGCTCCCCCCCCCGACCGGGTTTTCCGCTGCGCGCATGCAGCGCGGGGGCGCTGCCCAGGTCTACGCAAGGACATCCGGCGGCAATGCCAGCAACTGCCGCAGGCTGGCCGGCACGCGCTTTCCGGGGTGGCGCACCACCCACAGCTGGCGCCGCAGCGGCGGCAATGGCGTGGACAGCACCTGCAGCCTGCCGAGCGCGACGAGGTCGGCCACCGCATGCCGTGACAGGCAGGCCAGCCCCAGCCCGGCCACCGCGCCCTGCTTGATCGCCTCGGTGCCCCCCAGTTGCAGCACCTCGGCAAAGCCATGCAGGTGCGGCAGCAAGGCCTGCTCGGCCGCCTCGCGGGTGCCGGAGCCGGGTTCGCGCAGCAGCCAGCGTGCCTGCCGCAGCTGCGCCATGTCGACACCGGCGCGCAGTCCAGCCGCATGCCGATGGCCCTCGCCGAACACGACCAGCAATTCGTCCTGCTGCCAGGCCGCCACGTCCAGCCCCGGCGCATGACACGGGCCTTCGATCAGGCCGATGTCCACCTCCAGCCGCTGCACCGCAGCCACCACCTCGCGGGTGTTGCCGATCACCAGATCGACCCGGGCCTGCCCGTTGCGCTGCTGCAAACCGGCGATGCGCGCCGGCATCAGGTAGTTGCCGATGGTGGTGCTGGCCCCCACCCGCCAATGCACCGGCGCGTGCATTTCATCGGCGGTGCGGAAACGGCGCTCGATGTCGGCCATGCCGGCCAGCAACATGCGCGCCTCCGGCAACAGTGCCTGCCCGTGGCCGTTGAGCACCAGCCGGCGGCCGATGCGGTCGAACAGTGCCAGCCCCAGCAGGTTTTCCAGTTCGCTCAGCGCGGCGCTTACCGCCGATTGCGACAACCCGATGGCCTCGCCGGCCGCAGTGGTGGTGCCTGCCTCGGCAATGGCCGAGAAGATCTGCAATTGGCGCAGCGACAAGTGCACAACTTACCCATAAAACAGATTGAATGCAGAAATATTATCCGTTTTACCAATAAAACAACCGGGATCAGCATGGGCCACCTTCTGATTACCGTCGTCATGAGCACTGTCACACAAGGGCTGGAGCGCCCCGCATCACCCCGCCTGCCCGGCCTGTTGCTGGCCGCCGCCACCGCCGGGCTGGCGGCATGGCTGGGCAGCCTGCCGCCATTGCAGGTACACGGCATCGGCACGCTGACACTGGCGATCGCGCTCGGCATCGCCGTCGGCAATGTCTTCCCCGGCACGCTGTCCTCCCGCGCCGGCACAGGCGTGGGTTTCGCCAAGGGCACCCTGCTGCGCGCCGGCATCGTCCTCTACGGCCTGCGCCTGACCTTGCAGGACGTCGCCCAGATCGGCGCCCGCGGCGTACTGGTCGATGCGCTGGTGCTGTGCTCGACCTTCGCTCTGGCAGGGTGGCTGGGCTGCCGGGTGCTGAAGCTGGAGCCCGGCACCGCCCTGCTGATCGGCGCCGGCAGCTCCATCTGCGGGGCCGCCGCGGTGATGGCGACCGCACCGGTGGTCAAGGGCCGGGCCGAGCAGGTGGCCGTCGCCGTGGCCACCGTGGTGGTATTCGGTACGCTGGCCATGTTCGCCTGGCCGCTGCTGTACCGGTGGGGCGTGGACGCCGGCTGGATGCCGCTGGACGAGGCCGGCTTCGGCATATTCACCGGCGCCACCGTGCACGAAGTGGCGCAGGTGGTGGCCGCCGGCCGGGCAATCAGCCCGCAGGCCACCGATGCCGCAGTGATCACCAAGATGGTGCGGGTGATGATGCTGGCGCCCTTCCTGCTGGGCCTGTCGCTGCTGCTGGCGCACGGGCGGGAAACGAATGGTGGTCCGCGGCCGGCACCCAACGTCCCGTGGTTTGCCTTCGGCTTCATCGGCATGGTCGCATTCAACTCGCTGCGCTTGCTGCCGGCACCGCTGGTCGAAGTGCTGGTCGGGTTGGACACCGCGCTGCTGGCAATGGCGATGGCGGCGCTGGGCCTGACCACGCGGGCCTCGACGCTGCGCCGCGCCGGCCTGCGGCCGATGCTGCTGGCGGCGCTGCTGTTCGCCTGGCTGCTGGGTGGCGGGATGCTGATCAACCTGGCCGTGCGCGCCATCCCGTAGGAGCGACGCAAGTCGCGATGGAGCCTTCCCGATGAAGCCCGGTCGCGACTCGCGTCGCTCCTACATTCATCCGCGCCATCTGCGAAAATGCCGCATGACCGACTTCTCCCACCTGCCGCTGTCGCCGGCCCTCGCCCCCGGCATCGACGCGCTGGGCTACACCACCATGACCCCGGTGCAGGCACGCAGCCTGCCACCGATCCTGCAAGGCCGTGACGTGATCGCCCAGGCGCCCACCGGCAGCGGCAAGACCGCCGCCTTCGGCTTGGGCCTGCTCAACCGGCTCGACCCGGCCACACTGCGCACGCAGGCGCTGGTGCTGTGCCCCACCCGCGAACTGGCCGACCAGGTGGGCAAGCAGCTGCGCAAGCTCGCCACCGGCATCCCCAACCTCAAGCTGCTGGTGCTCACCGGCGGCGTGCCGCTTGGCCCGCAGCTGGCCTCGCTGGAAGCGCACCACCCGCAGGTGGTGGTCGGCACCCCCGGCCGCGTGCAGGAACTGGCGCGCAAGCGCGCGCTCAACCTCGGCCAGGTGCGCTGCTTCGTGCTCGACGAGGCCGACCGCATGCTCGACATGGGCTTCGAGGAACCGATCCGCGAGATCGCCGGCCGCACCCACGCCGAGCGCCAGAGCCTGCTGTTCTCGGCCACTTTCCCCGAGGAAATCCGCGAGCTGGCGCGTGCGCTGCTGAAAACGCCGGAAGAAGTGACCATCGACGGCGATGCCGAGGCACCGGCCATCCAGCAGTTGTTCTTCGAGGCCGAACCCGCACACCGGCAGAAGGCGTTGGCCGGGCTGCTGCTGAAGTTCACGCCCGAATCGGCGGTGGTGTTCTGCAACACCCGCAAGGACGTGGACGAGGTCGCCAACTCGCTGCGCCAGTTCGGCTTCTCGGCGCTGGCGCTGCACGGCGACATGGAGCAGCGTGACCGCGACGAGGTGTTGCTGCAGTTCTCCAACCGCAGTTGCAACGTGCTGGTCGCCAGCGACGTGGCCGCGCGCGGGCTGGACGTGGAAGACCTCGCCGCCGTGGTCAACTACGAATTGCCGAACGACCTGGACAGCTACCGGCACCGCGTCGGCCGCACCGCCCGCGCCGGTCGCAGCGGGCTGGCGTTGAGCCTGGTCGCCGGCCGCGAGCGCCATCGTGCCGACGCGCTGGAAACCGAACAGGGCGGCGCGTTGAACTGGCAGAAGACGCCGCTGGCCACCGCGCGCCCGGCGCAGTTGCCGCAGGCGGCGATGACCACGCTGCGCATCGACGGCGGCAAGACCGACAAACTGCGTGCCGGCGACATCCTCGGCGCGCTGACCGGCGACGCCGGGTTGTCGGCCAAGGCCATCGGCAAGATCGACATCTTCCCCACCCGCTCCTACGTCGCCATCGCCCGCGAGCAGGCCGGCAAGGCCGTGGCGCGGCTGGAAGCCGGCAAGATCAAGGGCAAGCGCTTCCGCGTGCGGAAGATGTAAAGCGCGCCGGTCGCGGATGCGGGGCTTGCCCCGCATCCGGCGTTGCCGGCCAAACCCCGTGCCGGCCAAACCCCGTGCCGGGCAAGCCCGGCACCCACGGGGCCGGCCCCGCTCAATACACCAGCGTGGCCTGCAACGGCAGGCCGACAGGCAGGCGCTGGCGACCGCCCAGCCCGTCCAGCTCCACCAGCACCGCCGCACCCAGCACCTCGGCCTCCAGCCGCTGTGCCAGCAACAGCGCCGCGGCCAGGGTGCCGCCAGTGGCCAGCACGTCATCGACCAGCAACACCCGCGTACCTGGTGCGACGGCCTCCGCACAGACTTCGATGCGGTCGCTGCCGTATTCCAGCGCATACGCCTGCACCAGCGTGGCGCCGGGCAGCTTGCCCGGCTTGCGCACCGGCACGAAGCCCGCGCCCAGTTCCAGCGCCAGCGCGGCACCGAGGATGAAGCCACGCGCCTCCACGCCCAGCACCGCCTGCACGTTGGCGGCGCGCCAGGGTGCGGCCATCGCCGCGATCGCCGCGCGGAAGCCGGGGGCGTCGGCCAGCAGTGGCGTTATGTCCTTGAACAGGATGCCGGGTTTGGGGAAATCGGCCACGTCGCGGATCGCGCCGGCCCAGTCGGGATAGGTATCGGTCATGTCGGCCATTGTGTCGTAAAGAAGATCAGGAACTGCATGACAGCATCGAGCACCCGGCCCGTTCGCGCGCCCATTCCGGCCGGCGCTGCGCGAAAGACCCGCGGCCGGGTTGCTCGTCGCAGGGATGGCGCAGTACGTCCAGCAGTTCGCCGATGCCGGCCACGTCACCCTGCTCGGCGCGGTCGATCGCCTGTTGCAGCAACCAGTTGCGCGGCACGTACAGCGGGTTGGCCATCTGCATGGCGCGCCGGCGCCCGGCCGCGGGCAGCGCTTCGTCGCGCACCCGCGCAGCGTGGCGCTGCAGCCAGTCATGCAGTGCCGGCATCGCCCGCGCCCGGCGTGTGGCGGAATAGAACGCGCCTTCCAGCACCGCGGCGTCGGGCCGGGCCGGATCAACGTCGGCCAGCGCCCGGAAGGCCAGGGTCATGTCCATCTCGCCGTCGTGCAGCAATTGCAGGAACTGCGCCATCAGCGCCTCGTCGCCCTCGCGGTAATCGCCGAGGCCGAGCTTGGCGAGCAGGTGCCGACGCTCCTCTTCGGCGAAACGTGACTGGAACGCATCCAGCCCCGCCTGCAGCGGAGCCACCTCGCCGAACAGTGGCGACAGGGCCTGCGCCAGCCGCACCAGGTTCCAGTACGCCACCTGCATCTGCGTGCCGAAGCGGTAGCGCCGGCCCTGCGCGTCGGTGGTGTTGGGCGTCCAGTCCGGGTCGTAGTCTTCCACCCAGCCATAGGGGCCGTAGTCCAGCGTCAGGCCGAGGATGGACATGTTGTCGGTGTTCATCACCCCGTGCACGAAACCCACCCGCATCCACTGCGCGACCAGCGTTGCGGTGCGCGTGCAGACCTCGGCGAACCAGTCGCCGTCGCGCGAAGGACCGGGCGGCAGATGCCGAAAATCGCGGTCGAAATCGCGGTCGATGCAGAAATCCACCAATTGCCGCAGCAACGCCGTCTCGCCACGCGCGGCCGGCAATTCGAAGCTGCCGAAGCGGATGAACGACGGCGCCACCCGGCACACCACCGCGCCCGGCTCGGCACGCGGGTGGCCGTCGTAGAACATGTCGCGCACCACCGCCTCACCGGTACCGACCAGGCTCAATGCACGCGTGGTCGGCACGCCGAGGTGGTGCATGGCTTCCGAACACAGGAATTCACGAATCGACGAACGCAGCACCGCGCGGCCGTCCGCACCACGCGAGTAGGGCGTCGGCCCGGCACCCTTGAGTTGCAGCTCCCAGCGCCGGCCATCGGCCAGCAACTCGCCCAATGAAATGGCCCGACCATCGCCCAATTGCCCGGCCCAATGGCCGAACTGGTGCCCGCCGTAACTGGCCGCCCACGGCTGCATGCCCGGGTACAGTGCGTTGCCGCCGAACACCTCGGCAAACCCCGGCGCCTGCACGGTTGCCGCATCGAAGCCCAGCAGCGCCGCCACTTCCGGCGAGTGGGCCAGCAGGCATGGCGCGGCCACCGGCGTGGGCGATACAGGAGACCACGCCGCTCCCGTCACCTCGCGGCGACGCGGGCCGGCCTCGGCATCGCCGGGCAGTTCGCGGATGAAACGGTTGTCGAATACGGGAGACATCATTGCTGCGCGACAAACGAAGAACGCCGGAAGCTTGCGCTCCCGGCGTTCTGGCGACCTTGCGGTTGCGGGGGCTGGATTACAGCGCCTGCACCTGGTCGGCCTGCATGCCCTTCTGGCCCTGCACGGCGACGAAGGTCACCTTCTGGCCTTCCTGCAGCGACTTGAAGCCGTTGCCCTGGATGGCACGGAAGTGCACGAACAGGTCGGGGCCGCTTTCCGGGGTGATGAAACCGAAACCCTTGGCATCGTTGAACCACTTCACCGTGCCGGTCTGACGCTCAGACATTACGAACTCCTGGAACTATGGATTGAAAAAATCGCGGCCACCGGGATCGGCACCGAGACTGAGTTGCAGGCATTGGTAAAACGGAACGATGAGCGGATCGGTGAGATCAGCTGCATCAGGCCACGATTCACGGTGACCCTTGCAAGCACAGTGGGGCGAAAGATACCCGGCTTTCCGGCAAAAAGCGACAAATACCGCATTCAGCCGGCACCGTCAGCACACGAAAACAAACAATTTCTTTATATTCAACAAGTTGAAATAGAAGAAAGGGGCTGCACATGCAGAATCAATATGCGCGCTCGCCGGGTTGCGCGCCATGACCTCGCCCTCCCCCGTGGCCATGCCTCGGATATGGGTCGATGCCGACGCCTGTCCGGCCGCCATCCGCGACATCCTGTACCGCGCCGCCGAACGCACCCGGACCGAGGTGGTGCTGGTCGCCAACCGCTGGCTGCAGACACCGGCCTCGCGCTTCGTCCGCAGCCTGCAGGTCGGTACCGGCGCGGATGCGGCCGACGATGCCATCGCCGAACGCGTGGCCGCCGGCGACCTGGTCGTCACCCAGGACATTCCCCTCGCCGCCCGCGTGCTGGAAAAGGCCGCGGCCGCAGTCGATCCACGCGGCGTGCCGTTCGACCGCGACAGCATCGCCGAGCGCTTGTCGATGCGCGACTTCATGGCCGAGCTGCGCGGCGCCGGCATCCACACCGGCGGCCCGGCCAGCCTGCACCCGCGCGACCGCCAGGCCTTTGCCGCGCAACTGGACCGCTGGCTCGCCGCACAGCGCTGAACACACAATGCGACAACCGGCCCGCATGCCCGGCAAGGCTTATCATGGGCGGTCTTTTGCCCCGGTAACTTCATGGCCCTCACCGCCACCATCCGCAAGGCCGAGCTGCAGATCAGCGACATGGATCGCGGCTACTACGCCAACCACCACCTGACCCTGGCCCAGCACCCGTCCGAAACCGACGAGCGGCTGATGGTGCGGCTGCTCGCGTTCGCCCTGAACGCCGACGAGCGGCTGGAGTTCGGCCGCGGCCTGAGTACCGACGACGAACCGGACCTGTGGCAGCACGACTACACCGGCGACATCCTGCGCTGGATCGACCTCGGCCACCCGGACGAGTCGCGCATCCGCAAGGCTTGCAACCGCAGCGCCCGCGTACAGGTGGTCAACTACGGCGGCAATGCCTCCGACATCTGGTGGCAGAAGCAGGGCCGGCACCTTGAACGTTTCGGCAACCTGTCGGTGCTGGACCTGCCCGCCGGCTTCGTCGAGCTGTGGGGCGCGCAGATCCAGCGGGCGATGCGCTGGAGTGTGCTGATCCAGGATGGCGAGGTGCAGCTGATCGCCGACCAGATGCAACTGGACGTGATCCCGGCCTGGCGCAAGCGCGCGGTGGAATAAGCGCGCAGTGGCTGACAACCCGATCCATTGCGACGTGCTGGTCATCGGCGCCGGTGCCGCCGGGCTGATGTGTGCGCTCACCGCCGGCCAGCGCGGGCGCCGGGTGCAGGTGATCGACCACGCCAACAAGCCCGGCAAGAAGATCCTGATGTCCGGCGGCGGCCGCTGCAATTTCACCAACACCGGCACCGCCCCGGCCAACTTTCTCTCCGCCAACCCGCATTTCTGCAAGTCGGCGCTGGCCCGCTACACCCCGGCCGACTTCATCGACATGGTCGAGCGGCACCGCATCGCGTACCACGAGAAGGAACTGGGCCAGCTGTTCTGCGACATCTCGTCCAAGCAGATCGTCAGGATGCTGCTGGACGAATGCGCCGCCGCCGGCGCGCAGGTCCGCACCGATTGCGCGGTGGAAGGCATCGAGCGCGGCGCCGACGGCTTCCGCGTGCGTACCGGGCAGGGCCGCTTCCACTGCGCCTCGCTGGTCGTCGCCACCGGCGGCCTGTCAATTCCGAGCATGGGTGCCAGCGGTTTCGGCTACGAGGTCGCGCGCCAGTTCGGCCACGAGGTGCTGCCGACCCGCGCCGGGCTGGTGCCGCTCACCCTCAGCGGCAAGCACCAGCAACGCTTCACCGACCTCAGCGGGGTGGCACTGCCGGTGGAGGCGCGCTGCAACGGCCAGAGCTTCCGCAATTTCATGCTGCTGACCCATCGCGGCATCAGCGGCCCGGCGATCCTGCAGATTTCCTCGTACTGGCAACCCGGCGACGACCTGCGGCTGGACCTGCTGCCCGACCACGACACCGACGGCTGGCTGCGCACCATGAAACGCGAGCGCGGCGCCTCGGAACTGCGCACGGTGCTGGCCGAAGCCATGCCCAAGCGCATGGCGCAACGCCTGTGCGAACACTGGCTGCCGGACCGGCCGCTGCGCCAGCTCGACGAGCGCCAGTTGCGCGAGGCCGCGGCCCTGCTCGGCGATTTCCCGCTGGTGGCCAGCGGCACCGAGGGCTACCGCACCGCCGAGGTGACGCTGGGCGGGGTGGACACGGCCGCGACCTCGTCAGCGACGATGGAGTCGCGGCGGGTGCCCGGCCTGCATTTCATCGGCGAGGTGCTGGACGTGACCGGCTGGCTGGGCGGCTACAACTTCCAGTGGGCCTGGGCCAGCGGCCATGCCGCCGGGCTGGTGGCTTGAATGCGGCGCCCCACCCGTACCCTGCCCCGCACAGGACCGCTGTCACAGGCGGGCGATCCACGCATGGACGGCCATCGCGCCGTGTTGTATTAAACCCGGTCAAAGGGGAGTCCCGAATGCAGAACGGCAAAGAAATCACCCTGCGCCTGCTGATCATCGATGACAGCGCCGAAAGCGCCGAAGCCATCGCCAGCGCCTTGCGCAACAGCGGCATCGCCATCCGCCCGTTCCGCCCGCAGACGCCGGCAGAACTGGTGCAGGTACTGGCCGGGCAGGCCATCGACCTGGTGTTGTCGGCGCCGTCGCAGGTGATTCCGCAGGCGCTGCTGAGCCAGCAGATCGCCGCCAGCGGCAAGGACATCCCGGTGATCCTGCTGGCCGAACACGTCGACGAACGGATGCTGGTGGAATCCGGCGCCAACGGCATCCGCGCCATCGCCCTGCGCCAGCGCCCCGAGCACCTGCTGGCGGTGGTGCGCAACGAATGGACCGACCTGCAGGCCCGCCGGGGCCTGCGCCGGATCGAAGCACAGATGCGCGAGACCGAGCGCCGCTGCGACGCGCTGATCGCCTCCTCGCGCGACCCCATCGCCTACATCCACGAAGGCATGCACATCCGCGCCAACGACGCCTACCTGGAAATGTTCGGCTACGAATCGTTCGAGGACGTGGAAGGCATCTCGCTGCTGGACATGGTCGCGTCGCAGCACGTGGAGGACTTCAAGCAGCTGCTCAAGTCACTGAGCAAGGGCGAGGCACCGCCGCCGCAGTACGAGCTGCATGCCCGCAACCAGGAAGGCGACACCTTCCCGGCGACGATGGAATTCACCGCCGCCACCTACGAGGGCGAATCCTGCATCCAGGTGGTGTTCCGCCGCCGCGAGGAGTTCGACCCGGAACTCGCGCGCGAGGTCGAGGCGCTGCGCCAGCGCGACCAGGTCACCGGCCTGCTCAACCGCCCGACCTTCATGGTGCACCTGGAAAACGCAGTGGCGCAGGTCAGCCGCAGCGAAGGCCAGTACGGTTTCCTGCTGGTCGAGCCGGACCACTATGCGCGGCTGCTGCCGACCATCGGCCTGGACTCGGCCGACGCCCTGATCGCCGCGCTGGGCCAGCACCTGGCCGCCAGCCTCGACCCGGGCACCTCGATCGCACGCGTCGGCGAGCACAGCTTCGCCCTGCTGGTACAGGGCGATTATCTGCACACGATGGGCGTGGCCGAAATCGTGCGCGAAGCCTTCGCCTCGCATGTGTTCACGGTCGGCGAGCACTCGGCCACCGTCACCGTCAGCATCGGCGGCGTGCAGGTCGGCGAGAAGATCGCCAGCGTCGGCCAGGTACTGGCGCGCGCCAGCGACTGCATGCGCACCGCGGTCGAGCTAGGCGGCAACACGGTCAAGGTGTTCGACCCCGGTGCCACCGACCGGCTGGAGGAAGAACGCGTGCAGCGCTGGGTCACGCTGATCCGCGAGGCGCTGGACAGCGAAGGCTTCCAACTCGGTTTCCGACCGGCCATCAACCTGATGGGCGAGCCGCTGCAGTTGTATGACACCACGCTGCAACTGCTCAGCAACGACGAGCTGGTCGGCCAGGCCACCTTCCTGCCGATCGCCGAGGACCACGACCTGCTGGCGCCGATCAACCGCTGGATGGTCGGCCATGCGCTCAAGGCGCTCGGCGAGCGCCAGCGCGCCGGCCACCGCACCCACCTGATGGTGCGCATCACCCCCGAATCGTTCTCCGACCCGCTGCTGCTGAAGGTGATCCGCGATGGCCTGCAGGCCGAGGGCGTGGCCGGCGAACAGCTGTGGTTGCAGGTGTCCGAGGCGCGGGTGTTCACCCAGCTGCGCAATGCCCAGCAGTTCCTCGACGACGTCGCCGCGCTGGGCTGCAAGGTCGGGCTGGAGCAGTTCGGCTCGGGGCTGGATTCGTTCCAGCTGCTGAGCCACTTCAAGCCGGCCTTCCTCAAGCTGGACAGCAGTTTCACCGCCGACCCGGTGCAGGCCCGCGAACAGCTGCCCAAGACCCAGGAAATCACCGCGCGGGCTCAGTCGGAGAACATCCGCACCATCGCCGAGCACGTCTCCGACGCGGCGACGATGAGCCTGCTGTTCAATGCCGGCTTCGATTACGTACAGGGCGATTTCGTCGGCCCCACCGGCCCGCGGATGGATTTCGAGTTCAATGCATAACGCATAAGGTAGTGCCGGCCGCTGGCCGGCAACCGCGGATGTGGAAAGGCCGGCTTGCGCCGGCCTTTCTTTCTTCAGGTCAGGTCGACGAGGTTGTCGATCCTCACGTCCGGGTCGACGTCTGCGTCGTAATCCACGCCATCCACGCCGAAGCCGAACAGGCGCAGAAAATCGGCCTTGTAGCCGGCCAGGTCGCTGATCTGGTACAGGTTGTCGTTGGTCACCTGCGGCCACAGCTCGACCACCCTGCCCTGCACTTCCGGCGCCATTTCCTTGTAGTCGGCGCGCAGGCGGCCTTCCTCGTCGACCAGCGCGATGCTGCGGCCCTTGCCATCCATCCGTTCGCGACGGATGTGGCCGGCGGCATTCGCGCCGCCCTGCGGGCCGTTGTAGAGGATGTCGTACAGCGTATCGAGCTGCTCGATGCAGCCCTCGTGGGTGCCCTCTTCCTTCATCACCTTGAACAGCAGCGACAGGTACAGCGGCATGGTCGGGATCGCAGAGCTGGCCTGCGTCACCACCGCCTTGAGCACCGACACGCGCGCATCGCCGCCGATGCCCTGCAACTTGCCGCGGATGGCCTTGACCTTGTCGTCCAGGTCCTTCTTGGCCGCGCCGATCGAACCGTTCCAGTAGATCGCCTGGGTGATCTCCTCACCGACGTAGGTGAAGGCGGTGGTGGTCGCGCCCGGTGCCAGCACCCCCGCTTCCAGCAGCGCGTCGATCCACATCTGCCAGTCCTCGCCGCCCATCACCTGCACGGTGCCGGCGATTTCCTCGGCGCTGGCCGGTTGCAGCGTGGTTTCGGTCAGCACTTCCTTGTCGGTGTCCAGCCCGCGCAGGGTGATCGGCGCACCGATCGGCTTGAGCGTGGAGCTGATGACTTCACCGGTCTTCGGGTGCTTGCGACGCGGCGCGGCCAGGCTGTAGACCACCTGATCGACCTGACCGAGGTCGGCCTTGATGATCTCTATGACCTTGGCCTTCACTTCGTCGGAGAACGCATCGCCATTGACGCTGCGCGCATACAGGCCGGCCGCATGCGCGTGCTTCTCGAACGCCGCCGAGTTGTACCAACCCGCCGTACCCGGCTTGCTTTCGGTGCCGGGACGCTCGAAGAACACGCCCAGCGTGGCCGCGTCGCTGCCGAAGGCGGCCTTGATGCGCGCAGCCAGCCCGTAGCCGGTGGATGCGCCAATCACCAGCACCTTCTTCGGGCCATACGCCAGCTTCGGCTGCGCCTTGATGTAGTCGATCTGTTCCTTGACCGCCGCCTCGCAGCCGGTCGGGTGGGTGGTGACGCAGATGAAGCCGCGCACACGCGGTTTGATGACCATGAAAACCTCGGATGGATGCGAAAACCGGCGGCGCGATGCAGTGGCCGGGCGCCGAACCGGAGGGATCGTAGTGCGCGCACGCGATTTCGACAACCGACGCCACCGCATGGATTCGAGGGCGCAGGCTCCTGCACGAACGACGCGAGTCGCGACCGGTTTTGCCGGCAAGGCATTGTCGCGACTTGCCTCGCCCCCACAAGGGCTATCAAGAGCTATCGGCGGGTCGTCAAAAGTAAAGAGCCGCGCAATGCGCGGCTCTTTCGCGGGTTGGACGGGCCTGCCGCGTTACGGGCGGCGCGCCAGCGCCTCCACGTCCTTTGCCTTGGGCAACAGGTCCTGCTTGCTGACCTTGAACGGCCCGATGCTCAGCAGCGGCACGGCGACGATGACCGAGGACACCACCACGATGACCGCGCCAACCATGTGGGTCTCGGCCAGGCCTTCCATCGATTCGCCGCCGTACAGGTACAGCGCCAGCGCCGACAGGAAGAACATCACCGCGGTGATGATGGTGCGCGACAGGGTCTGGTTGATCGAGCGGTTCAACACTTCCAGCGGCTCCACGCGCAGGCTGCGGAAGTTTTCGCGCACGCGGTCGAACACCACGATGATGTCGTTGATGGCGAAGCCCATCACCGACAGCATGCCGGCCAGCATGGTCAGGTCGAACTCGCGGCCGAGCAGCGACATGTAGGCCACGGTCAGGATCAGATCGAAGAACGCGGTGAGGCTGGCCACCACCGCGAACTTCCACTCGAAGCGCGCGGCGATGTAGATCAGGAAGCCGACCACCATGAACAGCGTGGCATAGACGCCGTTCATCGCCAGGTCCCTGCCGACCTGCGGACCGACGAACTCACCCGGCTGCACGCTGGCCGGGTTGGCCTCGCTGGTGACCGCGCTGCGCACCTTCTCGGCCACCTTCTGCGCGGCATCGGCAGCGTTGTTGTGCTGGCCGTCCGGCGGCAGGCGGACCATCATGTCGTTGCCGCCACCCACGCTCTGCACCTGGACGTTCTCGAAGCCGGCCGCGGCCAGGCGTTCGCGCACGCTGTCGGCATCGATGCTGTTCTGGAAGTGGGTGCGCACCACGGTGCCGCCGGTGAACTCCAGCGCGTAGTTGAAGCCCTTGAAGCCGATGATGCCGATGGACAGCACCAGCAGGACCACCATCAGCACCAGCACCGGCTTGCGGTGGCGCATGAAGTCGATGGTGGTGTCGTTCGGAATGAGGTGAAGCGGGAACAGTTTCATGCAAGGGTTTTCCCTGGAAAACCCGCACCCGAAGGCGCGGGCTTTTGCAAAAGGATTCGCGTCGGACTCAGATGGCCACGGAGGCCAGCTTCTTGCGGCGGCCATAGATCAGCACCGCCAGCGCGCGCGACACGGTGATCGCGGTGAACATCGAGGCGAAGATGCCGATGATCATGGTCAGCGCGAAGCCCTTCAGCGGGCCGGTGCCGAACGCATACAGCGCCACGCCAACGATCAGGCCGGTGAGGTTGGCGTCGAGGATGGTGCCCGAAGCCTTCTCGTAGCCGGCGGCAATAGCCGCCTTGGCCGGCATGCCCAGCCGCAGTTCCTCGCGGATACGCTCGTTGATCAGCACGTTGGCGTCCACCGACAGGCCTACCGACAGCGCCAGGCCGGCGAAGCCCGGCAGGGTCATCGTCGCGCCGAACATCGACATGACCGCCACCACGATCAGCAGGTTGAACAGCAGCGCCACCGAAGTGATCGCGCCGAACACGCGGTAGTAGACGGTGAAGAACAGCAGCGTGAACACGAACGAGAACACCACCGCCTTGACGCCGCGGGCCACGTTCTCCGCGCCCAGGCTCGGGCCGATCACGTATTCCTCGACGAAGTCCATCGGCGCGGCCAGCGAGCCGGCGCGCAGCAGCTTGGCAAGATTCTCGGCCTCGGTCTTCTCCAGGCCGGTGGTCTGGAAGTTCTTGCCGAACACGCCGTTGATGTTGGCCACGGAGATGACTTCCTCCTTGACCCGGAAGCTGCGCACTTCCTTGCCGTCGACCACCGTCACCTGCGGGATGCGCTCGGTGTAGACCACCGCCATCGGCTTGTTCACATTGCCGCTGGTGAAGTCGAACATGCGCTGGCCGCCGACGCTGTTGAGGGTGACGCTCACCGCCGGCATGCCGTTCTGGTCGGTGGCCGCGTCGGCCTTGACCATCTGGTCGCCGGTGACGATGGTGCGCTTGTTCAGCAGCACCGGGCGGCCGTTGCGGTCGCGGTACAGCTTGGCTTCCGGCGGAATGCGGCCCGAAGCGACGGCATCTTCCGCATTGCCATCGACCACGGCGCGGTATTCCAGCGTGGCGGTGGCGCCGATCATGCGCTTGGCTTCGGCGGTGTCCTGCACGCCTGGCAGCTCGACCACGATGCGATCCTCGCCCTGGCGCTGGATGATCGGCTCGGCCACGCCCAGCTCGTTGACGCGGTTGCGCAACGTGCTCAGGTTCTGCTCGATGGCGCCGGAGGTGATCTGCAGCATCTCGGCCTGCGGCACGCTGACCGTGAGCCGCTCGCCGCTGCCCGAATAGGTCAGGGTCGGCTGCGCCTTGGCCAGCGCCACGCGCGCCTTGTCGGCGTCGTCGGCATTGGACAGCACCACCTGGATGTCGCTCTCGCCACGGCGCTCGACCGAACGGTAGCCGATGCGGCCATCACGCAAGGTGGTGCGGATGTCCTCGGCGAAGGCGTCGAAGCGCTTGTCCACCGCGGCCTTCTTGTCCACCTGCAGCGCGAAGTGCACGCCGCCGACCAGGTCCAGGCCCAGCACCATCGGCTTGCCGCCCAGCCGGGCCAGCCAGTCCGGCACGGTCGAGGCCAGATTCAGCGCCACGGTGTAGTTCTCGCCGGCCTTCTCGCGCAGCACGTCGTTGGCGCGGGTCTGGGCGTCGAGCGAATTCAGGCGGACGATCAGGCTGTCGCCCTCCGTTTCCACCGACTTGGACACGAGCCCGGCCTCGTCCAGCGCCGAGGAGACGTGCTGCTTGAACGCGTCGTCGATCTGGCCGCCGCGGTTGGCGGTGATCTGCACGGAGGGATCCTTCTGGTAGACGTTGGGCAGCGCATACAGGGCGCTGACCGCCAGAATGATCAGAATCAGGAAGTACTTCCAGCGTGGAAATTCGAGCATTGCGGGATCCTGCGTGACGCCGCGCCGGCGTCACGTGGTGGCGAACGGGGAATGCGGGTTCAGGCAGCGGACTTCAGCGTGCCCTTGGGCAGCACGTTGCCGATGGCACCCTTCTGCACGCGGATGCGGACGTTGTCGGCCACCTCGACGGTGACGAAGTTGTCGCCGATGTGGGTGACCACGCCGGCGATGCCGCCATTGGTCAGCACTTCGTCGCCCTTGTTGATCTTCTCCAGCATCGCCTTGTGTTCCTTCTGGCGCTTCATCTGCGGGCGGATCATCACGAAATACATGACCGCGATCAGGACGATCGGCAGCAGGAAGGTGCCCATGCCCGGGGCGGCCGGAGCGGCCTGGGCGACGGGAAGCAGGATTGCCATCGGGTTCATCATGTGTCCTTGGGAGTCGGGCGGTGCCTGCCGTGGCCGGCGCCGCGAAACGGATTCAAGCGGGGAAGTATGCCATAGGGGCGGGATGGGCCGATTGCAAGGCCCATTCCCCTTTGGAGCCTGTAGGAGCGACGCCAGTCGCGACCGTGGCTTTATCGGCAAAGCCCCTCGCGACTGGCGTCGCTCCTACAGAGTTTCACGTGGCGGCTACAGCGCCGGCGCAACCGTCCCGCGCGCCGCATAGAAGGACTCGCGGAAGGCCAGGAAGGTTCCCGCCTCGATCGCCGCGCGCATGTCGGCCATCAGCTTCTCGTAGTAATACAGGTTGTGCAGGGTGCCGAGCATCGGCGCCAGCATCTCGTTGCAGCGGTCCAGGTGGCGCAGGTAGGAGCGGGTGTAGCCGCTGTTGCAGGCATGGCAGCCGCAGCCCGGTTCGATCGTGTCCATGTCGCGCTCGTAGCGGGCGTTGCGGATGCGCACGGTGCCAAAGGAAGTGAAGTAATGGCCGTTGCGCGCGTTGCGGGTGGGCATCACGCAGTCGAACATGTCCACGCCGCGCGCCACGCCTTCGACCAGGTCCTCGGGGCGGCCCACGCCCATCAGGTAGCGCGGGCGGTCGGCCGGCAGGATCGGGTGCATGTGCTCGAGCATGGCGTTGCGCTCGTGCTCGGGCTCGCCCACCGCCAGCCCGCCGATGGCGTAGCCATCAAAACCTATTTGCTGCAAACCTTCGGCTGAGCGGCTGCGCAGGTCGATATGCACCCCGCCCTGGACGATGCCGAACAGCGCCGCGTCGTTGCCCAGCGCATCGTGCGCGTCGCGCGAGCGCTGCGCCCAGCGCAGGCTCAGTTCCATCGACTTGCGCGCCACCGGCTCGGTGGCCGGGTACGGCGTGCATTCGTCGAAGATCATCACGACGTCCGAGTCGAGCACCTTCTGGATCTTCATGCTCTCTTCCGGGCCGAGGAACACCCGCGCGCCGTCGGTCGGCGAGGCGAAAGTGACGCCCTGCTCGGTGATCTTGCGGCGGTGCGCCAGCGAGAACACCTGGAAGCCGCCGGAGTCGGTCAGGATCGGCCCGTTCCAGCGGCAGAAGCCGTGCAGGCCGCCGTGGTCGGCGATCACGTCCAGCCCCGGCCGCAGGTACAGGTGGAAGGTGTTGCCGAGGATGATCTCGGCGCCGAGCGCACGGACCTGCTCGGGCAGCACGCCCTTGACCGAGCCGTAGGTCCCCACCGGCATGAACGCCGGAGTCTGCACGGTGCCACGCGGGAAGGACAGCTGGCCGCGGCGGGCGTTGCCGTCGGTGGTCTGGAGGGTGAACTGCAATCGTGACATGGAGGAAAACCGGGAGCCGGAGACGGAAAAAAGGGAATGGAAGCGGAAGGCGGCTCAGGAATGGCTTGGAGCGTCCGTCAGCGCGCCGGCCCCTTCCCTGCTCCACAGCAGCATCGCGTCACCGTAGCTGAAGAAGCGGTAACGCTCCGCGATGGCGTGGGCATAGGCCTCGAACACCCGCTCCCTGCCGGCAAAGGCGGAGATCATCATCAGCAGGGTGCTTTCCGGCAGGTGGAAGTTGGTGACCATCGCATCGACGCTGCGGATGCGGTAACCGGGGGTGATGAAGATCTGCGTCTCGCCGGCATAGGGGTGCAGCTCGCCGTCGCGCATTGCACTCTCCAGCGCCCTTACCACGGTGGTGCCGACGCCGACCACGCGGCCACCGGCGGCGCGGATGCGGCGCACCTGCTGCACCAGTTCGGCACCGACGTTGAGCCATTCGCGATGCATCACGTGCTGCGAGAGGTCGTCCACCCGCACCGGCTGGAAGGTACCGGCGCCCACATGCAGGGTGATATGGCCGAACTGCACGCCACGCGCGCGCAACCGCTCCAGCAGCAGCTCGTCGAAGTGCAGCCCCGCGGTGGGCGCGGCCACCGCACCCACCTGCCGCGCGAACACGGTCTGGTAGCGCTCGCGGTCGTCGGCGCCGGGCTCGCGCTGGATGTACGGCGGCAACGGCAGCCGGCCGGCGTGCACCAGCCACGATTCCAGCGGCTCGGGGATGTCGAAGCGCAGCAGGTAGAACTCGCCGTCACGGCCCAGCACCTCGGCCTCACCGCCGGCGTCCAGGGCAATGCGGCTGCCCGGCTTGGGCGACTTGCTGGCCCCGACCTGCGCACGCGCCTGCTGCCCGCCAAGCAGGCGCTCGATCAGGATCTCGACCCGGCCGCCAGTGGCCTTTTGCCCGAACAGCCGCGCCGGTATCACCCGGGTGTCGTTGAACACCAGCAGGTCGCCGGGTTGCAGCAGGTCCGGCAGGTCGCGCACATGGCGGTCGGCGAACGCGGCCGGCGCCGGCGGCACCAGCAGCAGGCGGCTGGCCGAACGTTCGGGCAGCGGCGCCTGCGCGATCAGCTCGGCGGGCAGGTCGTAGTTGAAATCGGACTTCTTCAAGGCCGGGGCATCGGGCAAGGGAGCCCGACATTGTACCGGCCGCCACCGAACGCCCGCAGGAGCGGTTGTAGGAGCGACGCAAGTCGCGACAGGGCTTGCATGCAGATCCCTCCCAATCCCTGCACCAGTATGTGAATGGGGAAGCCTCGTCGCGACTTGCGTCGCTCCTACAGCCGCGCCTGCAAACAGCCGGCAGGGACGGTCAGCGCTCGAACTTCGTCGAAAGGATGATCGCGCTGGTGGTGCGCTCCACCCCGTCGATGGCGCCGATGGCGTCGGTGGCCACGTCCATCTCCCCCACCCCGCCGACCACGACCATCGCGATCAGGTCGTGGTTGCCGCTGACCGAGTGCAGCGAACGCACCTCCGGAATCTCGCGCAGCGCCTTGACCACCGCCGGCATCTTCTTCGGCAGCACGGTGATCAGCACGTGCGCGCGCACCTGCCCCTGCTCGTAGTCGGCATGGGTGCGCACCGTGTAGCCGGCGATCACGCCCTGCTGCTCCAGCCGGTCGATGCGGCTCTGCACCGTGGTACGCGACAGCCCCAGCCGCCGCGCGATCTGCGCGGTGGAGGCACGTGCATCCTCGCGCAGCACGGAAAGCAGGCGTTCGTCGGCGGGGGAAATCTTCATATCGCGGGGTGGATTCGTCGTTTCGACGAAATTACCCGGATTTTCGACCAAATGACAGCTGCCATGTGACCAGAATCTCCAGATAATGACTATACGAAAACATTCTGGAGATGAGCATGACCGTACTCGGCCCCCTCGCCCCGCTTCGTGCCCATGCCGGCGCCCGCCTGACCCGCGGCCTGGACGATGCCGCCATCGAGCGCCTGGCCGCTGCCCATCCCGACCTGCCGCGCGCCATCGAGGCCGCCGCCGCCGAATACGCCCGCATCAGGGACGAAGCCGCCGACCTGCTGGATCTGGACGAGAAGGACCAGATCACGGCGATGCAGGCCGGCTTCGTCAACTTCTATGCCGACGACGCGGTGGTGCCCTACGTCGCCCTGGCTGCCCGTGGCCCGTGGGTGGTCTCGCTCAAGGGCGCGATGCTGTACGACGCCGGCGGCTACGGCATGCTCGGCTTCGGCCATACCCCGGCCGAGGTACTGGACGCGGCCGGCAAGCCGCAGGTGATGGCCAACATCATGACCCCGAGCCTGGCCCAGCGCCGCTTCGTGCAGGCGCTGCGCAAGGAGATCGGCCACAGCCGCGGCGGCTGTCCGTTCTCGCACTTCATGTGCCTGAACTCCGGCTCCGAGGCCGTCGGCCTGGCCGCGCGCATCGCCGACATCAACGCCAAACTGCAGACCGAACCGGGTGCAGCGCATGCCGGCGCGGCGATCAAGCGCGTGGTCGTCAAGGGCAGCTTCCACGGCCGCACCGACCGCCCGGCGCTGTATTCGGACTCGACCCGCAAGACCTACGACCGCTACCTGGCCAGCTACCGTGGCGAGGACAGCGTCATCAGCATTCCGCCGTATGACGAGGCGGCGCTGCGCAAGGTGTTCGACGATGCCCGCGCCAACAACTGGTTCATCGAAGCGGTGTTTCTGGAGCCGGTGATGGGCGAAGGCGACCCCGGCCGCGCGGTGCCGGCCGGCTTCTACACGCTGGCACGCGAACTGACCCGCGCCCACGGCAGCCTGCTGCTGATCGACTCGATCCAGGCCGCGCTGCGTGCGCATGGCACCTTGTCGTTCGTCGATTACCCCGGCTGCGAAACGCTGGACCCGCCGGACATGGAAACCTATTCCAAGGCGCTGAACGGCGCGCAGTTCCCGCTGTCGGTGCTGGCCGTCACCGAACACGCCTCCAACCTGTACCGCAAGGGCGTGTACGGCAACACCATGACCAGCAACCCGCGGGCGCTGGACGTGGCCTGCGCCACCCTGGCCCAACTGACGCCGCAGGTGCGCGCCAACATCCGCCTGCGCGGCGAACAGGCGATGCAGAAGCTGGAAGCGCTGAAGGCGAAACTCGGCGGCCTGATCACCAAGGTGCAGGGCACCGGCCTGCTGTTCTCCTGCGAGCTGGCGCCGCAGTTCAAGTGCTACGGCGCCGGTTCCACCGAGGAATGGCTGCGCATGCACGGCGTCAACGTGATCCACGGCGGCGAGAACTCGCTGCGCTTCACCCCGCACTTCGGCATGGACGAGGAAGAACTGGACCTGCTGGTGGACATGGTCGGCCGTGCACTGGTCGAAGGCCCGCGCCGCCAGCAGGCCGACGCGGCCTGACCGCAAGCAGCAGCGATGAAACGAAGAGGCGGCCACTGGCCGCCTCTTTCGCCGGGATAATCAACGCACGCTGGCGACGGTTTCTTCCGGGCCGCGCTGGCCCCAGCCGCCAAGTGCCTTGTAGACCGCGACCACGCTGACGTTCACCGCCGCCTCGGCCGCCGCCAGCGCATCGTCGGCGGCCAACTGGCTGCGTTGTGCGTCCAGCAGCGCCAGGAAGTCCTCCGAACCTTCGCGGTAGCGCACCTGTGCCAGTGCTTCGGCGCGGCGCGCGGCCTGCGCCTGCTCGGCGACGATGACCAGCCGCGACTGCTCCCTGGCGCAGCGCGCCAGCGCGTTCTCGGTGTCCTCCAGCGCCAGCAGCACCGCCTTCTCGTATTCGGCGGCCGCACCATCGGCCTGCGCCTTGCTGGCGCGCAGCCGCGCGCGCACGCTGCCGAAGTCGAATGCGGCCCAGCTGATCGACGGCGTCAGCGACCACGCCTTGTTGGCGCCGTTGACCAGCCCGTCGGCATCGCCGCCGAGGAAGCCGAGGAAACCGTCGAGGCGGATGCGCGGAAACAGATCGGCGGTGGCGACGCCGACCCGCGCGGTGGCCGCCGCCAGCCGGCGCTCGGCGGCACGCACATCGGCACGCTGGCGCAGCAGGCCGGTGGTGTCGCCCAGCGGCAATGCCTTGGCGAAGGCCGGCACCTCACGTGGTTGCAGCAGTTCGTCCAGCGCGCCCGGGCGCTGGCCCAGCAGTACCGCCAGCCGGTGCCGCGCCTGCACCTCGGCCACTTCCAGCAGCGGGATGCCGGCCTCGATCGCCTTCAGCTGCGCGCGGCTGCTCTGCACGTCCAGCTCGCTGCCGGCGCCCAGTTCGCGGCGCGTCTCGGTGAGCCGCTGGGTGTCGTGCAGGTTGGCCAGCGTCTGCCGCGCCACCGCGATGCGCTTCTGGGTGCCGCGCAGCTCGAAGTAGTTGCGCGCGACCTCAGCGGCGATGGTGACCTGCACATCGGCGAGGTTGTCGCGTTCGGCACCCAGCTCGGCGCGTGCGGCCTCGGCGGCGCGGCGCTGGCGGCCGAACAGGTCCAGCTCCCAGCCGGCGTCGAAGCCGAGCTGGTAGCTCTCGCTGAAGCTGCGTTCGCCACCGCGCGCGGGGTCCGGCTGCTTGCGGCGGTCCTGGCTGCCGCTGGCGGTCACGTGCGGCGCCTGCTCCAGCCGCTGTTCGCTGAAGACCGCGCGTGCCGTGCGCACCCGCGCCAGTGCGATGCGCAGGTCCAGGTTGTCGGCCAATGCGCCGTGCACCAGTTGCGCCAGCACCGGGTCGTCGAACTGCGACCACCAGCTGACCAGCGAGGTGGTGGTGCTGAAGGCCGGGTCGGCGAGGCCCTGCAGTTGCACCGGCTGCTGTGGCGGCGCGTGGTAGTCGGGGCCGACGCTGGCGCAACCGGCCAGCAATGCGCCGGTCATGGCCACCGCCAGCATCCGCGGCGCCCGGTGACGGGGCGTGCTCTTTTCGTGGAGGTTCATCCGTAATGCCTCGCGGGAATCAGTGGTGGAGGGTCGGTTCGCCGTGGCGCACCAGCTGGCCACCACCGTTGCGGGTGACCAGCTTGCGCAGCGCGACGTAGAACACCGGGGTCAGGAACAGGCCGAACAGGGTGACGCCGAGCATGCCGGCGAACACGGTGATGCCGGTGACACTGCGCACCTCGGCGCCGGCGCCGTGCGAGAGCACCAGCGGCACCGTGCCAGCGATGAAGGCGATGGAGGTCATCACGATCGGCCGCAGGCGCAGGCGGCAGGCCTCCAGTGCGGACTCGACGATGCCCTTGCCACCCATCTCCAGCTCGCGCGCGAACTCGACGATCAGGATCGCGTTCTTCGCCGACAACCCAACCAGAACCATCAGGCCGATCTGCGTGAAGATGTTGTTGTCGCCGCTCGTCAGCCACACCCCGGTCAGCGCCGCCAGAATGCTCATCGGCACGATCAGGATCACCGCCAGCGGCAGCGACCAGCTCTCGTACAACGCGGCCAGCACCAGGAACGCCAGCAGGATCGCCACCGGGAACACGATGAACGCGGCCTTGCCCTGGGTGGCCTGCTGGTAGCTCAGGTCGGTCCACTCGGTGGTCATGCCCACCGGCAGCACCTGCCCGGCGATCTCGGTCAGCTTGTTCATCGCCTCGGCCGAGGACAGCAGGCGCGGGTCGGCCTCGCCGGCCAGGTCGGCGGCCGGGTAGCCGTTGAAGCGCAGCACCGGGTCCGGGCCGTAGGTTTCCTTGATGCTCACCATCGAGCCGATCGGCACCATCTCGCCGCGGTCGTTACGGGTGCGCAGCCGGCCGATGTCCTCGACGCTGTCGCGGAACTGGCCGTCGGCCTGGGCGATCACCTGCCAGGTGCGGCCGAACTGGTTGAAGTCGTTGACGTAGGCCGAGCCGAGATAGGTCTGCAGGGTGTCGAACAACTCGGTCAGCTGCACGCCCTGCGCCTTGGCCTTCACGCGATCCACTTCCGCGTCCAGCTGCGGCACGTTGGCCTGGTAGCTGGTGATCGGGAAAGCCATGCCCGGGGTCTGCGCCACCGCGCCCTGCATCGCCTGCACCGCGTTCTGCAACTCGCCGTAGCCGAGGTTGCCGCGGTCCTCGATGAACATCTGGTAGCCGTTGCCGTTGCCCAGGCCGAGGATCGGCGGCGGCATCATCGCGAACGCGAAGCCCTCCTGCAGCCCGGCGATCTTCTGGTTGATCTCGGCGTTGATCTGCGCGGCGCTGCGGCCGTGGCGCTCGTTGAACGGCTTGAGCGGGATGAAGGCCACGCCGGTGTTGGGGGTGTTGGTGAACTGCAGCGCGTTCAGGCCCGGGAACGAGATGGTGTGGGCAACGCCATCGGTTTCCTGCGCGATCTGCGCCACCTTGCGCAGCATTTCATCGGTACGCGCGATCGAGGAGCCTTCCGGCAGCTTCACCCCGGCGATCAGGTACAGCTTGTCCTGGGTGGGAATGAAGCCCGGCGGCACCAGCTTGAACATCACGCCGGTACCGAGCAGCAGCAGCGCATATACCGCGAACACCGCGCCGCGGCGGCCAAGGATGCGCGCCACGCCGCGCTCGTACTTCTCCGAGCTGGACTTGAAGAAGCGGTTGAACGGGCGGAACACCCAGCCAAACAGGCGCTCGATCAGGCGGCTGGGGCCGTCCTTCGGCGCACCATGCGGCTTGAGCAGGCGCGCGGCCAGCGCCGGTGACAGGGTCAGCGAATTGATTGCCGAGATCACCGTGGAAATGGCGATGGTCACCGCGAACTGCTTGTAGAACTGGCCGGTAACGCCGGACAGGAATGCCATCGGCACGAACACCGCGCACAGCACCAGGGCGATGGCGATGATCGGTCCGGACACCTCGCGCATGGCCTGGTGCGCGGCGGCAGTCGGTGACAGCCCCTCCTCGATGTTGCGCTCGACGTTCTCCACCACCACGATCGCGTCGTCGACCACGATGCCGATAGCCAGCACCAGCCCGAACAGGCTCAGGGTGTTGATCGAGAAGCCCAGCAGGTACAGCGCGGCGAAGGTGCCCACGATCGACACCGGCACCGCGATCAACGGAATGATCGAAGCGCGCCAGGTCTGCAGGAACAGGATCACCACCAGCACCACCAGCGCGATGGCTTCGAGCAAGGTGGAGACCACGGCCTTGATCGAATCGCGCACGAAGATGGTGGTGTCGTACACCGCCTCGTACTTCACGTCGGCCGGGAAGCCCTTCTGCATCTCGTCCATCGTGCCGATCACCGCGTCGCGGATCTCCAGCGCGTTGGCGCCGGGCGCCTGGAAGATGCCGATGCCCACCGCATTCTTGCCGTCCAGCTGCGAGCGCAGGGTGTAGTCGCCGGCACCCAGCTCCAGCCGGGCGACGTCGGCCAGCCGTACCACCTCGCCGTCGGCACCGCTCTTGAGCACGATGTCGCCGAACTCCTGCTCGCTGCGCAGGCGGCCCTGGGCGTTCACCGAGAACTGCATGGGCACGTCGCCCTGCGTGGGCGAGGCGCCGATCACGCCGGCGGCCACCTGCACGTTCTGCTCGCGCATGGCGCGCACCACGTCACTGGCGGTCAGCCCGCGCGAGGCGATGCGGTCCGGGTCCAGCCAGGCGCGCATGGCGTAGTCGCCGCCGCCGAAGATCTGCGCGTCGCCCACGCCGGGGATGCGGGTCAGCGCGTCCTTGACGTGCAGGCGCGCGTAATTGCGCAGGTACAGGGTGTCGTACTTGCCGTTCGGCGAAGTCAGGTGCACCACCATCAGGAAGGTGGGCGACTGCTTCTGCGTGGTCACGCCCTGCCGGCGCACGTCCTCGGGCAGCCGCGCCTGCGCCTGCGCCACGCGGTTCTGCACCTTCACCGCGGCATCGTCCGGGTCGGTGCCGGGGCGGAAGGTCACCGTCATCTGCAGCACGCCGTCCGAGCCGGCCACCGACTTCAGGTACATCATGTTCTCGACGCCGTTGATCGCCTCCTCCAGCGGGGTGGCGACGGTCTCGGCGATCACCTTGGGGTTGGCACCCGGGTACACCGTGCGCACCACCACCGACGGCGGCACCACCTCCGGGTACTCGCCGATCGGCAGCTTGAACATGGCCAACAGGCCCGCCAGCAGCACGATCACCGACAGCACGCCCGCGAAGATCGGCCGGTCGATGAAGAAACGGGAAAAATCCATCTGCGGAATCCTTGGAAAAGCCGGAGCCGGGGTGCAGCCGCCCTGCCCGCGCCCGGTCGGGCGAAGGCGGCGCGGCCGGCACGGGTGCCGGCATCAGGCGGGAATGCGGGTCAGTTCAGTGCGGCGGTGCGCGGGCCGGCCGGCGGTTCGGGCTGCATCGCCACCGGCTTGGCCTGCACCGGCATACCGGGCATGAACACCTTCTGCACGCCGTCGACGATCACCCTGTCGCCGGCGGCCAGGCCCTGCTCGACGATGCGCAGGCCCTCGGCGCTGCGGCCGAGGCGGACGTCGCGGCGCTGCGCCTTGCCGTCCTTGTCCACCACATAGACGTACTTGCGGTCCTGGTCGGTGAGCACTGCCTTGTCGTCGATCAACAGCGCGCGGAACTCGCCGCTGCCAAGCAGCCGCACGCGCGCGAACAGGCCCGGGGTGAACTGGCGGTCACGGTTGTCCAGCAATGCGCGCACGCCGATGGTGCCGGTGCTGCGGGTGACCTGGTTGTCGAGGAAATCGACCTTGCCCTCGTGCGGGAAGCCTTGCTCACCGCTCAGCGCCACCTTCACCGGCAACGCCTGCTCGCGCGCGCTCGGGCGCTCGCCTTCGCGGGCCATCTGCATGTAACGCAGGAACGTGGATTCGTCGGCATCGAAATGGACGTGCACGGTATCCAGCGACACCAGCGTGGTCAGCACGCTGGCTGCATCGCCGGCGGTGACCAGGTTGCCGGCGGTGACCAGCGCACGCCCGGCGCGGCCATCGATCGGTGCGCGCACCCGGGTGAATTCCAGGTTCAGCCGGGCCGCATCCAATGCCGCCTGCGCCGCCTGCACCTGCGCGGCGGCCTGCTCGGCGGTGGCACGGCGCTGCTCGGCGGTTTCCGCGGCGATGGCCTGCTGCTCGGCCAGGCGGCGGGCGCGCTCGGATTCGCTGTGCGCCAGTGCGGCCTGGGTGCGGGCGCGAGCCAGTTCGGCGCGCGCGCGGTCGAACTCGGCCTGGTAGCTGCGCGCGTCGATGGTGAACAGCACGTCGCCCTTTTTCACTTCCTGGCCTTCGACGTAGTTGACCTTGTCGATGTAGCCGGACACGCGCGGGCGCAGCTCGACGCTCTGCACCGCCTCGATGCGGCCGCTGAACTCGTCCCACTGGCTGACCTGCCTGGCCAGCACCGGCGCGGCGCTGACTTCCGGTGCGGGCGGTGCCGTGGCTTCCTGCGCATGGCCGCCGCTGCACGCGGCGAGGATGGCGATGGCAAGCGCCGACACACTGGCAAGGGCAGCGCGCCGGGCGATTCGGGAGGAACGGGAGATACCTTTCATGTCATGCATCCAATGGGGAGGGGGAGAAGGTTCGGGGCGGCGGTCAAAGGCGCGTGCGTGGCTGCAGGGCCCGCAGTGTGCGGTCGTGCTGCTGACAGCCACTGTCAGCAGGGGCGGCGGGAACCGAAACGCGCGGATCCGGGTCGGCGCGTCCGTCCGCGCAAATGCCGGGGCCGTATGCCTGCGGGCGCTTCGCGCGGCCATGTCCACTGTCCCGCTCACGGAAATTTTTCTCCCGCCGATGGGACAGTGCCGCTGCAAGGAGCGCGACCAACCGCCGGAGCGCGGGAAGCCGCGTGCCCGCACCCGCCGGTTCGTGCACCTCGCGCAACGCGGCGAAGTGCAGTGGATTCAAGCTGTTGTCGCGCTTCAAACCATGATCGGCATTGGCAAACGCTGGCTGGCGGCGCGTCGGCAGGAAACCCGGGAGGTGGCGCAGGCGCATGGCTGCAACTCGGTCTTGAACGAGGGGCGCCAAGGTACGCCTCCAATCCATACTTGATTAGTACGAATTGAAGGGAATAATCGTCCCGCCGCCGGCACAATCCCGTCTCCGCACGAGCCCTTCCCCAATGGCCAACGATCTCAACGACACCCTCATCTTCGTCAAGGTGGTCGAACAGGGCAGCTTCACCGCTGCCGCCCGCCTGCTCGGGCAGCCCAAGACCACCGTCAGCCGCAAGGTGCAGGAACTGGAGGCGCGGCTGGGCGCGCGCCTGCTGCACCGGACCACGCGCCGCCTCGGCCTGACCGAGGCCGGCAGCGTCTACTACGACCACTGCCAGCGCATCGCCCGCGAACTGGAACAGGCCGAAAGCGCGGTTGGCCAGTTGCAGTCCGGCCCGCGCGGCTGGCTGCGCTTCACCGTGCCCTACTCGGTGGGCATCACCTGGATCGCGCCGCTGCTGGGCCAGTTCCAGGCCCAGTACCCGGAAATCCACCTGGACATGCACCTGGGCAACGAGGTGCTGGACCTGATCGCCGGCGAGGCCGACCTGGCGCTGCGCGTCGGCCCCCTGCCCGACTCCAACCTGGTCGCGCGCAAGCTCGGCAGCCTGCGCACGCAGGTGTTCGCCAGCCCCGCCTACATCCAGCGGCACGGCGAACCGCACCATCCCGACGAGCTGCAGCACCACCGCACGCTGGCCGTGCGCAAGCACCACCAGGGCCAGAACAACCGCTTCGCCTGGACGCTGGCCGAAGACGGCGGCGAGATGCGCGAGTTCCCGGTCAACCCGCTGGTGGTCGCCAGCGACATCTCGGCGCTGAACTCGATGCTGGTGGCCGGCGACGGGCTGATGCTCAGCAGCGACGTGATGGCCAAGCCCTTCATCGAATCGGGCATGCTGCGCCGCGTGCTGGCCGGCTGGACCGGGCCGGAATACGACTTCAACGCGGTGTTCGCCGGTGGCGGGCTGGTGTCGCCCAAGGTGCGCGCGTTCGTCGATTTCCTGGTCGAAAAACTCAACTTCGACGCCAACTACATGCTGCTGCAATGCCCCAACGGCAAGCATGACGTCCGGCAGGAGCCGCGCTATTGCCAGCGCGGCCTGGAGATTCCCGAACTGCAGGTACTGGAAGCCCTGGACGCCTGAGCGCCAAGGCCACCCTGCGCCCTCAAGGCTGCGCGCATTCCGGCAGTTTCAGCGCCGCGGCGATGTCGCGCCAGTCGAAGGCGGCCACGCCCTGGTCCAGGTGCGAGGCGTAGAACACGCCCTGCGGGAAGCGCGCATCGCCGCGCGCATCCAGCCATACGCCATCGGTCAGGCCGGTGACCTCGCCGGCAAAGGAGCCGGCATGGGCAAGACTGGTGCGGTCGAACAGGTGGAACACGGTGCGGTCGGCGAACTGGTCGCTGGCCACCCACCAGCCACCGCCATCGGCGCAGGCCATCAGCGCGATGCCCTCGGCCTGGGCCTTGTACTGGCCGACGCCGACGTCGCGACCGAGGTAGCGCCCCTGCAGGTCGTACTCGCGCAGGCGGGTGCCGGTGGGCACATCCTCCTCGGCCACCAGCAGGCGGCCATGCGCCTCGTCGCCGAACAGCGATTCCGGCACGCGGATCGCGCCGGCCGCGCTGGTGTCGCCGAAGCTGCCGGCATCGCGCGCCTTCCAGCCATCGCCATCGCGCACCACCGCATAGCGGCGGAAACGGCGATCCAGTTGCTCCAGCGGCGGCACGACGTCGTCACCATTGGCGTCCTCGCCGGCCATGTAGGCGTCGCTGACCAGCACCTCGTAGCCCTCATCCTTCGCCCGCACCCACAGGCCGTAGGGCTGCTGCAGGGCATCCCCGCCGAAGGCCAGCAGCGGGGTGAATTCCGGCAACGCGAACATCTGCACACGGCGGTTGTCGCGCTCGACCACGAACAGATAGCGGTCGTCGATGGTTGCCACGCCATTGGGGCGCTGCAGTTGGCCCAGTGCCTTGCCGGGGCCGCCCAGCGTGCGCAGGCGCCGGCCGCTGTCGCCGTCGTAGACCACCAGCGCATCGGTGGCCTTGGCGGTGGCCACCAGCATGCGCTTGCCGTCCTGCAGCCAACTGGCCGGCGAGTCGATGTTCTCCGCGGGAGTGGCCGCGGTCACGAAGGCCTCGCGCACCACCACGTGCGGCACCTCATGGTCGCGCAGCAGCACATCGTCGGCGTCGTACTGGTCCGGCTCGCGGTCGGCCACGGCGGGCGTGACCGAACAGGCCACAAGCGGCAACAACAACAGCACCGGCAACAGGCGGAATGAACAACGCGGCGTCATGGGGTTCCTCGATGCGCAGGGAGAGTCGGTCGCGCATCGTATGACCCGGATGTGACAATCCGGAGAACCGACACGCACTGGTCATCACCCGCCGCTCCTGTCACATCATTGCCATTCCCGGCGGTGAAAGTTCCGTTCATTCACACCCACGGAACTTCCACCCGATGAAACGCAACACCTTGGCCCTGCGCCTGTCGCAAGCCCTTGCCTGCGCCGCCCTGCTGCCGGCCGGCGCCGCGTTTGCCCAGGCCCTCGCCCCGGATGGTTCGGCCGCGGCCAGCGGCGAGCCGAAGCAGTTGGACACCGTCGTGGTGCAGGCCGAGATCACCTACCGGGACCGCACCGACGACATCGCGCCGACCCTGGTCTACGACCTGGAGTACTTCCAGCGCTTCGAGCCGAACACGGTCGGCGACATGCTCAAGCGCGTACCCGGCGTCGGCTTCGTCGGTTCGGACATCATGGAGTACGACGGCGTGCAGCTGCGCGGCCTCGGCGGCGGCTACACACAGGTATTGATCAACGGCAAGAAGGTGCCGGGCGCCGGCGACGACCGTTCGTTCTACGTCGACCGCATCCCGGCCGAAATGGTGGACCACATCGAGATCAAGCGCAGCGCCAGCGCCAACCGCAGCGGCGATGCGATGGCCGGCGCGATCAACATCGTGCTGCGCGATGCCTATGAATTCACCGGCAGCTACATCCGCGTCGGCGTGAACCGCTGGGACGATGGCGAGATCAACCCGACCTTCGGCGCCGTGACCTCGTTCGAGGCGCTGGGTGGCCGCCTGCTGGCCGGGATCAACGTGCAGGACCGCTATCGCGGAAAATTCAAGCGCTCCGACCGCTTCACCGACAACACCCGGGAAGAGAAGGTCAGCTGGGAGAACCAGACCGAAGTGAAGGACGGCCGTGACTACTCGGCCAACCTGTCCTACACCGCGGATGTCGGCGACAGCGGCCGCTTCAGCATCGACGCCTTCTACGTCAAGACCGACCGCGACGTCACCGAAGTGTCGTTCGAAGAGGAACTGGACGACGACGAAACCATCAACCTGCGCGTGCCGGGCCTGGACCCGTACGACCAGAAGAACTACGGCATCGGCGCCGAATACAGGTTCGACATGGGAGGCGGCACCACCTCGCTGAGCGTGGACCATGCGCGCTTCGAGAATTCGCAAGCCACCACCGAGGGCGAGCACGTTTACGTCAGCGGCGCGCAGAACTGGGACGACACCTGGAGCATCCCCGCCGATGCCGAATGGGACGAAACCGCCTACGAGGCCGAATCCGTTTCCGCCAAGGATTCCGAAACCGGTTTCCGGCTGACCCATGCTCGCCCGCTTGGCAACGCCGAGCTGGAATTCGGCGTGGACTACCGCATGAAGAAGCGCGAAGGCCTTCTCGTCAGCCACGAGTGGGAAGCCGAGGCGGAAGACGAGACCCCGGGTTCCCTGGCGGACTACACGCTGGACGGCAGCGTGGCGTCGGTGATCGAGGAAAGGCGCCTCGACCCGTACGTCATGCTCAGCGGCAAGGGCGAGGCCTTCTCATGGGAAGCCGGCCTGCGTTACGAAGCCACCAGGTCCGACGTGGAATACCTCGAGGACGAGGAAAGCGAAGGCCGCGTCAGCAAGGACTACAACGAACTGCTGCCGTCGGTGAACCTGCGCTGGAACCTGGGCGACGCGGACCGCATCAGCCTGTCGCTGGCCAGGACCGTCAAGCGCCCGAACTTCAATGAGCTGCTGCCCGCCCTGCTGGACGGCGAGTTCGGCGACAACGACTACATCGGCAACCCGGACCTGGCGCCGGAGACCGCCAACGGCCTCGACCTCGGCCTCGAACACCGCCTCGGCCGCAAGGGCGTGGTCGGCCTGAATTTCTTCTATCGCGACGTCAAGAACCTCATCGAGGTCGTCAACACCGGCGAGCCCAGCGAAGAGATGCAGGACACCTGGGAAGAGATGATCGAGGACGGCGATGCCATTGATCTGGCCGATGCGATGGCGCAGGAACCTGCGGAAAGCTGGCTCTACACCTCGTCCAACGTCGGCGACGGCAAGGTCTACGGTTTCGAATTCGACCTGTCCACCCCGCTGTCGGCCATCGGCCTGGAAAACACCGGCGTCTTCGCCAACTACTCGTGGGTGAAGTCCGAGGTCGACGATTTCATGGGCCAACGCCGGTTCAACGACCAGGCCAAGTCCGTCTACAACATCGGCTTCATCCACGACTTGCCGACGCTGGGCGCGAGCTTCGGCGCGACCTACCGCAAGCAGGGCGATGCCTGCACGCGCGTGCTGGGCGAGGAAGTCCTGATCCGCTACGGCGGCGAACTGGACGTGTTCGTCGAGAAACGCTTCGGCAAGAGCGTGTCGGTGCGCCTGAGCGCCAACAACCTGCTGGATGCGAGCAAGGACGAATTCTTCGACAAGTTCGACACCCTGCAGGACCAGCTCGCCCGCGATTACGACGAGTACGAGCTGGAAACCGAAGAAGCCGGCCCGAGCTACCAACTGGTCATGCGCTGGGCGTTCTGATCGGCAGCATCGCCACGCTCCACGCGGAAGGCCGGCCCATGCCGGCTTTCTGCTTTGTGGGGTCATGAAGTTTCATGCAGACTTCCCGCATCTCCCGTCGCCCTGCCCCCGCCATGAAGACCGTCGAAGTCCGCCATCCCCTCGTGCAACACAAGATCGGCCTGCTGCGCAACGCCGGCCTCAACACCAAGGACTTCCGTGAACTGGTCACCGAGCTGGGCACCCTGCTCGCCTATGAGGCGACGGCCGACCTGGAACTGACCACCGAGACGATGCCGGGCTGGGCCGGCCCAGTGCCGGTGAAGAAGATCGCCGGCGCCAAGATCACCCTGGTGCCGATCCTGCGCGCCGGCCTGGGCATGCTGCCCGGCGTGCTGGCGCTGATCCCCACCGCGCGCGTGAGCGTGGTCGGCCTGCAGCGCGACGAGGAAACCCTGCAGCCGGTACCCTACTTCGAGCGCCTGACCGGCCGACTGGAAGAGCGCGATGCGCTGATCCTCGACCCGATGCTGGCCACCGGCGGCACCCTGATCGCCACCATCGACATGCTCAAGCGCGCCGGCTCCCGCGAGATCAAGGGCATTTTCCTGGTCGCGGCACCGGAAGGCCTGAAGGCGCTGGAGGCCGCACACCCCGACGTGGAGGTCTATACCGCGGCCATCGACGAGCAGCTCAACGAAAAGGGCTACATCCTGCCCGGCCTGGGCGATGCAGGCGACCGCATCTTCGGGACCCGCGTCAGCTGAGGCGCCTCGACCCCGACACAACCAATGTAGGAGCGACGCGAGTCGCGACAGAGCTTCACCGGGAAAACCCAGTCGCGACTCGCGTCGCTCCTACGCCAGGTAGGTCACGCCATGCCCGGCACGTGCGCCCTCAGTTCCGGCAGTTCGTGGGCGGTGCCGAAGCGGCCCCTGTCGTCGCGCACCACCTGCGCCATCGCGCACTGCGGGTCGTGGGTGAAGAACAGGTGCACGTTGCGCGCCAACTTGTCCTCCAGGAACGCGCGCTTCTCGTCGATCAGCAGTTCCGCATTGCGGTCGTAGCCCATCGTGATCGGCACGTGCACCCACGAACGGCCGGGGATCAGGTCGGCGCAGAACACCACGCCACCATGCGGCTGGCCGTCCACCTGCGCCGGGCCGACGATCTCGGCCAGCATCAGCCCCGGCGTGTGGCCGTCGCTGAAGCTGAAACGCACGGAGTCGCCCAGCGCCTGCGAATGTTCGCCCGACACGATTTCCAGCCGCCCGCTGGCTTCCAGCAAGCCCGGCAATTCCGGGATGAAGCTGGCGCGGTCGCGCGGATGCGGATGCCGCGCGCGCTCCCAATGCGCGGCGCCAATCACGAAGGTGGCATTGGGAAACAGCAGCTCGGGCGCACGTCCCTCCGACCAGGGCGCCAGCAGGCCGCCGGCATGGTCGAAGTGCAGGTGGCTGAGCACCACCACGTCGATGTCCTCATGCTCGAAGCCGGCCTCGCGCAGCGAGTCGATCAGGATGTGCTGCGGTTCCTGCACGCCGTAACGCTCCCGCAGCTTCGGTTCGAAGAACGCGCCGATGCCGGTCTCGAACAGCACCGTCTTGCCGCCCAGCGGGCTGGCCAGCAGCGCCCGGCATGCCAGCTCTATGCGGTTGGCCTCGTCGGCCGGCGCCCACTTGCCCCACATCGCCTTGGGCGCGTTGCCGAACATCGCGCCCCCGTCCAGCTTCTGGCTGTTGCCACGGATCGACCATAGTTTCATGTGAAAAATTCTAACGGCGTCGCGTTAAATATTTGCAAGCCGTCACATGAAATCGGCAAGAGCGCAGCGTGCCGCGCCCTTGCCGACATGGCGGGTTTCAATGGCGGGTTTCAGTCGCCCTGCCCGGTCCTGCGCACCTCGGCGCTGCCCACCGGGTTGCGCGGGTCGCTGCCGCCGCGCAGGGTGTTGTCGCGGCGGTCCCATTCCACCGTCTGCAGGTTGCCCCATACGTGGCTGGAGCCGCGCCCGCCTTCGGCGCTGTCGCCGGGCAGGTCGATCCTGTGGCCCATCGCCTGCAGCTGCTTCACCGTTTCCGGCGTGAACGCGCCGCTTTCGGCACCGACCACGTCCGGCAGCCACTGGTGGTGGTAACGCGGCAGCGCGGCAACCTGCTGTGCGTCCAGCCCGGCGTCGTAGCCGAGGATGCCCAGCAGCACCATCGTGATGATGCGGCTGCCGCCCGGAGTGCCGAGCACGATGACCTTGTCGGCGTTCTCCATGAAGGTTGGCGTCATCGAGCTGAGCATGCGCTTGCCCGGCTTCGGCGCGTTGGCCGCGTAGCCCATCACCCCGAACGCGTTGGGCGTGCCGGGCTTGAGCGCGAAGTCGTCCATCTCGTTGTTGAGCAGCACGCCGGTGCCGGCCGGGATGAAGCCCGAGCCGTACAGCAGGTTCACCGTCTGCGTGGCGCCGACGCGGTTGCCCTCGCCGTCGATGATCGAGAAATGCGTGGTCTCGTCGTCCTCCAGCGGCGTCGGGTTACCCGACAGCAGGTCGCTGGGCGTGGCTTTTTCCGGGTGGATGGTCGCGCGCAGGCCTTGCGCGTAGTCGCGGCTGGTCAGCACCTTCTGCGGGATCTGCACGAAATCCGGGTCACCGAGGAAGAAGGTGCGGTCGCGGTAGGCGCGGCGCATCGCTTCCACCACCAGATGGGCGCGGTGGGCCTCGTCCAGCGCGTCCAGGTCCCAGCCTTCGAGGATCTGCAGCATCGACGCCAGCGCGATGCCGCCGGAGGACGGCGGCGGCGCGGTGGTGATCTTCCAGCCGCGGTAGTCGAACACGATCGGCTCGCGCGCCTTGACCGTGTAGCCGGCCAGTTCCTCGGCGGTCCACTGGCCGCCGGCCTTCTTCACCCCGGCCAGCAGCTTCTTCGCGGTCTCGCCGCGGTAGAAGCCGTCGAAGCCCTTGTCGGCCAGCAGCTGCAACGTGTGCGCCAGTTCCGGCTGCTTGAAGATGTCGCCCTCGGCGATCGGACGGCCGTTGCGCAGGTAGACCTCGCGGGTACCGGGATAGCGCTCCATCACCTCGCGGCGCATGGCGTAGCCGCGGGCCATGCGCTCATAGACCGGGAAGCCCTCGCTGGCGATGCGGATGGCCGGCGCCAGCGACTCGGCCAGCGGCAGGCGGCCATGCTCGCCGGCGACCTTGACCAGCATCGCCGGCAGGCCGGGAATGCCGGCCGACCACGGGCCGTTGACCGAGCGGTCGCGGTCGAGGTTGCCGGCCTTGTCGAGGAAGCGCTCTGGCGTGGCCGCCGCCGGCGAGGTTTCGCGTGCATCGAGCATCACGTCCTTGCCGGTGGCCGCGTCATGCAGCAGGAAGAACCCGCCGCCGCCCAGGCCGGAGCTGATCGGCTCGACCACCGCCAGCGTCGAGGACACCGCGACCGCGGCGTCGAACGCATTGCCGCCCTTGGCCAGGATCTCCATGCCGGCCTGCGTGGCCAGCGCGTGGCCGCTGGCGATCGCCGCACCGTCGGGATGGACGGCACGCGCGGGCGCATCCTCGGCAGCCCAGGTGGCGGGTGCCAGCAGCAGGGCGAACAGCAGCAGGGAGCGGGCAACGTGTTTCATTCCGTCGGGTTCTCCGGTTCGTAGAGTTCGGGATGGTCGCGCTGCAGGCCGTACAGCTTGGCCAGCAGTTGCTCATGGGTTTCGACGATGTCCGGATCGGGATCGATGCACTCGACCGGGCACACCACCACGCATTGCGGCTCGTCGAAGTGACCGACGCATTCGGTGCAGCGGGCCGGGTCGATCACGTAGATCGTCTCGCCCATCGAGATCGCCTTGTTCGGACAGGCTGGCTCGCAGACGTCGCAGTTGACGCAGAGCTCGTTGATTTTGAGGGACATTGCCTGGACTGCCGTTCCCGCGGACGCGGGAGGAGCGTTTCAACGGGCGCGGGCCCGGTTCGTCGCTCCTGTTGTTCCGTGCCTGCCGCGGGCGCCCCCATTCGTGCGGGGATGACGCCGCGGCAAAGGCGGGACCGCGCGGACGCGGCCCCGCACCATTGCATCACTTGGCTTCGACGAAGATGTAGTCGGCGCCAGTGGGCTGGACGATGGTCTGCACGCGGGCATTGTCGGCAGCATCACCGATGAACACCACGCGCACGCCCTTCATCGAATCGGCCTGCACGTCCTTGAACGAGGTCTCGATCAGGTCGGCCATCTTCGCCGATGCCGAGGAGCCAAAGGCCAGCATGTTGCCCGGCGACACGCCGCGACCGATGGCGGCAGCGGCGCTTTCGACCTGGCGCTGGTACTTGGCATCGAACTCCGGGTCCGATTCCGGCGACAGGTAGTACAGGAACGGGTTGTTGCTGATGTTGCCCATGTTCTGCACGGCCACGGCCTGCAGGTACTTGCGCCAGCCGGCGTCGTCGTCCTTGGCCGGCGCCACCAGCGCCTGCTGTGCATCGGCGACCGGGGCGGCCTCCTGCTTGTTGCAGGCGGTGAAGCCCAGCACCAGCGAAGCGGCAAGCATCACGCGCATCGTGTTCTTCATGGTTCGTCTCCCTCTGACTTTCGGTTCGTTGTGGCTGTTGGGGGATTCAGTGGCCCGCGCGGGCCTGCCGGGCCTTGCGCAGCGCCTCCAGCACCGTGGCCGGCACGAAACCGGACACGTCGCCCCCGAGCCGGGCGATTTCGCGCACCAGCGAGGAGGAAATGAAGCTGTGCTGTTCGGACGGGGTCAGGAACAGGGTCTCGACCTCCGGGATCAGGTGGCGGTTCATGCTCGCCATCTGGAATTCGTATTCGAAATCGGACACCGCGCGCAGGCCGCGCAGCAGCACGCCGCCGTGCACCGCGCGCACGAAATGCGCCAGCAGCGTGTCGAAGCCGACCACCTCGACGTTGTCGTGGCGCGACAGCGCCTCGCGCGCCAGTTCCACGCGCAGCTCCAGCGGCAGCGTCGGCCCCTTCGACGGGCTCTGCGCCACGCCCACGATGATCTTCTCGAACAGCGGCGCGGCCCGGTGCACCAGGTCGATATGACCGTTGGTGATCGGGTCGAACGTGCCCGGATAGACAGCGATGCGGGGGTTGGGCGAAGTCATGCGGACGGAGTCGCGTTCAGGTCACCGCGGAGTGTAGCAGTGGCGCGCCGGTACAGGGCATGGGCCACATCGCGGGTGCCGCCTTCGCGATGCGGCTGCCAGCCCGGCGGCACCTGCGGCACCGCCCCGGCCGGCGATTCCACGTACAGCCATGCGCCTTCAGCCAGATGCCGCGGCAGCAGTTCGAACACCGGCGCCCACAAGCCAGTGGCGAACGGCGGGTCGACGAACACGATGTCGGCCTGCATGGGCGGCGCGGTTTCCAGCCAGCGCAAGGCATCGCCGGCGGTCACCTGCACCTGCGCCTGCGCGCCCAGCCGCTCCACCACGCCACGCAGCGCCGCCACCAACGCCGGATCGCGCTCGACCAGCTGCGCCGACGCGGCGCCGCGCGACACTGCTTCCAGCCCCAGCGCACCACTGCCGGCGAACAGGTCCAGCACCCGCGCGCCGGGCAGCTTCGGCATCAGCCAGTTGAACAGGGTCTCGCGCACGCGGTCGCTGGTCGGGCGCAGGCCCTGTACCTGCGGCACCTGCAGCCGCGTGTTGCGCCAGCGCCCGCCGATGATGCGCACCTGCCCTGCCCCTCCCTGCGCGGGAAGCCGTGAGGCTGGGCCGGAAGAGCGTGGGGGACGGGACATGCACAGAGGCCGATGGGACGGGGCCGGCATGATAAGCCGAACCCGCCATTCCCCTACGGAAATCTTGAAATCCGCCGCCCCGCCCATACCCGTGATCCATCGGCCGCCGCGCGCGGCCCGGGCAACCCACGGAGCAAACCTGACGATGACCGCCGCAACCCAGAAGGAAACCCGCGGTTTCCAGACCGAGGTGAAGCAGCTGCTGCACCTGATGATCCACTCGCTGTACTCGAACAAGGAAATCTTCCTGCGCGAGCTGGTCTCCAATGCCGCCGACGCCGCCGACAAGCTGCGCTTCGAGGCGCTGACCCGGCCGGAGCTGCTGGAAGGCGGCGCGCCGCTGCGCATCCGCATCGAGGCCGACCCGGCCGCGCGCACCCTGACCATCGACGACAACGGCATCGGCCTGAGCCGCGAGGAGGCCATCGCCCACCTCGGCACCATCGCCAAGTCCGGTACCGCCGAGTTCCTGAAGAACCTGTCCGGCGACCAGAAGAAGGACGCCAACCTGATCGGTCAGTTCGGCGTGGGCTTCTATTCGGCCTTCATCGTCGCCGACCAGGTGGACGTGTACAGCCGCCGCGCCGGGTTGCCGGCCAGCGAGGGCGTGCACTGGTCCTCGCGCGGCGAAGGCGAGTTCGAGGTCGAGGGCATCGACAAGCCCGAGCGCGGCACCCGCATCGTGCTGCACCTGAAAGACGGCGAGGAAGACTTCGCCGATGGCTGGAAGCTGCGCGGGCTGGTCAAGAAGTATTCGGACCACATCGGCCTGCCGATCGAATTGCAGAAGGAACACAACGGCGAGGACAAGCCCGAGGCCCCGGAGTGGGAAGCGGTCAACAAGGCCAATGCGCTGTGGACCCGGTCCAAGTCCGAGATCACGGACGAGGAATACACCGAGTTCTACAAGCACATCGCCCATGACTTCAGCGACCCGCTGGCATGGAGCCACAACAAGGTCGAGGGCAAGCTGGAGTACACCTCGCTGCTGTACACCCCCGGCCGCGCACCGTTCGACCTGTACCAGCGCGACGCTGCCAAGGGCCTGAAGCTGTACGTGCAGCGCGTCTTCATCATGGACCAGGCCGAGCAGTTCCTGCCGCTGTACCTGCGCTTCATCAAGGGCGTGGTCGATTCGGCCGACCTGCCGCTGAATGTCTCGCGCGAGATCCTGCAGTCCGGCCCGGTGATCGACTCGATGAAGTCGGCACTGACCAAGCGTTCGCTGGACATGCTGGAGAAGCTGGCAAAGGACCGGCCCGAGGATTACGCCAGCTTCTGGAAGGAGTTCGGCCAGGTGCTGAAGGAAGGCCCGGCCGAGGATTTCGGCAACCGCGAGAAGATCGCCGGCCTGCTGCGCTTCGCCTCCACCCATGACGCCAGCGGCGAGCAGGGCGTGGCGCTGGCCGATTACGTCGGGCGCATGGTCGAAGGCCAGGACAAGATCTACTACCTCACCGGCGAGAGCCACCTGCAGGTCAAGGACAGCCCGCACCTGGAGGTGTTCCGCAAGAAGGGCATCGAAGTGCTGCTGATGACCGACCGCATCGACGAATGGCTGATGAGCTACCTGCACGAGTTCGACGGCAAGTCGTTCGTGGACGTGGCGCGCGGCGACCTCGACCTCGGCACGCTGGATACCGAGGAGGAAAAGAAGGCGCAGGAAGAAACCGCCAAGGCCAAGGAAGGGCTGGCCACGCGCATCAAGACCGCGCTCGGCGGGGACGTGGCCGAGGTGCGCGTCTCCCACCGCCTGACCGACTCGCCGGCGATCCTCGCCATCGGCGAGCAGGATCTCGGCCTGCAGATGCGCCAGATACTGGAAGCCAGCGGACAGAAGGTGCCCGAGAGCAAGCCGGTGTTCGAGTTCAACCCGGGCCACCCGCTGATCGAAAAGCTCGACGCCGAGCCGGACATGGATCGCTTCGACGACCTGGCCCGCGTGCTGTTCGACCAGGCCGCACTGGCCGCCGGCGACGGCCTGAAGGACCCGGCCGCCTACGTGCGCCGGCTCAACAAGCTGCTGCTGGAACTGTCGGCCTGATGCCACAAAGCCCCTCTCCCTGCGGGAGAGGGGTTGGGGGTGAGGAGCGAGCGCAGTCCGGATGGTTTGAACACCCTGGTTTTTTCACCCATACATCCACGCTTTGGGCACCTCCTCCCGTAAGAAGAAGGGAAAACCCGGGAAATCCCCGTCCGCGCCCAGGATGGGCTTCTACCGGCTTGCTTCAGGCAAACGCATCGAACAGTTTGCCCAGCATCTCGCCTTCACGCCGGATCACCATCGCATTGGCGGCGAAGGCCAGTTCATAGGTCTTGGCCTCCAGCAGGTCGGCCACCATGTCCGGTGGCCCTTCCCCGTTGACCACCTGCGCTTGGACACCGCCGGTGGCAACCGCATGCACCGCAAGCACCTGCCTCGGCCCCACCGGGTTCACCGGCTGCACCGCGATGTTGTGCGCCGATGTCTTCACGCCCATCACGGCCACGCGCATGCCGGAAGCTGCAATGGAGGAAATCGGGGTCATGCCATGCCATCGGCTGGAAACGCGCCAACTTTAGCCTTTCCCCGCCGTCTTGGGGCAGCTGCCACCAGTGCCGGTGGTAGCATGACCGCCTACTCAGGTATCGCCTCCATGCTCAGTTTTTTCCGTCGCAAGAAACCCCAGGACGCCCCGGCGGCAAACCAGCCGACATCGCCATCCTCCGAGGAAACGGCCCATATCCCCTCGTTCGCCGAACGGGAAATGCCGGGCACCGATAGCCACGCCATCGACGCCGCGAGCCAGCCGGAACAATCTGCTCCGCTCGAGCCGTCGGCAACGACCACGCCGGGCAGCGACGATGCCCTGATCCCCGCCAATGCCGCACCGGCGGCCCCGGCCGGCAAGCCCGGCTGGCGCGAGCGCCTGCGCAACAGCGCCTTCAGCCGTAGCCTCGGCGGCCTGTTCTCGCGCAACCCGAAACTGGACGACGACCTGCTCGACGAGATCGAGACCGCCCTGCTCACCGCCGACGTCGGCGTACCGGCCACCACCGCGCTGGTCGAGGACTTGCGCAAGCGCATGAAGGCACGCGAATTCGCCGATGCCAACGCCCTGCTCGCCGCACTGCGCGCAGACCTGATCGCGCTGCTGCAACCGGTTGCCAAACCGCTGGTCATCGACCGCGACGCCAAACCCTTCGTGATCCTCACCGTCGGCGTCAACGGCGTCGGCAAGACCACCACCATCGGCAAGCTTGCCAAGCGCTTCAAGGACGAAGGCCACAGCCTGATGCTGGCCGCCGGCGACACCTTCCGCGCCGCCGCCGTGGCGCAACTGCAGGTGTGGGGCGAACGCAACGGCGTGGCCGTGGTGGCACAGGGGCAGAACGCCGATGCCGCCTCGGTTGCGTTCGACGCGCTGCAAGCCGGCAAGGCGCGTGGCACCGGCGTGCTGATCGCCGACACCGCCGGCCGCCTGCATACCCAGAGCGGGCTGATGAATGAACTGAGCAAGATCCGCCGCGTGCTCGGCAAGATCGACGCCACCGCGCCGCACGAGGTGCTGATGGTGATCGACGGCACCACCGGCCAGAACGCGCTGAACCAGCTGCGCCAGTTCCATGCCGCGGCCAACGTCACCGGGCTGGTGGTGACCAAGCTCGACGGCACCGCCAAGGGCGGCGTGGTGTTCGCACTGGCGCGCGAGTTCGGCATCCCGATCCGATTCGCCGGCATCGGCGAACGACCCGAGGACCTGCGCGTGTTCGACCCGGAGGCCTTCGTCGATGCGCTGCTGCCCGAGGCGCTGGGAGTCTGAAATCTCCTGCAGGAGCGACGCAAGTCGCGATGGGCTTTCCCGACAAAGTCCGGTCGCGACTTGCGTCGCTCCTACGGTTCCAGTTTCATGATTGCCGCCCGCGCCATGAGCCAGCCACACGATACTTTCGCCGAACGCCTGCTGGCCTGGTTCGCCCACCACGGCCGCCACGACCTGCCCTGGCAGCATCCGCGCACGCCGTACCGGGTATGGCTTTCGGAAATCATGCTGCAGCAGACCCAGGTCGCCACGGTCATTCCGTATTTCCGGTGTTTCGTGCAGTCGTTCCCGACGCTGCCCGACCTTGCCGCGGCCGACAACGACACGCTGATGGCGCATTGGAGCGGGCTGGGCTACTACGCCCGCGCACGCAACCTGCATGCCGCCGCCAAGCGCTGCGTGGAACTGCACGACGGCGACCTGCCGCGCGACCTCGACGCGCTGCTGGCGCTGCCCGGCATCGGCCGCAGCACCGCCGGCGCGATCCTCAGCCAGGCGTGGAACGACCCGTCCCCGATCCTCGACGGCAACGTCAAGCGCGTGCTGGCCCGCTACCACGGCATCGCCGGCTATCCGGGCCTGCCCGTCATCGAGAAACAACTGTGGGCATTGGCCGCGCAGCACGTCGAACAGGTGCCGCAGGGGCGCATGGCCGACTGGACGCAGGCGCAGATGGATTTCGGCGCCACCTTGTGCACCCGTACCAATCCCGCCTGCATCCTGTGCCCGGTACGCGCTGGCTGCGCCGCGCAGGCGCAGGGGCTGGTGGATTCGCTGCCCACGCCGAAGCCGAGCAAGGTGCTGCCCGAGCGCGAGGCCAGTGCGTTGCTGCTGGAAGACGCATGCGGCCGCATCCTGCTGTGCAAGCGCCCGCCCACCGGCATCTGGGCTTCATTGTGGACATTGCCGCAGGCCGACACCGATGCCGAACTGCGCCAGTGGTTCGCCGGCAACATCGAAGGCGACTACGACAATGCCGAGGAATTGCCGTTGATCGTCCACACCTTCAGCCATTACCGGCTGCACCTGCAGCCGTTGCACCTGCGCAGGGTCGCCCTGCACGCGCGCGTGGGCGACAATGGCGACCTGCGCTGGGTGGCCCGCTCCGAACTGGATTCGCTGGGCCTGCCGGCGCCGATCCGCAAACTGCTGGAACGCCACCCGGCGCGCTGATACGACAGGAATACCGCATGCCCCGCTCCGTCTTCTGCCAATACCAACAACGCGAAACCGAAGGCCTGGACTTCGTGCCCTACCCCGGCGAGCTGGGCCAGCGCATCTTCGCCAGCATCGGCAAGCAGGGCTGGGCGGCATGGCTGGCGCACCAGACCATGCTGATCAACGAGAACCGGCTGTCACCGCGCGATCCGAAGCACCGCGCGTTCCTCGAGGAAGAACTGGTCAAGTTCCTGTTCGGTGGCGGCGCGGAAAAGCCCGCCGGCTACGTCGCCCCCGAGGCTCCGTAGGTCGGGGTCCGTAGGTCGGAGTTCGGAGTCGGGGGCACGCCCCCGACACCTTGATTCCACCCATTCCGCGTGTCGGGCGACCCCGACCTACTCCTGGTCCTCGACACGCGCCGCGATCTTGGCCTCGCGCAACTCCTGCTCCGAGGTGCGCAACGCCTTCACGTCGAGTGGACGGATGCTCTCGATCCGGCACGGGAGGTGCTGGCCGGGGCTGCCGCCATGCACGATGACCCGGTCGAAGCGCGCCGAGACGCGCCCCATCATGTTGGTCACCGAGATCGCCGGCGCGTAGGACAGGTCCATGCATGGCCCGCCCAGTTCCAGCAGCCATGCCTGGCTGGGGCGCGTCCATACCGCCAGCGCACTGTCGCCCAGCTCCGTCCAACCGTTGAGCGAGCCGAAATACTGGAAATCCTTGACCGGTTCGCCGGCATGCGTGCGGTACAGCTGCAGCCGTTCACCGCTGCTCAGTTTCCCGGCGGTCGCGCAGCCTCCCAGCAATGCGGCGGCCATCATCGCGACAAGCATCTTCTTCATGGCATTGCTCCTCTTTGCGGAAGAATCATCTGGACCACCACCCGAAATGACGATCATCCGCCGTCCGCCATGAACCGGAAAGCAAGGCCGGCGCTGTGTTCAACCGCGATGCCGGATCACACTTCGGAACACGCCAGTTGGTGCAACCGCCCTTGGCGCAGTTCCAGCACCCGCTCCAGCTTGCGCGCCAGGCTGCGGTCGTGGGTCACCAGCACCAGGCTGGTGCGATGCGCCCGGTTCAGTTCCAGCATCAGCTCGAACACCGTCGCGGCGGTCTTGTCGTCGAGGTTGCCGGTGGGCTCGTCGCCAAGCACGCAGGCCGGCTGGTTGACCAGTGCCCGCGCCACCGCCGCACGCTGGCGCTCGCCGCCGGAAAGCTCGCCCGGCTTGTGCTCGAGCCGGTGCCCCAACCCCACCGATTCCAGCAGGGCCTTCGCCCGCTGCCCGGCGGCGTCCACGTCGGCGCCCCCCAGCAGCACCGGCATCATCACGTTTTCCAGTGCAGTGAATTCCGGCAGCAGGTGGTGGAACTGGTAGACGAAGCCCAGCGAACGGTTGCGCAGGCGCCCACGCTGCGCGTCGGACAAGGCCGACATGCGCTGGCCAGCCACGTACACCTCGCCTGCGGTGGGGGTATCCAGCCCTCCCAGCAGGTGCAGCAGCGTGCTCTTGCCGGCGCCGGAAGCGCCGACGATGGCCACGGTTTCGCCCGGCGCCACGTCCAGCTCCAACCCGTCGAACACCGGCGTATGCATCCTGCCCTCGGCGTAGGTCTTGCCCAGCCCTTCGGCGCGGATCACCGATTCCATGCGAGTGTTCTCATTCATAACGCAGCGCCTCCGCCGGCTGGGTGCGCGCCGCGCGCCAGGCCGGGTACAACGTCGCCAGGAAGCTCATCAGCAACGCGGTGAGCAGCGTGACGGTCACGTCCCACGCCTGCATGTCGGTGGGCAGCCCGGTGATGTAGTACACGTCCTCCGGCAGCAGGGTGATGTTGAACAGCGTCTCGATGCCATCGAGGATGCGCTCCAGGTTCAAGGTCAGGGTCACCCCGCCAATGGCGCCCAGCACCGTGCCGATGACGCCGATCAGCGTGCCCTGCACCATGAACACCTGCATCACCCCGCCCGGGGTCAGGCCCAGCGTGCGCAGGATGGCGATGTCGGCCTGCTTGTCGGTGACCAGCATCACCTGCGAGTTCACCAGGGTGAAGGCGCCCATCAGGATGATCAGCGACAGCAGGATGCCCATCACCGTCTTTTCCATGCGCAGCGAGTGGTAGAGATTGGCGTTCTGCTGGGTCCAGTCCATCACCCGGTAGTAGCCGGCCAGGTTCAATGCGAGGTCGCGCGCCACGACATAGGCCTGATCCATGTCGTGCAGCTTCAGGCGCACGCCGGTGGCGCCCTCGGTGCGCAGCACCCGCTCCAGGTCGCCCATGTTGACGAAGGCCACGCCGCGGTCGATTTCGTTGGAACCGGCCTCGAAGATGCCGCTGACCTTGAAGCGCTTGGTGCGCGGCATCGCGCCGGCCGGGGTGCCCTGTATTTCGGCCAGCGTCGCGACCACGCTGTCACCCACGTCCACGCCGATCCAGAGCGCCAGCTCCTTGCCGAGCAGGATGTTGAACTCGCCCGGCTGCAGGCTGTCCAGCGAGCCTTTCTGCATCTTCTCGCCCAGCACCGACACCTTCGGTTCCAGCGCCGGGTCGACGCCCTGCACCACCGCGCCCTGCACGCGCGGGCCGGCCAGCATGCCCTGTATCTCGATGTAGGGCGCCGCGCCGGCCACGCGCGGGTCTTTCATCGCCACGTCCACCGCGTGCTGCCAATCGGTCATCGCCTCGCCATCGGCACTGACCGTGGCGTGGGCCGACATCTGCAGCAGGCGGTCGCGGATTTCCTTCTGGAAACCGCTCATCACCGCCAGCGTGGTGATCAGCACCGTCACTCCGAGCGCGATGCCGAGGATCGAGGCCAGCGAGATGAAGGAGATGAAGCCGTTGCGGCGCTTGGCGCGCAGATAGCGCAATCCGATTGCGACAGGTAAGGGTCTGAACATGCGCATGTGCCGTTTAGGTCGCGCCATGTTGCCATTGTCACCGGCTAACGGGAAACGGCCATGGCGCGCACGGCCAGTCGCAGTTCACGTCGCTGCGCGCGTGGCAGCGTGTCCGGCCAGAACACCAGTTGCCCGCGATGCTTCCCCATGCGCCAGCGCAGAACTGCCAGTGGCCCGTATTCGAGCAGTTCCGGCGTTTCCACCACCTCGCCATCGATGCTGGCCGATGCCGGCGCCAGCAACAGGTGGCGGACCGGACGGGCCGCTTCACGCCTTGCCAGCCACAGGCTCCCGCACGGGGCGGCCAACGCCGCCGGCCATGCCATGGCGGCTTCCAACCCGCAGTTCAACAACGAGAGTGCCGCCAGCAGACCCAGCAATATCAGCGCGCAGGTCAACCAGCGCGAGGGCCGCCACTCATGGCGGAAGGGTGCGGATGTATTCGAGAAGTTGCGCCTGCTGCGCATCCGGACAAGCCTCGTAGCCCATCGACCAGCGCCACAGCTTGTCGTCTTCGGTGTCCAGCAGCTGCAGGAAAACCGCGCGCTCCGGCGTAGGTGCCTGCCGCCAGCAGCGGTCGAGATAGCGGCCGAACAACTGGTCCAGTTCGCGCATGCCGCGCCGGCAGCGCCAGCGCAGTTTCTTCAATTCGACTTCTTCATCCGGGCTCATGTCCACCTGTCCTGTATGCCGCGGCCAGACCACGGCAGAAACAAAACGGCACCGGACCCGAAGGCCGGTGCCGCCAAAGCCGCAAGGCACGCACGCCTTGCGCACGCCGCTGGATCAGGCGCGGCGCGCCATCATCAGCTTCTTGATCTCGGCGATCGCCAGCGCCGGGTTCAGCCCCTTCGGGCAGGTGCGGGCGCAGTTCATGATGGTGTGGCAGCGGTACAGCTTGAACGGATCTTCCAGGTCGTCCAGGCGGGCGCCGGTGTCCTCGTCGCGCGAATCGATGATCCAGCGGTAGGCCTGCAACAGGATCGCCGGGCCGAGGTAGCGCTCGCCGTTCCACCAGTAGCTCGGGCACGAGGTCGAGCAGCAGGCGCACAGGATGCACTCGTACAGGCCGTCGAGCTTCTTGCGGTCTTCCGGCGACTGCAGGCGCTCGCGGTCCGACGGCGCCGGGGTCTGGGTGCGGATCCACGGCTTGATCGAGGCGTACTGCGCGTAGAAGTGGGTCAGGTCCGGCACCAGGTCCTTGACCACTTCCATGTGCGGCAGCGGGTAGATCGGCACCTCGGCCTTGCCGCAGTCACTGATCGCGCGGGTGCAGGCCAGCGTGTTGGTGCCGTCGATGTTCATCGCGCACGAACCGCAGATGCCCTCACGGCAGGAGCGGCGGAAGGTCAGGGTCGGGTCGATCTCGTTCTTGATCTTGATCAGCGCGTCCAGGACCATCGGGCCGCACGCGTCGAGGTCGATCTCGTAGGTATCGGTACGCGGGTTCTGGTCGTCGTCCGGGCTCCAGCGATAGACCTTGAAGGTACGCAGGTTCTTCCCTCCGCCTTGGGCCGGGAAATGCTTGCCCTGGGTGATCCGGGAATTCTTCGGAAGTGCAAATTCAGCCATGTTCGTAGGTTCCCCGGATCAGTAGACGCGCGGCTTCGGCGGCACGACGCCGACGTCGTCGGTGAGCGTGTACATGTGCACCGGACGGTAGTCGAAGCTGCACTTGCCCTTTTCGTCGACGGTGACCAGCGTGTGCTTCTGCCAGTTGACGTCGTCGCGGTCCGGGTAGTCCTCGTGGGCGTGGGCGCCGCGGCTCTCGTGACGCTGCTCGGCCGAGTTGATCGTCGCCACCGCGTTGAGCAGCAGGTTGTTCAGCTCGTAGGTCTCGATCAGGTCCGAGTTCCAGACCAGCGAGCGGTCGGAAACCTTGACGTCCTGGAACGAATCGAACACCTCGGCCATCTTCACGCAGCCCTCGGCCAGCGTCTTGCTGGTGCGGAACACCGCGGCGTCGGCCTGCATCGTGCGCTGCATGCGGTCGCGGATGACCGCGGTCGGGGTGTCGCCGCTGGCGTGGCGCAACTTGTCCAGCAGCCCCAGCGCCTTGTCGCAGGCGTCGGACGGCAGCTGCTTGTGCGGCGCTCCCGGCTTGATCGTCTCGGCACAGCGGTTGGCCACGGCGCGGCCGAACACCACCAGGTCGAGCAGCGAGTTGGAGCCCAGGCGGTTGCCGCCATGCACCGACACGCAGGCGGCCTCGCCGATGGCGTACAGACCCGGCACCACCGCATCGGGGTTGTCACCGACCTTGCGCACCACCTCGCCGTGGTAGTTGGTGGGGATGCCGCCCATGTTGTAGTGCACGGTCGGGATCACCGGGATCGACTGCTTGTGCACGTCCACGCCGGCGAAGATCTTCGCGCTCTCGGCGATACCCGGCAGCTTCTCGTCGATCACGCCCGGGCCGAGGTGGGTCAGGTCGAGCAGGATGTGGTCCTTGTGCTCGCCGACGCCGCGGCCTTCGCGGATCTCGATGGTCATCGAACGGCTGACCACGTCGCGCGAGGCCAGGTCCTTGTAGTGCGGTGCGTAGCGCTCCATGAAGCGTTCGCCGTCTTTGTTCAGCAGGATGCCGCCCTCGCCGCGCACCCCTTCGGTGATCAGCACGCCCGCGCCGGCGATGCCGGTCGGGTGGAACTGCACGAACTCCATGTCCTGCAGCGGCAGGCCGGCACGGGCCACGAGACCGCCGCCGTCGCCGGTGCAGGTGTGCGCCGAGGTGGCGCTGAAGTAGGCGCGGCCGTAGCCGCCGGTGGCCAGCACCACGCCGTGGGCGCGGAACAGGTGCAGCGTGCCCTCGGCCATGTCCAGCGCCAGCACGCCGCGGCAGACGCCCTCGTCGTCGAAGATCAGGTCGAGCGCGAAGTACTCGATCATGAAGCGCGCGTCGTGCGCCAGCGACTGCTGGTACAGCGTGTGCAGCATGGCGTGGCCGGTACGGTCGGCGGCGGCGCAGGTGCGCTGCGCGGACGGGCCTTCGCCGTACTTGGTGGTCATGCCACCGAACGGACGCTGGTAGATCTTGCCGTCCTCGGTGCGGCTGAATGGCACACCGTAGTGCTCCAGCTCGATCACCGAGGGAATGGCCTCGCGGCACATGTACTCGATGGCGTCCTGGTCGCCCAGCCAGTCACCGCCCTTGACGGTGTCGTAGAAGTGGTAGCGCCAGTCGTCCTCGCCCATGTTGGCCAGCGCGGCGGCGATGCCACCCTGCGCGGCCACGGTATGCGAGCGGGTCGGGAATACCTTGGTGATGCAGACGGTCTGCAGGCCCTTCTGGGCCAGGCCGAAGGTCGCGCGCAGACCGGCGCCGCCGGCGCCGACGACCACCACATCAAACATGTCGACCTTGTGTTCGGTGATGTTGTAAGCGGACATGTATCAGTTCCCAAGCGCGACGCGGGCGACCGCGAAGATGCTGACGATCGCGCCGAGCACGGCGACGAACTTGACCGTGGTCTGCAGGGCCAAGGCCAGCAACGAGTTGTGGATGTAATCCTCCAGCACGACCTGCAGGCCGAGCTGCGCGTGCCAGAACATGGCGACCAGGAAGCCGACCAGCGCGATCGCGTTCCACGGCTTGGCCACGGCGGTCACCGCGGTCACGTAGTCGGCGCCGATCAGGCTCAGCACGAAGCACAGGAACCATATGGTCAGCGCGACCAGCGCGGTGGCGGTCAGACGCTGGTGGATGAAGTGCACGGTGCCGGACTTGGCGCTGCCGAGGCCGCGGGCGTTCTTCAGGGGGGTGCGGTACTTGCTCATGCGGCACCTCCGAAGCAGCAGACGTAGGCCCAGATCAGTGCAGTGATGACCAGCGAGCCGATCACCGACATCCAACTGCTGCGGATGAAGCTCGCCTTGGCGTAGCCGATGGCGAAGTCCTGCACGATGTGACGGATGCCGTTGCACAGGTGGTAGGCGAAGCACCAGGTCCAGCCGAACAGGATCACCTTGCCGTACCACGCGCTGGCGTGGGTGGTGAAGCAGTTCCAGGATTCGGGGCCCATCATCAGGGCGAGCAGGCCGCCGGCAATGATCAGGGCGCCCACGGACAGTACGATGCCGGTGGCTCGATGCAGGATCGAGGTGGCCATCTGTATCTGCCAGCGATACACCTGCAGGTGCGGAGAAAGGGGGCGGGATCTGTTCGCCATTCGCTGACTCGTTATCTCGGCTGGGCGGCGGGTTGCCGCGTTGGCTAACGCTGCTCAGAAATCGATGCAGCGACCGTTTTTCTCCCAATCACCATATCGCACCGGATCCAGTCCGCCGCGACCGCCGATTTCCTCCGGCACCGTTGCAGCACCGGGAAGCGGCTGCTTCTCCGGCTCCAGCGGAGCTTCGGACCCGGACTCGGGAGTTGGGGTTGTTTGGCCTATCATCATCGGTCTCGCAACGCACAAATTTTAGTCCTCGTTCACGTGTCTGACAACCTCGCCCCCGCTTTCAACGGTTTCCGCACGCTGCGCCAGCCGCAGATGCTGAGCCTTTCCGGCCCCGACGCCATCGCCTTCGCCCACGCCCAGTTCGCCAGCGACGTAACCGCGCTGGCCGATGGCCATTGGCACTGGAGCACATGGCTGAGCGCCAAGGGCCGCGTCCTGGCGGTTTTCCAGTTGCTGCGGCTGGATGCGGCACACCTGCTGCTGGTGTGCCTCGACGGCGAGGCCGAAACGATGGCCGAACAACTGCGCCGCTTCGTTTTCCGGCGCAAACTGGTCATCGAGCAGGCCGACGACCTTTCCGTCGAGGGCGCATTCCAACCACCCGTTGCCGCAACGGGCGCAGCCCTTGCCCGGCTGGATGACGGCACGATCGAACTGGATGTCGGCAGCCCGGCGTGCCCGCGCACGCTGCGCCTGTCCACCGCCGGCAACGCCACACACGATGTGGCGGCGGAACTGGCCTGGCGCCAGTCCGATCTGCGCTTCGGCCTGCCGCGGCTGGACCCGTCGCAGCGCGAGCAATGGACGCCACAGCAACTGGGACTGGAGCGGCTGGCGGCCTACAGCGTGAAGAAAGGCTGCTACCCCGGGCAGGAAATCGTCGCCCGCACCCACTTCCTCGGCAAGGCCAAGCGCGCGGCCACCCTGCTGGAAACCATTGCGGACGCAGCACCCGGCGACGAAGTCCGCAAAGACGAACAGGCCATCGGCACGCTGGTGAGCGCTGCCGGCGAACTGGCGCTGGCGGTGTTGCCCTTGGATACCGGCGAAGAAGGGCTGAGCATTGCCGGCAGCGCGGCGAAGGTGCTGCCATTCGCCGAGGGGCTGGCCAGATAGATTGCAAAATCTCCCGCAAGAACAATGCTGTGCGAGAGCATTGCAGGAGTGACGCAAGTCGCACCGGGCACCACCGGGAATACCCCCTCGCGACTGGCATCGCCCCTACGAAAAACCGTTCATGGGGCAGCCTGCAACCGCATGCCGGTCGCCGCATCGAAGAAATGCAACTTGTCGGCGCGCAGCACCAGCGGCAGCTCGCCACCCACCGGCGGCAGCGGCCGCGGCGCCACGCGCAGCACCAGCGGTGCGCCATCCAGCACCAGGTTGACGAATATCTCGTTGCCCACCGGCTCGATACCTTCCACCGTCGCCACGAATTGGCCGGTTTCGCCCTCGCCAAGCGGCTGCAGGTGTTCCGGGCGCACACCCACCGCCACCTCGCGCCCCGCCCATTCCCGTGCCACCGCTGCGCCATCCAGTGCCAGCACGCGGTCGTTCCGCAATTGCAATCGCGGGCCATCGAGCAGCCGGCCGTGCAACACGTTCATCGCCGGGCTGCCAAGGAAACCGGCGACGAACAGATTGGCCGGGCGCTCATACAGCGCCATTGGTGTGTCGATCTGCTGGACCACGCCCTCGTTGAGCACCACGATGCGCTGGCCCAGCGTCATCGCCTCCACCTGGTCGTGGGTGACGTAGATCATCGTCGTGCCCAGCTTGCGGTGCAGCTGCGCGATCTCGGTGCGTACCGAATGGCGCAGCTTGGCGTCGAGGTTGGACAGCGGTTCGTCGAGCAGAAACACCGCCGGCTCGCGCACCAGCGCCCGGCCCAGCGCCACGCGCTGGCGTTGTCCACCGGACATCGCGCGCGGCAGCTTGTCGAGCATGCCGGCCAGCCCCAGCATGTCGGCGGCGGCCTGTACCCGCCGCGCCACCTCGGCCTTGCCGTGTCCGCGCAGCTTCAGGCCGAAGGCCAGGTTTTCGGCCACCGTCATGTGTGGGTACAGCGCGTAGCTCTGGAACACCATCGCGATGTCACGATCCTTCGGCGCGACGTCGTTGACCACGCGCCCGCCGATGGACAGCGTGCCGGCAGTGATTTCCTCCAGTCCGGCCACCATCCGCAGCAGCGTGGACTTGCCGCAGCCCGATGGCCCCACCAGCACCATCAGCTCGCCGTCGGCTATCCCGAAACTGGCTCCGTGCACGGCCACCTGGCCGTTGCCGTAAACCTTGCGCACCGCATCGAACTGCACATCCGCCATCGCTTGCCTCGTTACTTTCGTGGCCACGGGCGGCGGCCGGAGCGATCTTCCGAATACGAATACAGTCGAAACATTCTGCCACGCGGGCGTTTGGTCATGGCACCATCGGGAGCTCACGGTTTCGACCACGGGGACGCCAGCGGCCCGGCATGCGGACAGCGTGCGGCAGGGCTGCGGCCCCGGCTCACGCGTCGGCCATTCTCGCGCCAGCGATCGCAACCGTGGACATGCCATTGGCGGAACACCCACGGGATACAAGAAAAGGCGGATTGACAACGATGTCACCAGCGCACGAAACTCGAGCCATGCACGACACCCTTCTCCTGTTCGGTGCCACAGGCGATCTGGCCCAGCGTTATCTGTTTCCATCCCTGCTGCGCCTGCTCGGCGATGGCCTGCTCCCGGAAGATTTCCGGGTACGCGCGATGGCGCTGTCGCCGCACGACACGGAGAAATTCCACGACATCCTGCGCCCGCGCCTGGAGCAGGCAATGCCGCAGGCCAGCCAGGACGACATCAACAACCTGCTGGACCGCATCGACTACCGCTCGGCGGACCTGCGCAACCCCGAATCCATCGCCGAGGCGGTGCGCGAGTTCAACGGCCGCCGCTGCGTCAGCTACCTGTCGATCCCGCCGGGCCTGTACATCTCCACCTGCCAGGGGCTGGCGCTGGGCGGCGCACTGTCCGCGCCGCACCGGCTGATGCTGGAGAAGCCGATCGGCTCGGACTCGGCCAGCGCCGAGGAAATCCTGCAGTCGATCGGCGCGCTGATCGACGAGGACCGGGTGTTCCGCATCGACCACTATCTCGGCAAGGCCGCGGTGCAGAACCTGATGGCGCTGCGCTTCGGCAACACCCTGCTGGAAGCGGTGTGGAACCGCAATTACATCGAATCGGTGCACATCCTGGTCGCCGAGAGCGACGGCGTGGATGGCCGCGATTCCTACTACTCACGTTCCGGCGCGATGCGCGACATGGTGCAGAGCCACATCCTGCAGTTGCTGTGCCTGGTGGCGATGGAGCCACCGGCCTCGCTGGAGGCCGACCGCATCCGCGACGAGAAGGTCAAGGTGCTGCGCGCGCTGCGCCCGCTCGACGCCGCCCATGCCGCCCGCGACAGCGTGCGCGGCCGCTATGTCGCCGGCACCATCAACGGCCAGCCGGCGCAGGCCTACCAGCCGCCGGAAGGCAGCGAGGCGGAAACCTTCGTCGGTGTCACCGCGCACATCGACAACTGGCGCTGGGCCGGCGTGCCGTTCCATCTGGTCACCGGCAAGCGCCTGCCCGAGCGCACCACCCGCATCGAAGTCAACCTCAAGCCGGTGACGCACTGGTTGTTCGAGCGCCCGGACCGCCATGCGGCCCAGCCCAACCGCCTGACCTTCCAGTTGCAGCCGCAGGAAAACATCCAGCTCGGCCTGATGAGCTCGCTGGCCGGCCCGGAATGGGGTGCGCTGGAACTGCAGCCGCTGGAGCTGGAACTGTCCGTGCCCACCGGCCTGCACCGTCGCATCGCCTACGAGCGCCTGTTCCTGGATGCCTTCAACGGCAACCATGCGCTGTTCGTGCGCGACGACGAGGTGCGCGCAGCCTGGGCGTGGATCGACAGCGTCAGCGATGCCTGGAAGGCCGCCGACCTGCCGATGCAACCCTACCCGGCCGGCAGTTGGGGGCCGCAGCAATCGCACGATTTCCTGCCGGAAGCGCTGGTCGCCGACAACCGCGTGGAAACCGGCCTGTGAGCACTGCTGCCAACCACGTGCTGGTTGCCGACATCGGCGGCACCAACGCCCGCTTCGCATTGGCCGATACCCGCGCCGCCACACCGCTGGACCAGGACAGCATCGGTGAATACCCGGTCGCCCGCTTCCCGTCGCTGGCCGAGGCCGCCGCCTGCTACCTGCGTGAACACGATGCCAGCGCACGCGCCGGCGTGTTCGCGGTGGCCGGGCGCGTGGACGGCGACGAAGCCCGCATCACCAACCACCCGTGGGTGATCTCGCGCTCGCGTACCGCCGCGCAACTGGGTTTCGGCACCCTGCACCTGATCAACGACTTCGTTGCTCAGGCGATGAGCATCGCCCTGCTGCAGCCGCAGGACGTGGTACAGATCGGCGGCGCCCAGTGGCGGCCGGCCGATGCCGGCCAGCCGCGCAATTACTGCGTGCTCGGTCCCGGCACCGGGCTGGGCGTGGGCGGGCTGCTGGTGCGCGATGGCCGCAACTACCCGCTGGCCACCGAAGGCGGCCATGCCAGTTTCGCCCCGGCCACCCCGGAGCAGATCCGCATTCTGGAAATCCTCACCCGGCAGTTCGGCCGCGTCTCCAACGAGCGCCTCATCTGCGGCCCCGGCCTGGTCAACCTGCACCGCGCGCTTGCCGAGATCGCCGGGCAGGACCCGGGCCAGCTGCAGCCGGCGCAGGTCAGCGAGCGCGCCGCCGCCGGCGACCCGGTGGCGATGCGTGCCATCGAGGTGTTCATGGAAATCTTCGGCGCCATCGCCGGCGACGCCGTGCTGGTGCAGGGCGCCTGGGACGGCGTGTTCCTGACCGGCGGACTGGTGCCGCGCCTGCTGGAACCCCTGCAGCACTCCGGCTTCCGCCACTGTTTCGAAAGCAAGGGCCGTTTCACCGCCACCTTGTCGCAGGTGCCCTCGCTGGCCATCGTCCATCCCTGCCCCGGCCTGCTCGGCGCCGCTGCCTGCGCGGTCGATGCGGAACGGGCACCTCCCGGAGCCCTGCCATGACCGAGCCCGTTTCCGACCGCCTCATCCTGACCCGCCATTCCGACGCGGAAGGCTGGAGCGAGAACGTGGCCAGGGAAATGGCGGCGATTCTCGCCGGGGAAATCCGCCTGCACGGCCGCGCCCGCATGCTGCTGTCCGGGGGCACCACCCCGGCGCCGGTGTACGCGCGGTTGGCCGAGCACCCGCTGGAATGGACCCGCGTGGAGGTCGGCCTGGCCGACGAACGCTGGTTGTCGCCGCAGGACCGCGACAGCAACGCCTGGCTGGTGCGCGAGAACTTTCTCAAGCTCGCCGAGGGCGCGCACTTCGATCCGCTGGTGCACGTGGGCAAGCCGCTGGCCGAGTGCGTGCACGACGCCAACCTGCTGGCCTCGCATTCGCAGCCGGCCTGCATGGTGGTGCTGGGCATGGGCAACGATGGCCATACCGCCTCGCTGTTCCCCGGCTCCAGGGATCTCGAACTGGCCCTGGGCAGCAAGCAGCCCTATGCCGCGCTGGACGCCACCGGCTGCCCGGTCGCGAACGACTGGCACCTGCGTATCACCCTGACCCCGCGCGGCCTGGCGCCGATCGGCAAGCGCTTGCTGCTGCTGCGCGGCAAACAGAAGCTGGACGTGCTCAACGCCGCACTGGAATCCGGCGACGTGCACAGGTACCCGGTGCTGGCGGCGATCGACGCGCCCGGCGCCAAGCTGCACGTGCATTGGTGCGCATGAAGCCGGGAATGTGGACGGAAAGCCCTTGCCCTGCATTCGCCGTGTCTCCTCCCCCATTCTTCTCATAGCCGGTAGCCAATGAGCCTGCATCCGAAAATCCACGCCATCACCGAACGCATCCGCCAGCGCAGCGCTCCGTCGCGCGCGGCCTACCTGGCCGGCATCGAGGCCGCACTGCGCGAGGGCCCGTTCCGCAGCCGCCTGAGCTGCGGCAACCTGGCCCACGCCTTCGCCGCCTGCGGCCCCACCGACAAGGGCCGGCTGCGCGGCGACGTGACCCCCAACCTCGGCATCATCACCGCCTACAACGACATGCTCTCGGCGCACCAGCCGTTCGAGCATTACCCGCAGCAGATCCGCGACGCCGCGCGTGAACTGGGCGCCACCGCGCAGGTCGCCGGCGGCGTGCCGGCGATGTGCGACGGCGTCACCCAGGGCCGCGGCGGCATGGAACTGTCGCTGTTCTCGCGCGACATCATCGCCCAGGCCACCGCCATCGGCCTGAGCCACGACATGTTCGACGCCAGCATCCACCTGGGCGTGTGCGACAAGATCGTGCCGGGCCTGCTGGTCGGCGCGCTGGCCTTCGGCCACCTGCCGGCGGTGTTCGTGCCGGCCGGGCCGATGACCCCGGGCATCCCCAACAAGAAGAAGGCCGAGGTGCGCGAGCGCTACGCCGCCGGCGAGGCCACCCGCGCCGAACTGCTGGAAGCCGAGTCGGCCTCCTACCACGCGCCGGGCACCTGCACCTTCTACGGCACCGCCAACTCCAACCAGGTGCTGCTTGAAGCGATGGGCGTGCAGTTGCCGGGCGCCTCGTTCGTCAACCCGGAACTGCCGCTGCGTGGCGCATTGACCCGTGCCGCCACCGCGCGCGCGCTGGAAATCACCGCGCTGGGTGACGACTTCCGTCCGCTGGGGAGGCTGATCGACGAGCGCGCCATCGTCAACGCCATCGTTGCGCTGATGGCCACCGGCGGCTCCACCAACCACACCATCCACTGGATCGCGGTGGCCCGCGCGGCCGGCATCGTGCTGACCTGGGACGACATGGACCAGCTCTCGCAGATCGTGCCGCTGCTGACCCATGTCTATCCCAACGGCGAGGCCGACGTGAACCGCTTCGCCGCTGCCGGCGGCCCGGCGTTCGTGTTTCGCGAACTGATGGACGCCGGGCTGATGCACGACGACCTGCCCACCATCGTCGAGGGCGGCATGCGCGCCTACGCGCAGGAGCCGCGCCTGATCGATGGCAAGGTGGCTTACGTGCCGGCCGTGGCCGAGAGCGCCGACACCGAGGTGGTGCGCCCGGCCGCCGAGCCGTTCGAGGCGCAGGGCGGCCTGCGCCTGTTGCGCGGGAACATGGGCCGTTCGCTGATCAAACTGTCGGCGGTCAAACCGCAATACCGGCACATCGAGGCTCCCGCAGTGGTGGTCGATGCGCCGCAGGTGCTGAACAAGCTGCATGCCGCCGGCGCCTTGCCGCACGATTTCGTCGCGGTGGTGCGTTACCAGGGGCCGCGTGCCAACGGCATGCCGGAACTGCACTCGCTGGCGCCGCTGCTCGGCCTGCTGCAGAACCAGGGTCGGCGTGTGGCGCTGGTCACCGACGGCCGCCTGTCCGGTGCCTCCGGCAAGATCCCGGCCGCCATCCACGTCACCCCGGAAGCGGCACGCGGCGGCCCGATCGCCCGCATCCGCGAAGGCGACATTGTCCGCCTCGATGGCGAAGCCGGCACTCTGGAAGTGCTGGTGGATGCCGCCGAATGGGCCGCGCGCGGCATCGCCCCGAACACCGCACCAGCCGGCAACGACCTGGGCCGCAACCTGTTCGCGGTGAACCGCCGCGTGGTCGGCCCCGCCGACCAGGGCGCGATCTCGATCTCCTGCGGCCCGGCCCGGCCCGACGGCAGCGTGTGGGAGTACGACGCCGAGTACGAACTCGGCCACGATGCCGCCGCCGCTGCCGCCCCGCACGAAGCCAAGGACGCCTGACCCACGCAGGCCGCCCACGCGGCCTGCCCTTTCCCCGGAACCCCGCATGACCATCGCCCAGCACCAGGATCGCGCCGAACACCTGCTCACCGCCGCCGGCATCCTGCCGGTCGTCACCGTCCACACCCTCGACCAGGCCCGCGCGGTCAGTGCCGCGCTGCTGGAAGGCGGCCTGCCAGCCATCGAACTGACCCTGCGCACGCCAGTGGCGATGGAAGCGCTGGCCATGCTCAAGCGCGAATTGCCCGATGTGGTGGTCGGCGCCGGCACCGTGCTGACCGTCGCACAGATGCAGCAGGCCATCGACGCCGGCGCCGACTTCCTCGTCACCCCCGGCACCCCGCCGCACCTGGCCGACGCGCTGGCCGAAGCGCCGCTGCCGGTGGTCCCCGGCGCGGCCACCCCGACCGAACTGCTGGCGCTGGTCGCGCGCGGTTTCCGCATCTGCAAGCTGTTCCCGGCCACCGCCGTGGGCGGGCTGGCGATGGTCAAGGGCGTGGCCGGGCCGATCGCCGAGCTCAAGCTCTGCCCCACCGGCGGCATCACCGAAGCCACCGCAGGCGACTACCTGAAACAGAAGAACGTGGTCTGCATCGGCGGCTCGTGGATGGTGCAGGACGCATGGATCCGTGCCGGCCAATGGGACGAAGTGAAGAAGTCCGCCGCCGCTGCCGCCGCCATCGTCCGCACCGCCCGTGCCGGCTGATTGCAACGGCAAGCAAGCAGGGGCATGGGCTATGGTATCGACCACTCCCCCGCTTGCCGGCACCCCGATGGACGAAACCCTCCCCCGCATGACCAACCTGTTCCTCCAGCTCGGCCTGGATGCCAGCGAACAGGGCATCGCGCAGTTCATCAGGAACCACCAGCTGCCGTGCGACACCAGCATTGGTGAAGCGGCGTACTGGAACGAAGGCCAGCGCCAGTTCCTGCGCGAGAAGATCGACAGCGATGGCGTCTGGGCCATCGTGGTCGACCAGTTGAACGAGTCGCTGCATGAGGACGCGACCAGGGCCAGTACCAGAGGCTGATTCCGGGAAGCCCGCTCCTGCGGCTCAGCGCCCACCGTCCAGCCGCAGCATCAGCACCAAGGGCTGCAACGGTGAGGATTCGAAACCGAAATGCCCGTAGAAGCGCTGGGCGCGTTCATGCAGCGCATGCACCAGCATCGCGCGCACACCGGCCTGCTCGGAAATGCCGATCACGCGCCGCACGGCATCCATCAACAAGTCGCCACCCAGGCCGAGGCCATGTGCCGGCCTGTCCACTGCCAAGCGGCCCAACACGATGGCTGGTACCGGATCGGGCATGTTGCGTTTGATCTTGCCCAAGGCCAGCCCATGCGAAATCGCCCCGGCAGCCAGCGCGTAATAGCCACGCACGACGTTGTCAGCGTCGGCCACCACGAAGGTGCGGCTGGCACCGCCCAACTGGTTGACCCGCGCACGCCGCCGCAACCAGTCGTCGAGTTCGGGCTCGCCACAATCGAAATCGTCCAATCGATGCGAATCCGCTAGTGCCACAGGTTCCGTCAGCGGCAAGCGCATCACGTCTTTTCCCAGACCGGCTTGCGCGCCAGCAGCCGCTCAAGGCCGGGATTCGGCTTCGGCGGCGCATCCAGCATCGCCACGAATTGCGCGAACTTCTCCTCGCTCAGGGTGAAGAACACCTGATCCAGCACCACCTCCTGTGCACGCGCACAGGCGGTTTCCAGCATGAAATCGGAACGGCTCTTGCCCAGCAGGCTGGCGGCCTGGTCGATCAGGTCACGCTGCTCGGGCAAGGCGCGCAGATTGATGGCAGCGGCACGCATGGCTTCTCCGATATACAAAAGATATACGGATGCTCGGCTCGCGTGTAGCTGTTGTCAATACAAGGCAGCCCGCCAACACCGGCCAATGGCATCGGCGACGCCGCCTAAATTTCGTAAAACAATTTAAATATCAATTACTTAAGAAGAATATTCAGATTATTTCTCCATATGCCATGCCAATGCCCCCAGCACCCCCAGCTGGCCATGCTCGATGCGCCAGACCGGCACCTGCTGCAACATCGGCGAGAGCCTGCCCTTGGCGAGGAAACGCTGCATGAAGTCGCCCTCGTGCAGCCAGCGGGCGATGTGATCGGTAATGCCGCCGGTCAGGTGCACCGAGCGGGCACCGAAAGTGAGGGCGAGGTCGCCGGCGAGGCTGCCCAGCCAGCCACAGAAGGCGCGGATGCTGGCCACAGCCAGCGGGTCGTGGCCGGTGGAGGCCGCGGCGACGATCTCGGCCGGTGTGTTCCAGCGCGGCGTGCCGCCTTCCCGTTCGCACAGGCAGGCATACAGCGTGACCAGGCCAGGGCCGGACAGCACATGCTCGTTGTCGACGTGGCCGTGGCGCTGCTGCAACAGGCGCAGCACATCCATTTCCAGCGCATTGCCCGCGGCCAGCGCCGCATGCCCGGCTTCGCTGGCCAGTACCGGCGGATGACCGCCCTGCAGGCGCACCGCCACGCCGAGCCCGGTACCGGGGCCCAGCACCAGCGCCGGGCCCGGGGCACCCTGCTCGGCATACGCGGACAACCGGTGCCGGCTGCCGGGGGCGGCATGGAGAATGGCCCCGGCGACGGCAGCGAAATCGTTGATGATTTCCAGCGTGTCCAGCCCGGTTTCGCGCCGGGTATCGGCCAATGACACCGGCCAGGCCAGGTTCGTGTTGAGCAGATGGTCGCCATCCAGCACGCCGGCGATGGCGACCGTGGCATGCGCCACCGGCGGTACCGCCGGGTCACTGCGCAGCCGGGCCGCGTAGTCGCACAGGATCGCCCCCAGGCTGGGATGCTCCGCGCAGTGGTAGACGGTGAAGTCGCGTATCTCGACAGGCGCGCCGGCGAAGGCCGCGCCAGACGTCGGCATCCATCCCAGCCGGGCATAGGTGCCGCCGACGTCGGCCCCGATGACCGCAATGGCGGCAGCCTCTTCGTGGCATGGGATTGCCATCGGGCCGTTCATCGTTTGTCCTGTCCTGCCTGCATGCTGCCGATCCGTTTCTTCAGGGAGGCGCATCATGCGGTATCGCCGGGGGCCGTGGAAACCACCGGTGTCATCCCGCGCTCAGTTACCCGGCGCATCCTTCTCCGCGCGCGCCTGCTCGCGGGCCACACGCAGGCGGTCGAGCTTTTCTTTGAGCTTGATTTCCAGCCCGCGCTCGACCGGCTGGTAATACACGCGCTCGCCCATTTCGTCGGGGAAGGCAGTCTGGTCGAGGGCGATGCCGCCTTCGACGTCGTGGTCGTACTGGTAGCCCTTGCCGTAGCCCAGCGACTTCATCAGCCGCGACGGAGCATTGCGCAAGTGCATCGGTACCGGTTGGGTACCGAGCTTGGCGATGTCGGCCTGCGCCGCGTTCAAGGCTTTGTAGCTGGCGTTGGACTTGGCGGTGCTGGCCAGGTAGATGGCCAGGTTGGACAGGGCGATGTTGCCCTCCGGCGCACCGATGCGGTCGTAGGCGTTCCAGACGTTGATCGCCATTTCCAGCGCGCGCGGGTCGGCCAGCCCTACGTCCTCCACCGCCATGATGGTGAGCCGGCGCAGGAGGTAGGACGGGTCGCAACCGCCGTCGAGCATGCGCGCCAGCCAGTAGATCGCACCGTCCGGGTTGGAGCTGCGCACGGATTTGTGCAGCGCCGAGATCTGGTCGTAGAACTGCTCGCCGCCCTTGTCGAAGCGCCGGGTGCGGTCGGCCAGCACCTGCAACAGCGTCTCCGGGGTGATTTCGCCGCCCTCGCCGGCCGCCAGCTCGGCGGCGATTTCCAGCAGGGTCAGGGCACGGCGCACGTCACCGTCGGCGGCACGGGCGATTTCCAACAGCGATTCGGGCGAGATGCGGATGCCCTCGCCGCCAAGGCCACGTTCCTCGTCGTCCAGTGCCCGCTGCAGCGCTTCGACCACATCCTCGGGCGATACCGCTTCGAGCACGTGCACCCGGCAGCGCGACAGCAGCGCCGAGTTCAGCTCGAACGACGGGTTCTCAGTGGTGGCGCCGACGAAGATGATGGTGCCGCGCTCGATGTGCGGGAGGAAGGCATCCTGCTGGGTCTTGTTGAAGCGGTGTACCTCGTCGACGAACAGCACGGTGCGCCGTCCCTCGGCGAAGCGCTGCGCGGCCTCGGCCAGCACCTGCCGCACTTCCGGCAGCCCGGACAGCACCGCTGAAATGGCGCGGAACTCGGCGTCGGCATAGTGTGCCAGCAGCAGCGCCAGGGTGGTCTTGCCGCAGCCCGGCGGCCCCCACAGCACCATCGAGTGCACGCGGCCGGCCTCGATCGCCCGACGCAGGGCGGTATTGGGCGCCAGCAGGCGTTTCTGCCCGACCATCTCGTCCAGCGTGCGCGGGCGCATGCGCTCGGCGAGCGGGCGCATGCCCTCGCGGTCCGCGCTCAGCAGATCGACAGGCGGTTCGGAAAAGGTGTTTCGGGATCTGGCCACGGCGGCATTCTAGCGTGGCCCGCATCGCGGCTATTGCCGACCCGCCGTAGGTGCGGGGCTTGCCCCGCACGCATGCCCGTCCGGCAAGGCCACCTGCCGGGCAAGCCCGGCAGCTACGGGCAACAGGCGGTTCAGCGTTCGCCGATGACGTCGACGTTCTTGCCGGGAACGAAGCGGAACGTGCCGTTGGCGAAGCTCGGGTTCTTCTTCCAGCCGCTGAAGTCGATCACCGTGCGCTGGCCCACCGCGTCGATGATTTCCATGCGCGCCAGCCCGTTCTGGCCAAAGCCCAGCGCGGCGTACTGGAAGCTGGCCTCGGTTTCGCGCTTGGGGCTCAGCGACAGCCATTGCATGCCATCGCGCGGCGCGGCTTCCTCGCTGACGTCGTACTGGCGGTCCAGCAACGCCGGGTTGACCAGCGCGGTCAGCGGGCTGTTCTGCTCTTCCTCACCCTGGCTGCGCACCGTGGCCTGCTCCAGGTCGGGCTCGTAGACCCACACCTTGCTGCCATCGGCAACGATCAACTGCGGATACGGGCGGGTGTACTCCCAACGGAACAGGCGCGGCGCCGACAGCGCAACGTGGCCACTGGACGACTCCTTGAGCTTGCCGCGGGTGTCGAATACCTGCTGACTGAACTGCCCGTCCAGACCGCGCAGGTCATTGGTGAAGGCATTGAGGTCGTCGCGCGCGCCGGCATGGGCGCTGCCGGCGAACCCGGCACCGGCCAGGGCGACGGCAATCAGGGTGTGGCGCAGGGTGGCATTCATGGCGATGGCGTGCTGGCGTGGAAGGTAGGCAGAGTCTGCCCTGATGGAACTGAATGGGCGGCAATCATCATCGGATGCGCCGCCCCGCCCTTATTTGGGCGGCGGCGGCGCCAGTACCGTGCGGTCACCGTTGTGCTCCGGCGAGCTGACCACGCCGGCCGCTTCCATCGCCTCGATCAGGCGCGCGGCGCGGTTGTAGCCGATCTTCAGCCGCCGCTGCACGCCGGAGATCGAGGCGCGGCGGGTTTCGGTGACGATGCGCAGGGCCTCGTCGTACAGCGGGTCGGATTCATCACCGGCGGCGCTGGACTCGGGCAGGCCGGTGGCGCCGACCACCACGCCGTCGCCCATCGTCTGCACCTCGTCCAGCACGCCCTCGATGTACTCGACCGGGCCGCTGGCCTTGAGGTGCTCGACCACGCGGTGCACTTCCTCGTCGGAGACGAAGGCGCCGTGCACGCGGTCGGGCATGGCGGTGCCCGGCGGCAGGTACAGCATGTCGCCGTTGCCCAGCAGCGCCTCGGCGCCGGACTGGTCGAGGATGGTGCGCGAGTCGATCTTGGAACTGACCTGGAAGGCGATGCGGGTCGGGATGTTGGCCTTGATCAGGCCGGTGATGACGTCCACCGACGGCCGCTGCGTGGCAAGGATCAGGTGGATGCCGGCCGCGCGCGCCTTCTGCGCCAGCCGCGCGATCAGCTCTTCGACCTTCTTGCCGACGATCATCATCATGTCGGCGAATTCGTCGATGAAGATGACGATGAACGGCAGCGGCTCCAGCTGGCGTGGCACCTCGCCCATTTCCGGGTTCGGCTTGAACAGCGGGTCCATCAGCGGCTGGCCGGCGTCGATGGCGTCCTTGACCTTCTTGTTGAAGCCGGCCAGGTTGCGCACGCCCACCGCGCTCATCAGCTTGTAGCGGCGCTCCATCTCGGCCACGCACCAGCGCAGGCCGTTGCCGGCCTCCTTCATGTCGGTGACCACCGGCGCCAGCATGTGCGGGATGCCCTCGTAGACGCTCAGTTCCAGCATCTTCGGGTCGATCATCAGCATCCGCAGGTCCTTCGGGCTGGCCTTGTACAGCAGGCTCAGCACCATCGCGTTGACCGCCACCGATTTGCCCGAGCCGGTGGTACCGGCCACCAGCAGGTGCGGCATGCGCGCCAGGTCGGCCACGGTCGGGCGGCCGGCGATGTCCTTGCCCAGTGCCAGGGTCAGCACGCTGGCCGACTTGTCGTATTCCTTCGAGCGCAGCAGCTCGGACAGGAAGATCATCTCGCGGGTGACGTTGGGGATTTCCAGGCCGATCACCGACTTGCCGGGGATCACGTCGACCACGCGCACCGACTTGACCGACAGCCCGCGGGCGATGTCCTTGTCCAGCGAGCTGATCTGGCTGACCTTGACCCCCGGCGCCGGCTCGATCTCGAAGCGGGTGATGACCGGGCCCGGATAGGCGCCGACCACCTGTGCGTCGATGCGGAAATCCTTGAGCTTGAACTCGATCTGCCGCGACAGGGTTTCCAGGGTCTGCTCGTCGTAGCCCTTGGGCTGCGGCTTGGGATCGTCCAGCAGCGCCAGCGGCGGCAGGTCCGAGCCATCGCCATTGACGCCCTGGAACATCGGGATCTGCGTCTCGCGCTTGGCGCGCTCGCTCTTCTCGATGACCGGCACCGGCCGCGGCTCGATCTTCACCGGCTCGCGCTTGGCGCGCACTTCGGCATCGACCTTGCGCACTTCCTCGCGTTCCTCGCGCAGGGCGCGGGTCTGCTGCCATTCGCTGGCCTGCTCCTTCTTCTGCGCCAGCAGCGGCCCCAGCGCCAGCACCCAGCCGCCGATCTTCTCCATCAGCCAGAACCAGGACAGCCCGGTGGCAAGGGTGACCGAGGTCAGCAGCAGCACCAGCAGGAACAGGCTGGCGCCCAGTTCGCCGAAACCGTTCTTCAGCGACTTGCCGACCAGCACGCCGAGGCCACCGCCGGCATTGGCGACGTCGGCGCCGCCGATGCGCAGGTACAGGAAGCCGGTGGCGCCGATCAGGAAACCGACGATGCCGACCAGCCGCAACGCCGGGCCCAGGTCGTCCTGCCCGCGGTCCTCGCGCTTGAGGCCGAACATCGCGATCCACGCCACCGCGCCCAGCATCAGCGGGATCAGGTAGGCGACATGACCGAACAGCTGGCGCAGCACGTCGGCGATCCACGCCCCCACCTTGCCGCCCATGTTGTGCACCGGCGCGACCACCGAGCCGGAACTGGTCCAGCCCGGGTCGGTCTGCGGCGAATAGGTGAACAGGCTGGCCAGCAGGTACAGCAGGCCAGCGTGGCATGCAGCGTCACCGTGGCGGTGCAGGCCACGCTGGCCAGCAGGTACAGCAGCGCCGGCGCGATGGCGATCAACGCCAGGTCGCGCCACAACCTGTTGCGGCGCGTGTTGTCCGCCGCGGCGGCCTGCTTGCGCGCGGCGGCGCTGGTGTTCCTGTCACGTTCCGGGAGCTGTTTCGCCACCTTGGACCAGACCTTGAGAAATGCACGGTTAGCGCTTGATATTAAACGACGGCAGGCGCCGTTTCATCCGGGGCCCCGTGGCATGGGAAATGGCCGTCGCATCACGCAGTTCCACACACGCGCCTTGATTCACCCGACGCCGGTCGCCACTCTAGTCGGCCAGCCCGGGCCATCGCCCGCCTCTTCCCCTGCCACGAGCCTGCATGAGCACTTCCAGCCTTCCGACCAAGCACACCCGCCACCAAAAGCTCATCATCCTCGGTTCCGGCCCCGCCGGCTGGACCGCCGCGGTCTATGCCGCGCGCGCCAACCTCAAGCCGCTGGTGATCACCGGCCTGCAGCAGGGCGGCCAGCTGATGACCACCACCGAAGTGGACAACTGGCCGGGCGATGCCCACGGCCTGATGGGCCCGGACCTGATGGCGCGCATGCAGGCCCACGCCGAGCGCTTCGACACCGAGGTGGTGTTCGACCACGTCCACACCGCCGATCTGTCCAAGCGCCCGTTCACCCTGACCGGCGACAACGCGCAATACACCTGCGACGCGCTGATCATCGCCACCGGCGCCACCGCCAAGTACCTCGGCATCCCCTCCGAGGAAGCCTTCAAGGGCCGTGGCGTGTCGGCCTGCGCCACCTGCGACGGCTTCTTCTACAAGGACCAGGACGTGGTCGTGGTCGGCGGCGGCAACACCGCGGTGGAAGAAGCGCTGTACCTGTCCAACATCGCCCGCAAGGTCTACCTGGTGCACCGCCGCGACACTTTGCGCGCGGAAAAGATCATGCAGGACAAGCTGTTCGCCAAGGTCGGGGCCGGCAAGATCGAGACCGTCTGGCACCATGAAGTGGACGAAGTGCTGGGCAACGACATGGGCGTGACCGGCGTGCGGGTCAAGTCCACGCAGGACGGCAGCACCCGCGACATCGACGCCCACGGCTTCTTCGTCGCCATCGGCCACAGCCCGAACACCGAACTGTTCAAGGGTCAACTGGAGATGGACAACGGCTACCTGAAGATCCACTCCGGCACCGCCGGCAACGCCACCGCCACCAACATCGAAGGCGTGTTCGCCGCCGGCGACGTCACCGACCAGCACTACCGCCAGGCCATCACCTCGGCCGGCTTCGGCTGCATGGCGGCGCTGGATGCCGAGCGCTTCCTCGACCAGAACGGCTGAAGCCGGCCCTGCCGCCGGGTCGCCACCACATGGCGCACATCCGCTGGCTGGATTCACTGCAGGCCATCCCGACCAGATGCTGGGATGGCCTGCACGACGGCCGCAACCCCTTCGTCAGCCACACTTTCCTCGCCGGGCTGGAAGAGCACGGCTGCCTGCGCCCGGAATGGGGCTGGACGCCGCAACACCTGACGCTGTGGCGCGGCGATGAACTGGTCGGCGCGGTACCGGGCTACCTGAAGGAAAATTCGCACGGCGAATTCGTGTTCGACCACGCATGGGCGCATGCCTACGCGCGACATGGGCTGGACTACTTCCCCAAATGGCTCGGCGCCGTGCCCTATTCGCCGGTCACCGGCCCGCGCCTGCTGGCCCGCGATGACGACGACCGCCGCGCCCTGTTGCATGCCATCGTCGAGCACGTGCAGGCCGCCGGGTTGTCGTCAGCCCACGTCAATTTCCACGACGCCGCCGAGGATGGGCTGTTCGACGACGACTGGCTGCAACGGCTGGACGTGCAGTTCCAGTGGCAGCGCCAGCCCGACTGGGAATGCTTCGACGACTTCCTCGCGGCGATGGACAACAAGCGCCGCAAGAACATCCGCCAGGAACGCGCGAAGATCAGCCGCGCCGGTATCGGCTTCCGCATCGTCCACGGCGACGAGGCCGGCGACGACGACCTGCGCGCGATGCACGGCTTCTACCTGCAGACCTTCGCCGAGTACGGCAATGCACCGGCGCTGACCCTGCCGTTCCTGCGCCATCTGGCCGAGCGGATGCCGCGGCAACTGGTGCTGTTCCTCGCCATGCAGGACGACATGCCGATTGCCGGCGCCCTGTGCCTGCGCGGCGGCGACACGCTGTATGGCCGCTACTGGGGCGGCACCGCCCTGCCCGGTCTCCACTTCGAAACCTGTTACTACCAGGGCATCGACTACTGCCTGCGCGAAGGCCTGCAACGCTTCGAGCCCGGCGCGCAGGGCGAGCACAAGCTGGCGCGCGGCTTCCTGCCAACCGAAGTGCGCAGCCGCCACTGGATCGGCGACCCGGCCTTCCGGCAGGCGCTGGCGGACTGGTGCGGCAGGGAACGGCTGGACATGGCGCGCTATGCAAGGCAACTGGCAGCCCACTCGCCATTCAAACTCGTAGGAGCGACGTGAGTCGCGATTGGGGCTTTCCCTCGTGACGCCCTGTCGCGACTCACGTCGCTCCTACAGAATCGCCCCATGAACCAACGCCCGTTCCTGCTACCGCCCGCCCCCGACGCGCCATTCCCGCCGGCCGAGCTGGCGCTGCGCGAACCCGATGGCCTGCTCGCCGTCGGTGGCGACCTGTCGCCAGCGCGGCTGCTCAACGCCTATGCCGGCGGCATCTTCCCGTGGTTTTCCGAAGGCCAACCGCTGCTGTGGTGGTCGCCAGACCCGCGCATGGTGTTCCGCACCGATGGCGTGCACCTGTCCTCGCGCTTCCGCCGCGGGTTGCGCGCCAGCACATGGCACATCACCGCCGACACCGCGTTCGCCGAGGTGATGCAGGCCTGCGCACTGGCCCCGCGCCCGGGGCAGGACGGCACGTGGATCACCGAGGACATGCTCCATGCCTATGCCGAGCTGCACCGGCTCGGCCACGCCCATTCGGTGGAGGTCCGCGACGGCGACGCACTGGTCGGCGGCATCTACGGCGTGGCCATCGGCCGCATGTTTTTCGGCGAGAGCATGTACAGCGCCCGCAGCGGCGGCTCCAAGGTGGCGCTGGCCGGGCTGGCGCGGGCGTTGCACGACTGGGGTTGGCCATTGATCGACGCCCAGGTCGAGAACCCGCACCTGCTGCGCATGGGTGCCGCCCACCTGCCGCGCGACGCCTTCCTGAGCCAGGTCCGGCAACTGGCACGGTTGCCGGAACCGGCCGGCAGCTGGACCCGGCGTTTCGGTGAACGGACCGCGACGGATCTGGCCAGGGGCCGTTCATTTCCGGCCGTTTAACGCAAACTTTGCATGATCGGGCAACGCGAGGTAAAATACGCGGCTTCCGGGCCTGAAAAGGCCACCCGCAGAACCGCACAGGATTACATGTCGAAAGACGACTCCATCGAGTTCGAAGGCACCGTCAGCGAGACGCTTCCGAACACCACGTTCCGCGTTCGTCTGGAAAACGGGCACGAGATCATCGCCCACATCTCCGGCCGCATGCGCAAGAACTACATCCGCATCCTCACCGGCGACCGCGTCAAGGTCGAAATGACGCCGTACGACCTGACCAAGGGCCGCATCACCTACCGCATGAAGTAAGCGGTGCCGGGTTCGCCCAGAAGAAAGCCAGCCGTCGCGCTGGCTTTTTTGCGTGGTTCCGCGTGCTGCAGCGAGTGCCGGCCGCCGGCCGGCAAGCTCGCGTATCCCAATACCTTGCAGTTGCCGGCCAGCGGCCGGCACCACTCACACCGTTGCCGGCAACAGGCGCTCCGGTTCGGACGTGGCCTCGACCACCAGCTCGCCATCGCGCACGTCGATGCCGACCTTGCCGCCACCCACCAGCTTGCCGAACAGCAACTCGTCGGCCAGCGGGCGCTTGATCCGGTCCTGGATGACCCGCGCCATCGGCCGCGCGCCCATGTCCGGGTCGAAGCCGTGCTGGGCCAGCCAGTCGCGCGCGGCCGGCGTGGCCGACAGGGCGACGTGCTTGTCCTGCAGCAGCATTTCCAGCTCGATCAGGAATTTGTCCACCACCCGCAGGATGTGCTCGAAGCCCAATGCCTGGAATTGCACCACCGCGTCGAGGCGGTTACGGAATTCCGGGGTGAAGCTGCGGCGGATCACCTCCATCGCGTCGGTGGCGTGGTCCTGCTTGGTGAAGCCGATCGAGCGCCGCGAGGCCTGCGCCGCGCCGGCATTGGTGGTCATCACCAGGATCACGTTCTTGAAGTTGGCCTCGCGGCCGTTGGTGTCGGTGAGGATGCCGCGGTCCATGACCTGCAGCAGGATATTGAAGATGTCCGGGTGCGCCTTCTCCACCTCGTCCAGCAGCAGCACGCAGTGCGGGGTCTTGACGATCTTCTCGGTCAGCAGCCCACCCTGGTCGAAGCCGACGTAGCCCGGGGGCGCGCCGATCAGGCGGCTGATCGAATGCGGCTCCATGTATTCGCTCATGTCGAAGCGCACCAGCTCGATGCCCAGCTGCAGCGCCAACTGGCGGGTGACCTCGGTCTTGCCGACGCCGGTGGGGCCGGCGAACAGGAAGTTGCCGATGGGCTTTTCCGGGTTGCCCAGCCCCGAGCGCGACAGCTTGATCGCCGAGGCCAGCGATTCGATCGCCGGGTCCTGGCCGAAGATCACCATCTTCAGGTTGCGCTCCAGGTGCTGCAGCACGTCCTTGTCGGTGGCGGTGACCTGCTTGGCCGGGATCCGCGCCATCTTGGCGACGATGGCCTCGACCTCCTCGACGTCGATGGTCGCTTTGCGCTCGTCCTCCGGCAGCAGCCGCTGGCGCGCGCCGGCCTCGTCAATCACGTCGATGGCCTTGTCCGGCAGCAGGCGGTCGCCAATGTGCTTGACCGACAGGTCCACCGCGGCCTGCAGGGCGTCGTCGGCGTAGGTCACGCCGTGATGCGTCTCGTACTTCGGGCGCAGGCCCTTGAGGATTTCGTAGGCCTCGCCCACGGTCGGCTCGACGATGTCGATCTTCTGGAAGCGCCGCGCCAATGCGCGGTCCTTCTCGAAGATGCCGCGGTATTCCTGGAAGGTGGTCGAGCCGATGCAGCGCAGTTCGCCCGATGCCAGCGCCGGCTTGATCAGGTTGGAGGCGTCCATCGTGCCGCCCGAGGCCGAGCCGGCGCCGATGATGGTGTGGATCTCGTCGATGAACAGCACCGCGCCAGGCACCTTCTTCAGCGCGGTGATCACGCCCTTCAGGCGCTTCTCGAAGTCACCGCGGTACTTGGTGCCGGCCACCAGCGCGCCCAGGTCCAGCGAATAGATCACCGCGTCGGCCAGCACCTCGGGCACCTCGCCGTCGACGATGCGCTTGGCCAGGCCTTCGGCAATGGCGGTCTTGCCCACGCCGGCCTCGCCCACCAGCAGCGGGTTGTTCTTGCGGCGGCGGCACAGCACCTGGATGGTGCGCTCGATCTCGTCGCGGCGCCCGACCAGCGGGTCGATGCGGCCGGCGCGGGCCTGTTCGTTGAGGTTGCTGGCGTATTCGGCCAGCGCATCGCCCTTGGCCTCGCCCTCGCCGCCCTCGGCCCTACCCTCGCCATCGATGGAAGGCGCGGCCTCGCCCTCCTCGCCGACCTTGGCAATGCCGTGCGAGAGGTAGTTGACGATGTCCAGCCGGGTCACGTCCTGCTGGTTCAGGTAGTAGACCGCGTGCGAATCCTTCTCGCCGAAGATCGCCACCAGCACGTTGGCGCCGGTGACCTCCTTCTTGCCCGAGGACTGCACGTGGTAGACCGCCCGCTGCAGCACGCGCTGGAAGCCGAGCGTGGGCTGGGTGTCGCGGCCATCGTCGTCGGCCAGCCGCGACACCGAGGTTTCCACCGCCTGCTCCAGTTCCTGCCGCAGGCGCTCCAGGTCGGCACCGCAGGCCTTGAGCACGGCCTGCGCGGACGGATTCTCCAGCAACGCCAGCAGCAGGTGCTCGACGGTCATGAATTCGTGGCGGGCCTCGCGGGCGCGCTTGTAGCACTGGCCAATCGTCTGTTCGAGGTCTTTGCTGAACATGGGGGACTCCGACTGCGGTTGCAGACAATATGCGGCCTTGCCGCACGATTTCCACAACCCGGCCGGATGTGGCCGTTCAGGCAGGCGTCGGGATCGGCCGCGCCGGCCTCAGGCCTTTTCCATCGTGCACAGCAGCGGGTGCTGGTTCATGCGCGCGAATTCGTTGACCTGGGCGACCTTGGTTTCGGCCACCTCGCGGCTGTAAACGCCGCAGATGCCGCGGCCGCGGGTATGGACGTGCAGCATCACCTGGGTGGCGCGGTCCAGGTCCATGCCGAAGAAATCCTGCAGCACGGTCACCACGAAATCCATCGGGGTGTAGTCGTCGTTGAGCAGCATGACCTGGTACAGCGGCGGCGGCGCGACTTCGGGCTTGCCGGTTTCCACCAGCAGGGCATGGTCGTTTTCGTGTTGGAGCTTGCGTGGCATCGGCGAATTATAGCGGTTGGCCCCGGCCGCCCACGCCCGGCCCGGCCCGGTCGCCGCTACAATTCCCGCCTGCCAACACTCCCCGCAGGGGCCGCATGAAGAAGATCGCAATCGCAGTGGCAATGGCCGGCCTGATGGCCGGCATGACCGGAACCGCGGGCGCCGGCGAGCCGGACCCGGGCATCAAGGCACAGCTCGATTCGCTGGAGTACACCTACGAGGTCGACGAGGACGGCGACTACCGCATGGTGTTCGACATGGAGAACGAGCGCACCCAGCTGGTGTTCGTGCGTTCGACGGTCGAAACCTATGGCAACCACCGCGTCCGCGAGATCTGGTCGCCCGGCTACAAGTCGCCCGGCCCGCAGTTTCCGGCGCTGATTGCCAACCGCCTGCTGGAGGACTCCAACGATTCCAAGCTGGGCAGCTGGGTCAAGCAGGGCGACGCGGCCATGTTCGTGGTCAAGATCGACGCCGACGCCGGCGCGGAAATGCTCGGCGACGCCATCGACGCGGCGATCAAGAGCGCCGATGCGATCGAGCTGGAACTGACCTCGCAGGACGACTTCTGAGCGTGGATACGGTGCGCTCCGAGCGCTGGGCGCCACGCGTCACCGTGGCCACCGTGGTGTCCCGCGCCGGGCAGTTGCTGCTGGTCGAGGAAGAAAAGGCCGGCCGGCGGGTACTGAACCAGCCGGCCGGCCACCTGGAGCCCGGCGAAAGCCTGCTGCAGGCCGCCGTACGCGAAACCCGTGAGGAAACCGGCTGGGACGTGCGCTTGACCGCCTTCATCGGCAGCTACCAGTGGACCGCGCCGAACGGCACGTCGTTCCTGCGCTTCGCCTTCGCCGCCGAGCCGGTGCTTCATCATCCAGGACAAGCCCTGGATGAGGGCATCGTGCAGGCGCTATGGCTGACGCCGGCGGCGATCCAGGCGGACATGGCGCGGCTGCGCAGCCCGCTGGTCTGGCAGACGCTGTCGGACTGGCTGGCCGGGCAGCGCTACCCGCTGTCGCTGGTGAGGCCCCTGCCGTGAGCCGCCCGGAGGTGGTCGTCGGCGTTTCCGGCGGCGTGGATTCATCCGTCGCCGCGCTGCTGCTGGTGCAACAGGGGCGCGACGTCGCCGGCCTGTTCATGCAGAACTGGGCCGACGATGGTTCCGGGGAGTGTCGGGCAGAAGATGACCGCCGCGACGCGGTGGCGGTCTGCGGCCGGCTCGGCATCCCGTTCCATTTCCGCGACTTCTCCGCCGAATACTGGCGCGGCGTGTTCGAACATTTTCTCGCCGAGTACGCCGCCGGGCGCACCCCCAACCCGGACGTGCTGTGCAACCGCGAGGTCAAGTTCAAGCACTTCCTCGATGCGGCCCGCGAACTGGGCGCGCAGCGCATCGCCACCGGCCATTACGCGCAGGTGGCGCAGGCCGGCGGCCGCTGGCGGCTGCTGCGCGGCGCCGACCGCGGCAAGGACCAGAGCTATTTCCTGCACCAGCTGGGGCAGGAGCAGCTGGCCGCCACCCTGTTCCCGATCGGCCACCTGGAAAAGAGCGAACTCCGCCGCATCGCCCGCGAGGCGGAACTGCCGACGCATGCCAAGAAGGATTCCACCGGCATCTGCTTCATCGGTGAGCGCGACTTTCGCCAGTTCCTCGGCCAGTACCTGCCCGCGCGCGAAGGCGAGATCCACGACCCGCAAGGCCGCGCCATTGCCCGCCACCCCGGCGTGTTCTATTTCACCCTGGGCCAACGCGAAGGGCTGAACATCGGCGGCGTGCGCGGCCGCCCGGCGGCGCCGTGGTACGTGGTGGGCAAGGACGTGACGCGCAACATCCTGTACGTGGACCAGGGCCACGACAGCCCGTACCTGCAATCGCACTGGCTGCGCAGCGAGGCCATGCACTGGATCGCCGGCGCGCCGCCAGCCGCCACCTTCGAATGCACCGCGCAGACCCGCTACCGCCAGCCCGACGAGCCGTGCATGGTGAACGTGCGCGACGACGGTACGCTGGAAGTCCGCTTCGCGCATGCGCAGCGCGCGGTGACCCCCGGCCAGTCGCTGGTGCTGTATGACGGCATGGAATGCCTGGGCGGCGCGGTGATCGCCGCCACCGACGCACCACTGGAGCAGCGCACCCGGCAGCCCGTTTCCCCCGAGAGGCAAGCATGAGTTCTTCGTTCGACGACCGCGTACTGGCACTTGCCGGCATCGCCCAGGCCCTGCAGCAGGTGCGGCGCATCGCCGAGACCGGCCATTCCGACGCCACCGTGGTGCATACCGCGATGGACAGCGTGATGCGCATCGATGCGCCCACCCCGGTCGCGGTATATGGCGACCCCCGGCAACTGGAGCCGGGCCTGCGCCTGCTGCGTGATTACTTCCGCAACCAGGGCAAGGACCAGCTGCTGCCACGGCTGGCGCTGGCGGTGATGCAGCTGGAGCGCCGCTTCGTGCGCGAGGACGCGGCCACCGCCAAGGTGCAGGCCGGCGTCCAGCGCACTGCCGGACTGGCGCGCGAACTCGGCGACAGCGCCCACCCCGACGTGCTGGCGGCGATGGGCGGCCTGTACGCGGACACCATCAGCCAGCTCAAGCCGCGGATCATGGTGCAGGGCAACCCGCACTACCTCGGCCAGGCCGGGGTGGTGGCGGAAATCCGCGCCCTGCTGCTGGCCGCGGTGCGCTCGGCGGTGTTGTGGCGCCAACTGGGCGGCAACTACTGGGATTTCCTGTTCTCGCGCAAAGGCATGCTGGAAACGATCGAACGGCAATTGCGCGGGGGCGGCTAAAGACCCACCCCACCCGGCCGATACTGCAATCGTGACACTGCCGAGAACGTCCATGTATTCACGCATTGCTATCCGCCTGGCCGCCCCGCTGGCCCTGACTTTCCTGCTCCCGGTGGCAGCCGCGTTCGCGTGGCCCTCCGCCGCGGTATGGGCGATCCTGACCACGATGGTCCTGAGCTGGCTGGTGTTCGCTTACTACAGCGTGCATGGCCAGGCCCAGCGCTCCCCGGAGCACGCCCGCGTGCTCAAGGAGCAGGACCAGTTGCTCAACGAGCTGCGCAGCTTCGTCAGCAACGAGATCGACGGCTCGCGCGGCGAGATCGAACGTGCCCGCGAGCTGATCCGCCAGGCGGTGGCCGGCCTCGGCGGCAGCTTCGACGCGATGAGCCGCAAGTCGCGGCAGCAGAGCCAGGCGCTGGCGCGCATCGTCGACCGTGCCGGTGAGGACGGTGGTGGCGGCGTGGACGTGGCCCGTTTCGCCCAGAACGCCAGCCAGCAGATGGAACAGCTGGTCGAGGCGCTGGAGCAGGTCAGCGGCCAGAGCAGCAACACCGTGCAGCACATCGACCAGATGGCGCAGCACCTGGACGGCATCTTCGCGCTGCTGGAGGACGTCAAGTCCATCGCCGACCAGACCAACCTGCTGGCGCTGAACGCGGCCATCGAAGCGGCCCGCGCCGGCGAGGCCGGCCGCGGCTTCGCGGTGGTCGCCGACGAGGTACGCAACCTGTCCGAGCGCTCGACCACCTTCAACGAGCAGATCCGCAAGCTGGCGCACAGCTCCAAGGACGCCATCGCCAAGGTCCGCGAAACCGTCTCGCACATGGCCTCGCGCGACATGGACCGCTCCCGCGAGGCGCGCCATGAAGCGGCGGCGATGCTGGACAGCGTGGCCGCGATCAACGCCTCGCTGGGCGACGGCATGCGCGAGATCTCCGAGTGCGGCCGCGCCATCGACGGCAGCGTCGCCGAGGCGGTGCGCGCCCTGCAGTTCGAGGACATCGCCACCCAGGCGCTGGGTGGGGTGCATACCCATCTGGACCGTCTGACCGCGATCAACCGCGAAGCCGTGGCCCTGCAGGAACTGCTGCACCGCAGTGGCGGCGTGCTCGACAGCGAGCTGGTGACCGCGCTGCAGCGCACCGGCAACCGCCTGCGCGAGATGCGCAGCGAGTGGGAGCGCCCGCCGCACAAGCCGGTGGCGCAGCAGAGCATGGGCAGCGGGACGGTCGAGCTGTTCTGAGCCCCGGCCAGCGTGATCCCGAACAGCCCCGGCCCCGGCCGGGGCTTTGCCGTCGCCACCCATCGCAACCCCCTGCCGCATGATCCTCCACGCCATCCAGGACAGCCCTGCCACGCCGTTCCCGCCGGAGCCGGCAGGCGCGGCGGCACCGCCGGCACGACCGGCAGCCATGCCGGGGACGGCGCTGCTGGCACTGGAAGCACTGGCACAGCAGGAACTGGCGCAACTGCGGCAACAGCTGCAGCAGGAGCCCGAAAACCCTTCCCCCACTCCGCTGGCCGCCCTGCTCGCCTGGGATCTCGGGCTGACGGAAACGCGTTAGCGCCGCGAGATCGCGGAAGACGGCGCTTGCATGTCTCTGTAGATGCGGGGCTTGCCCCGCATGGGGCATTACCGGACAGACCCCGTGCCGGGCAAGCCCGGCACCTGCGAGAGCAAAACCGCTGACGCAACACGTCAGTGGTGGGATTCAACGGCGGACGATTGCACGTCCAGACAAGCCGACGCACTGTACGACTTTCGCACGCCGTGTAGATGCCAGGCTTGCCCCACATGGGGCGTTACCGGGCAGGCCCCGTGCCGGGCATGCCCGGCACCTGCGAAGATCACGGAAGCCTGACGGCAACGCGCCGTGGTCGGAACCTCAAAGGGTGACGATCGGCGTGCCCGGGCGGGCCGGCAGCGCCGGCTCCCTGCCCATTTCGTTGCGCCGGCGCAACCATTGCGCCATGTCCCGCGGCGGCAGCGGCCGTGAATACAGGTAGCCCTGCATTTCGTCACAACCCTGGCGCTGCAGCATCGCCTCTTCCAGCGGCGTCTCCACGCCTTCGGCCACCACCTGCATGCCCAACGCATGCCCGAGCTGGACGATGGCCTGGGTCACCTCGGCGGTGCCGGTGTCCTGGCGCATGCCATGCACGAAGCTGCGGTCGATCTTCAGCCGCTGCACCGGGAAGCGGTTGAGGTAATGCAGGTTGGAGAAGCCGGTACCGAAATCGTCCACCGCCAGCGGCACGCCGTGCCGCTCGAAGGTGTCGAAGCACTGGCGCAGCACCTCGGTGTCGCGGATCAGCGCCGATTCGGTCAGTTCCAGCTCCAGCCGCTGCGGCGGCCAGCCGTGGCGCTCGCAGATACCGATCACCTGCTCGGCGAAACCGGGTTCGCGCAGCTGCATGGCCGACACGTTCACCGCGATGCGCTCGAACTCCAGCCCTGCCGCCAGCCATACCGAGGCCTGCCGGCAGGCTTCGTCCAGCACCCATTCGCCGATGCGGACGATCTCGCCGCAGCGCTCGGCCACCGGGATGAACTCGGCCGGGTTGCAGGGCTCGCCGTCCGGGCGCATCCAGCGCAGCAGCGCCTCGATGGCCGGGGCGCGGCCCGGATCGCTGCCGACCAGTGGCTGGTAGACGAGGTGGAATTCCTCGCGCTCCAGCGCACCGTGCAGCGCGTGTTCGATTTCCAGGCGGCGCTGGATGTGGGCCAACGCGTCCTGGCTGTAGTACTGGAAGGTGTTGCGCCCGGTTTCCTTGGCCGCATGCATCGCCGCGTCGGCCGCGCGCAGCAGCGCATCGAAATCCTGCCGTGCATCGTCCGGCAGGGCAATGCCAATGCTGGCCCCGACCTTGAGCGTGGCATCGTCGCGGTGCAGCGGCGCGGCCAGCGAGGCGATCAGCTTGCGGGCGACGTGGCCGGCGTCTTCCGGATCGGCCAGGTCGCGCAGCACGACGATGAATTCGTCGCCGTTGAAGCGCGCGAACAGGTCGGCGTTGCGCAGGTTCTGGTGCAGCCGCGAGGCCGCCGCCTTGAGCAGCACGTCGCCGGTGGCATGGCCGAAGGTGTCGTTGATCGCCTTGAAACCATCCAGGCCGATGAACAGCATCGCCAGCACGGTGCCATGCTGGCGTGCCTCGAGCAGGGTCTTGACGGACGCATCGAACGCCGCCGAGCTGTTCAGCGAGCACAACCTGGCGTGCCTCGAGCAGGGCTGCCTGCGCCTGTTCGCGCAACAGCACGCGGTTGGGCAGGCCGGTCAGCAGGTCATAGTGGGCGAGCAGCTCGATGCGCTCGTTGGCCTCGCGTTCGCGGGTGATGTCGCGGAACAGCACGACGAAGCGCTCGGGCAGGCCCTCGCGCCGGTCCAGCTCGATCTGCACCTGCACCCACACGCGCTGGCCGGTATGCCGGTAGAAGCACAGGTCCAGCTGCTCGGGCAGGCCGCCGTCGGCGATGCGCAGCAAGGCGGCCTCGAAGCCGTCGCGCGAATCCTGCGTGTACAGGGCCAGCGCCTGCTCCAGCGTCACCGGCTCCTTGCGCAGGCCGTGGATGCGGTAGCACTCCTCGGTCCACAGCATGCTGCGGGTGGCGACCTCGATCTCGCAGCCGCCGATGCGGCCCAGCGCGGACACCCGGTTCAGCAGCTCGGTACGCCAACGGACCAATGCATCGGTCTGGTGCTGCTCGGTGATGTTCTGCACCTGCCCGCGCACCTTGCCGATGCAGCCCTCGTCCTCCGGCTCGGGCTGCATCCATACCCGCAGTTGCAGGCTGGCTTCGCCGGCATCGGCCGCCGGCACCGCCAGTTCGAAATGCTGAGGCTGGCCCTCTCGGTGCAGCCGCCGCCATGCGGTCATGGCCTGCTGGCGCGCGGGCCTGTCGAGCAGGGCCAGCCAGCGCCGGTTTTCCGGCAGGCTGCCGGGAGCACGACCAAGGGCGGCATGCAGCTCGGGGGACCACAGGAAGCGCCCGGTGCGCCGCGACCAGTGCCACCCGCCCAGCCCGGCGATGTGCCGGACCTGCCCCAGTTGCAGCTGCTGCTCGCGCAGCTCGGCTTCCAGCGCCTTCACCCGGGTCTCGTCGCTGCCCGGCAGGGCCTGCAGGGAGGGTTCGCCGGCGGTGGCAACCTCGACCGTGCAGATGTAGGCCGACACTGTGCCTTCCGGCGCATGGACCGCGCTCAGGAAGCCCTGCAGACAACCGTCATTGCCGGGGATGGAACACGGCTGCATGCCCTGTGCACAGGCCAACCGGCGCACGCCGGCCAAGGCAAGACGGTGCGTGGCCAGGCTGCGGTGCAGCCCCTGCCCACGCGCAGCCGCATTGGCGGCCAATGGTCGCCCTTCCGGGTCCAGCAACACGATCGCCCCCGCCAACGGGTGGCTCAGCATGCCTGCGATGACGCCTTGATCCACGCAGTAACGCTCCCAATCCTCATCCCGCGACACGGGTACGTCATCGTTAACGGCGCGATGCGGCGGAAATTGAGGACTGCGTCATCGCCCCCGCTGCCGGTAAGATGACCCCGGTTCCCAACCCGGCACACCACGCACCAATGGAGACCGGCCAGTCCCGCGCCCACCCTGCCCCCACCACGGATTCGGCGATGACCCGCCTGCAGCGCGCGGCACTGGCGGTGGTCGGCCTGGGCGGGGCGCTGATCCTGCTGTGGGGGTTGCTGCCGCGGCTGTGGCCGGAAGTGGCCGGATCGACCATCCTCTGGAGTGTGACCTCCGTCGCCTTGGTGGCGCTGTTCGCCGGCTTCGCCCTGGCCCTGCTGCTGCCGCGCCTGCGCCGGCTCGAACGGCTGGTGGCGCGCGACCTGGCCGAGCTGGAATGCAGCCGGGCGGCGCTGGAAACCGGCAACCGCGAGCTGCAGGCGATGGCCGGGCGCCTGTTCTCGGTGCAGGAGGACGAGCGCCGGGCCATTTCCCGCGACCTGCACGACGACATCGGCCAGGCCGTCACCGCGATCAAGCTGGCCGCCCATGCCGCCATCGACGAGGCAGACATGCAGCGCCGCAACGCCGACCTCGGGCAGATCGTGGAGCTGGTGGACAGTACCGTCATCCGCCTGCGCAACCTGTCGATGTTGTTGCGCCCGCCGCAGCTTGACGCACTGGGGCTGGAGGCCGCGCTGCGCTGGCAGGCCGGGCAGCTGTTCCGCGCCGCCCCTGTGGAACTGCTGCTGGAAGTGGGCGAACTGCCGCAGCGGCCGGACAACGAGATCGAACAGGCCTGTTTCCGCATCGCCCAGGAAAGCCTGACCAATGCCCTGCGCCATGCGCTGGCCAGCCAGGTGCGGCTGTACCTGGCCGATACCGGCGATGGCCGCCTGTACCTGCAGGTAACCGACGACGGCGAAGGTTTCGACCCCGCCGGCCCGCGCGGGCTGGGCCTGATCGTCATGCGCGAGCGCGCGCAGAGCGCTGGCGGCCACCTGCAGATCCATACCGGCCCGGGCGAAGGCACCCGCATCGAGCTGCACCTTCCCTATCGCGCAGCGCAGGCCGCCAGCGCCTGCGCAGGACACTAGAACCATGTGGAACGCTTCCCCGGCGCCAGCGACGCAGGCAACGGTCACCCGCCTCGGCGCCGGCAACCCCGAACTGGCCGCGCTGGTCGCCGAGGCCGCCCGGGGCGGCACCCCGCTGATGCTGCTGCACCTGGACATCGACCACTTCGCCTCGGTCAACGAGAACATGAATGCCGAAGTCGGCGACCAGGCGCTGGTACTGGTTGCCCAGCGCCTGCGCGAACAACTGCCCGAACACGGCCGGTTGTGGCGCCACGGCAGTGACGAATTCGTGCTGGCCATCCCCCGCGCGGCCGGCGTGCCGCTGCCCGAGGACATGGCCGAGCAGTTGCGCCAGCAGATGGAACTGCCGCTGTCGGTGCTGCCCTACACCCTGTTCCTGACCGCCAAGATCGGCGTGGCGCTGTGCCCGGAGCACACCACCGATCCCAGCCGGCTGCTCGACCTGGCCGAGGATGCCCTGCACCAGGCCGCCCGCGAGGGCGGCAACATCGTGCAGGTGCACATGCTGCACCGGCCGCTGAGCGCGCACAGCGAGAGCATCATCGCCCGGCAACTGGTGGACGCCATCGACAACGGCGAGCTGCGCCTGCGCTACCAGCCGCTGGTCAGCGCCCGCGACGGCCACGTGGTCGGCATGGAGGCGCTGCTGCGCTGGCAGTCGCCGACGCTGGGCATGCTGGTGCCCGAGCGCTTCATGCGCACCGCCGAGCGGCTGGGCATCATCGTCCAGATCGGCACCTGGGTACTGGAAATGACCCTGCGCCAGGCCCGCATCTGGCGCGACCAGGGCTTCGACGACCTCAACGTCGCCGTCAACGTCTCGACCCTGCAACTGCTGCGCCCGGGCTTCTTCGCCGAGGTGCTGGGGCTGCTGCAGTCCACCGGCGTGCCGGCGCAGATGCTGACGCTGGAGATCAACGAAAGCGCGCTGACCAACAACGTCAACTTCGTCTACGACACGTTGGCCAACCTGCGCGGCGAAGGCATCAGCCTGAGCCTGGACAACTTCGGCACCGGCGACTCCAGCCTCAGCGCACTGGTGCGCTACCCGGTGGACAAGCTCAAGATCGACCGCACCTTCATCAAGAGCGCCCCGGCCGCCGACCGCGAGGCCGCCATCGCCCGCGCGATCATCGCGATGGGCCACCAGCTGGGCATGAGCGTGATCGCCAACGGCGTCGAATCGCAGGCGCAGCTGGGCTTCCTGCGCCGCAACGACTGCGACGTATTCCAGGGCTACCTGTTCGGCGAACCGATGTCGGCCGACGCCGCCGGCCTGACCCTGCGCCGCCGCTACCTGCGCCCGGAAGCCTTCGCCGAGAGCCATCCGGACCGCACCCTGCTGCTGCTCGACGACGAGGAGAACGTGCTGCGCTCGCTGGTGCGGCTGTTCCGTCGCGACGGCTACCGCATCCTCGCCGCCGGCAACGTGCGCGACGCCTTCGAGCTGCTGGCGATCAACGACGTGCAGGTGATCCTGTCCGACCAGCGCATGAGCGACATGAGCGGCACCGAGTTCCTCGGCCGGGTGAAGATGCTGTACCCGGACACCATCCGCCTGGTGCTGTCCGGCTACACCGACCTGACCACCGTCACCGACGCGATCAACCGCGGCGCGATCTACCGCTTCCTGACCAAGCCGTGGAACGACGACGAACTGCGCGAACACATCCGCCAGGCGTTCCGTACCCACGACGAGCAGCACCGCGGCAGCGGCGGCATGACGCCGGCCGAGCCCATCGGCCACGAACCGCCATCATCGCGTTGATGCAGGTCGGGGCTACGCCCCAGACGGCGGCATGCACGAAGCGTCGCGGACGCAACCCCGACCTACCGCGGCTGCCGCACCGGCAGCACGATGCGGAAGCACGAGCCCTCGCCCACCGTGCTTTCCAGCTCGATGCGGCCGTGGTGCTTGTTGACGATGCCGTAGGAAATGGACAGTCCCAGCCCGGTGCCGCTGCCCACCGGCTTGGTGGTGAAGAACGGGTCGAAGATGCGCTGGCGCAGTTCCGGGGAAATGCCCGAGCCGTCGTCGCGGAACTCGATCCACACCTCCTCGCCTTCCACGCCGGTGCTGACGGTGATGCTGCCGCGCTCGGCGATGGCATGGCCGGCGTTGAGCAGCATGTTCATGTAGACCTGGTTCAGCTCGGACGGCAGGCATTCGATCATCGGCAGCTCGCCGTAGCGGCGCTCCAGCGTGACCTTGTACTTGAGCTCGTTCCAGATAATGTTGATGGTCGAATCCAGCCCGGCGTGCGGGTTGGCCAGCTTCCACGACTCCTCGCGCCCGGAATAGGAGAAGTCCTTCAGGTCGCGCACGATCCGGGTCACCCGCTCGATGCCCTCGCGCGACTCGGCCATCAGCTGCGGCAGGTCACGGCTGATGAAGTCGATGTCCAGGCGGTCGCGGACGTCGTCTATCTCCGCGATCATCGCCTTCGGGTCCGGCGCCCGCAGCGCGCGCTCGTAGGCCTCGATCACGGTGAACAGGCTGCGCAGGTATTCCTGCAGGCTGCCCAGGTTGGAGTGCACGTAGCCGATCGGATTGTTGATCTCGTGCGCCACGCCGGCGGCGAGCTGGCCGATGGAGGCCATCTTCTCCGACTGCAGCAGCTTTTCCTGCGCGCCGTTGAGGCGCTGGTAGGCCTGACGCAGCTCGACATGGCGGCGCTGCAGTTCCTGCTCGTAATCCGCGCGGCCGTCGAGGTGGCGGAACAACGCCAGCCATGCCTGCTCGTCGCCCTCGCCGTGGTGGTAGATCTGGACGATCATCACCCGCTCGTCCAGCGGCAGGCTGCCGCTCCAGCAACCGCTTTCGGCCGCCTGCGGCAACGCGCTGGCGGGCAGCAGTTCCTCGACGCGGCGGCCCAGTTCGGCGGCATCCCCGTCGGCGACGCCGAAAAGCTCACGGACGACGCGGTTGGCCATCGACACCTCGCCGCGTTCGTTGAACATCAGCATGCCGTCGTTCATGCGGTCGGCGATGCCGCGCAGGACGCTGGAGGGCGGGCAGGAAATGAACGAAGCGGGGTCGGAATCAGCCACGGTGGTCGTGCGGTCGGGGAACGGCGCTCCACCATACCACCGCCCCGTCGGGGCGCGGCCGGCGTCAGGCGACCGCGAGCGAGCGGCGCGTATGCAGCAGGTGCGACTGGCCCTTGGCGTCGTAGGCCGAGGCATTCTCGCTGCGGCCGAGCTGGCGCAGAGTCCAGCTGACTTCGCGGCGGCGGCGCGACAGCAGCACGCCATTGGCACGGTTGCGCTCGGCCAGCTCGCGCAGGCGCTCGGCCTGTTCCAGCGGCGGCTGCGCTTCCAGCACCCGCAGCGCTTCGAGCTTGCGCCCGGTGGCCGCGATCAACGCGGGGATGTCGTGATCGATCAGCGCCTGACGCTCGCCATCAAGCGCATCGCTCAATTGCTGCAGCGGATCGGTCATGGCCGCGGTCATGCCTTCAGTTGCTGGTCCAGGTCCAGCATGCGCTGGGCGATGGCGTCCGGGTTGATCCGGTAGCTGCCGTTTTCCAGCGCCTCGCGGACCGCCTGCACGCGGGCGCTGTCGACCGCCGGGGCGGTGGAAAGCTCGCGCTGCAGGGCCTGCAGGCTGGTGGCCTCGCCGGTCAGGCGCAGGCTGTCGGCCGCTTCCACCGGCCGGGCGGCGCCGTCACCGACCGCTGCGGTCCGGGTCGGCGTGGCGACCTGGCGCACAGGGGCGCCAGCCGTGATGCCACCGTCGATTTTCTGGCTCATGTGATGGGAGTCCTGTTTCGGTACGACAAGAGTAGCGGCTGCTTTCGGGAAACCTTTAGCACCTTTTGCATGATCAGCGCGAGACCAGCACATCGCCGCCGGCGGCGACGATGCCCTGCACCACCCGCCGCGAGGACAGGTTCTCCACCGAGATCCGCTCGTCCTCGCCGGCATCGCCCAAGGCCTTGCCGGCCATGCGCACCTCCACGCCACCGCGCCGGGACACCAGCGCCACGCTGTCACCGCGGCGGATGAGGCGCGGGGCGACCAGGTCGTTGGCCCCCAGCAGGGTGCCGGCCCCCAGCGCGCGCCGGGCTGCGCGGCCGATCACCTGCCGCGGGTCGGACAGCACCGCGCCGGCAATGCGCGCGATATCGCGGCGGACACTGGTGATATCGGCCGGGCCGAGGATTTCTCCAGCGGCCACGCCGCGCGCCAGCATCACCACGTCCTGCTCGTTGCGGATCTCCACCGGCACGAACAGCTTCCAGCCGCCGGGCTGCGGGCAGGCAACCTCGACGACGCGGTTGCCGGTGGCGCGCGCCTGCAGCGATACCGGGCAGGCCGCCAGCCGCAGGCTGGCATCCACCGTGGCCTCGCCTTCGATGGACGGGTCCAGGGTGGACAGGGCGGCTGCGCGGATCGAGGCCAGGCTCTGGAACTGGCCGGCCCAGGCGGGCGCTGCCAACAGCAGGCACAGCAGGACGAACGGGCGCATGGGCGGCTCCACGGGTGAACGAAGTCGGCGGGGGTGATGCAAGGGCTGTGCCGGGGGGAGCGAGGAGTGAGTAAAGAGGAGTGAGGAGTGAGAAAAGGCAACAGCCGAGGCAGAACCCGCTTTCTCTCACTCCTCACTCCTCTTTACTCACTCCTCGCCCCCAACCCCTCAAGTCCCGGCCTCGCCCTGCCGATACCGGCTGCATGTCACATGACCTGCTCAACCGCATCGACCAGCGCACCCGGCTGGCCGGCCACAACCGACTGGCCCTGCTGCTGTTCCGCCTGGGCGGGCGTCAGCTTTTTGGCGTCAATGTCTTCAAGGTGCAGGAAGTGCTGCGGCGACCGCCGCTGTTCCTCGTACCCGGCCTGCCGGTGCAATTTGCCGGGGTGGCCGACGTGCGCGGGCGCTCGGTGCCGGTGCTGGACCTGGGCCTGGCCATCGGTCATCCGGAACGCGAGCCGGAGGCCGACACCGCGCCGGGCTATCTGGTGGTCACCGAGTTCAACCGCTCGGTGCAGGGCTTCCTGGTCAGCGGCGTGGAACGCATCGTCAACATCGCGGTGGAGGACATCCAGCCGCCGCCGGAGCTGGGCGCCGAATCCAGCTACCTGACCGCGGTCACCCGCTTCCAGGGCGAGCTGATCCAGGTGATCGACGTGGAGAGCGTGCTGGCCGACATCGCCCAGGTCAGCAAGGACGCGGTGCTGGATCCGTCGATGGCACTGCCGGCCGACGCGCCGCCGCTGCAGGTGCTGGTGGTGGACGACTCGCGGGTGGCGCGCCAGCAGATCCGCAGTGTGCTCGACCAGCTCGGCGTCACCGCCACCCTGCTCTCCGACGGCAAGCAGGCGCTGGACCACCTGCTGCAGATCCACGCGGCCGGCGAGAACCCGGCCGAGCGCTACGCGATGGTGATCTCCGACATCGAGATGCCGGCGATGGACGGCTACACGCTGACGACGGAAATCCGCCGCCACCCCGGGCTGGCCGGGCTGTACGTGCTGCTGCACACCTCGCTGTCGGGGGTATTCAACAACGCGATGGTCGAGCGCGTGGGTGCCAACGCCTTCGTCGCCAAGTACAGCCCGCACGAGCTGGCCGACTTCGTGCTGCACCGCCTGCGCCAAGTGGCCGAGGCGGCTTGAAGCACGGCTTGAAGCAAGGAACGAGTGGAGAGGAACGAGGAACGAGAGAAAGCGGAGCGGCCGGGCAGGCCTGCCATCCGTAGGTAAAACCCGTCCCTCACCAAAGCTCGCACCGCATCTCAATGCTGCAAGAGACTGCTTTTGTGGTCTCTCGTTCCACGTTCCCTCCCCCTCGCCCCTGCCGTTCTGGCACACCGCTTGCACCTCCCCGGGCAACATTCCGCGGGAGACCGCCGTGTCCAACCTGATTTCCGATTATCTCGGGGTCCACGCCCAGGCCATGCCGTTGCGCGAGCAGCGCATGAAGCTGATCGCCGGCAACCTGGCCAACGCCGACACGCCCGGCTACAAAGCCCGCGACCTGGATTTCGACGCCGCCCTGCGCGATGCCGCCGGCAGCGGCGGCAACGGCCTGCTGGCCTCCACCGCGGAACAGCACTATCGGACCGGCAGCATCGACGGCCTCAACCCGTTCCAGGTGCTGCGCGAAAGCGTGCAGCCGAGCCTGGACGGCAACACCGTCGATCCCGACGCCGAACGCGCCGCCTACGGCCGCGCCGCGCTGGAATACCGCGCCTCGCTGAGCTTCGTCGAGTCCAAGGTGCGCTCGATGATGACCGCGATCACCGGTCAGTAAGGGAGAACAGCATGAGCAACCTGCCCATTTTCGACATCGCCGGCTCGGCCCTGCAGGCGCAGTCGGTGCGCATGAGCACCATCGCCTCCAACCTGTCCAACGCCGATTCGGTAGCCGGCTCGGCCGAGGCCGCCTACAAGCCGCTGGAGCCGATCTTCCAGGCCGTCACCAGCCGCGAGGACCCGCGCCTGACCGGGGTGGAGGTCAAGGAAATCACCCGGAGCGAGGCACCGCCGCTGCAGCGCTACGAACCCAACCACCCGCTGGCCGACGCCGACGGCTACGTTTATTCGCCCAACATCGACCCGGTGGCGCAGATGGTCAACCTGATCTCCACGTCGCGCAATTACCAGGCCGGCGTGGAAATGCTCACCACCGCCAAGGAACTGACCTTGGCCACCCTGTCGATGGGCCGCTGAGGACATTCCCCATGAGCAGCGTTTCCGCCAACAACGAATTGTTCGGCTCGCTCGGCCTGACCGCCGCGGCCTCGCAGACCAGCAAGAAGAAGGACACCCTGGAGCAGGCCGATTTCCTGCGCCTGATGACCACCCAGCTGCAGCACCAGGACCCGCTCAAGCCGATGGACAACAGCCAGATGGTCGCGCAGATGGCGCAGCTGTCCACGGTGCAGGGCATCAGCGACCTGAACGACACCGTCTCCGGCTTCCAGCAGGCGATGGCCGGCGACCAGATCCTGAAGGGCGCCGCGCTGGTCGGCCACGAGGTGCTGGTGCCCTCGACCCAGCTCTCGCTGGAGGACGACGGCGGCGCCAGCGGCACCGTGGCCGCCCCCGGCAGCGGCTACGTCACCATCGACATCACCGACGCCAACGGCGTCAAGGTCACCCAGCTGAGCGTGCCGGCCGAAGCGGCCGGCGAGGTCCAGTTCCAGTGGGACGGCACCGATGCCGACGGCAAGCGCATGCCGGCCGGGGCCTACAGCGTCACCGCCACCTATACCGACGGCGAGGGCGCGCAGAGCACGCTCAGCACCTACGTGCAGGCGGAGGTTGAGAGCGTGACCGTCGGTTCGGACGGGCTGTACCTGAACCTCAAGGGGCTGGGCGCCGCCCCGCTCGACTACGTGCTCCGCGTCAGCTGAGCCACCGCACACCATTCCCCGGGAGTACCGACATCATGGGCTTCAACATCTCGCTGTCCGGCATCAACGCCGCCAACGCCGACCTGAACGTCACCGCCAACAACATCGCCAACGTCAACACCACCGGCTTCAAGGAGTCGCGCGCCGAGTTTGCCGACCTGTTCAGCGCCACCAGCTATGGTCTGTCGCGCAACGCCATCGGCGCCGGCGTGCGCCTGACCAACGTGGCCCAGCAGTTCTCGCAGGGCAACATCGACCAGACCGGCCGCAGCCTGGACCTGGCCATCGAGGGCGAAGGCTTCTTCACCCTGGACATGAACGGCTACCGCGTCTACTCGCGCGCCGGCAACTTCCAGACCGACAACGCCGGCTACGTGGTCAATCCGCAGGGCGCGCGCCTGCAGGTATACGCACCCAATGCCGACGGCACCCGCTTCGACGGGGCGCTGACCGACCTGCAGTTGCTGACCACCGACAGCCCGCCGCGGCAGAGCACCCTGGTCAACATCGGCTTCACCCTGCCCGGCAATGCCGATTCCCCGGTAGTCACGCTGTTCGACCCCAGCGATTCCAACAGCTACAACCACTCCACCGGCGGGGTAACCGTGTACGACTCGCTGGGCGTCGGCCATACCCAGACCTCGTACTTCGTCAAGACCACCACGCCCAACCAGTGGGAGATGCACAACTACGTCGATGGCCAGGCGGTGGGCACACCGACCACCCTGACGTTTTCCGACAGCGGCGCACTGGTGACCCCGCCACCGCCCAGCCAGATCACGCTGGACCCGTTCACCCCGACCACCGGCGCCGGTGTGGTGAACCTGACCCTGGACGTGACCGGCTCCACCCAGTACGGCGAGAAGTTCGCCATGCGCGACGTGCGCCAGGACGGCTACGCCTCGGGCAAGCTCAACGAAATCAGCATTTCCGAGGAAGGCATCGTCTACGCGCGCTATTCCAACGGTGCCGACCGCCCGCTGGGCCAGGTGGCGCTGACCACCTTCAACAACCCGCAGGGCCTGCAGAGCAAGGGCAACAACCTCTGGTCGGAAACCTACGCTTCCGGCACCCCGCGTACCGGCGCCCCGGACACCTCCGATTTCGGCCAGATCCAGGCCGGCTCGCTGGAGGCCTCCACCGTGGACCTGACCGAGCAGCTGGTGAACATGATCGTGGCCCAGCGCACTTACCAGACCATTGGTGCCGGGCTGTGGAGGCCTCGAACGTGGACATGAGCAAAGAGCTGGTCAACATGATCGTGGCCCAGCGCAACTTCCAGGCCAACGCGCAGATGGTGTCCACGCAGGACCAGATCACCCAGACCGTCATCAACATCCGCTAAGACGGGGAATGCGGAAACCGGGAACGGGGAATGAAGCCGGCCGGGCGCCTGCCCACCGCCCCCGTTCCCGGCGTTACCGCCACCCCCGGCCCTGTGCTCCTCCCCGTTCCCTGCTTCCCGGTCCCCGCCCCTCATGGACAAAGCCCTCTACGTTGCCATGACCGGTGCCAGCGCCTCGTTGCAGGCGCAGGCCACCGTGTCGCACAACCTGGCCAACTCCGACACACCCGGATTCAAGGAGGCACTGGCCAACACCCGGGCGTTCCCGATCCAGGGGCCCGGTTATGCCTCGCGCATCGACGCGATGCATGTCGACGCCGGCTTCAACCGCCGCGTCGGTGCCCAACAGATCACCGGCAACGCGCTGGACCTGTCGCTGCAGCCGGGCAACTGGCTGGCGGTGCAGGCCCGCGACGGCGCCGAGGCCTATACCCGCGCCGGCTCGTTGACGCTCACCCCCAACGGGCAGCTGGTCACCCCCAGCGGCAACGCGGTGCTGGACGAGAACAACAACCCGGTGGCGGTGCCGCCGCACCAGGCCATCGAGATCGGCCATGACGGTACCTTGTCGATCATCCCGCTCGGCGAAGGCCCGCAGACGATGGCGGTGATCGGCCAGTTGAAGGTGGTGCAGGCCCCGGACGAGCGGCTCGAACGCGGCCTGGACGGTTTGTTCCGCAACACCGAGCCTTTGCAACCGTTCGCGCTGGCGACAGGCAAGACGCTGGACAGCGGCATGCTGGAAGCCAGCAACGTCGATGCCGCCGGCGCACTGGTGCAGATGATCCAGCTGCAGCGCCAGTACGAAATGCAGGTCAAGGTCATCAAGAACGTCGACGAGAACGCGCGCAGCGCCAACACCCTGCTGCGCCTGAACGGCTAAAAGCGAGGAGTGAGTGGAGAGGAGTGAGGAATGAGAGAGGCAAAAGCGGCTCTCTCTTATGCCTCACTCCTCTTCATTTGTTCCTCACCTTCAGGACAAGCCCGGCACCTACGGCAATCGGCCTTGTCTGTTTTGGTGGTGCCCGACCGTTGGCCGGGCAGCCTTGAATGTGCCGACCAACGGTCGGCACCCACCGGGAACTTTGCAGAAACCGATATTCCGTAGATGCAGGGCTTGCCCCGCATGAGGCTTTCCCAGCAAAGCCCCTGCACCGGCAAGCCCGGTGCCTGCGGCGTGGGAGCGAGCTTTGCTCGCCGGTAATGCCTGGAAGCATCGCGGGCAAAGCTCGCCCCCGCATTTGCCTCATGAAGCCCTCCCGGCAAGGCCCCCGCTTTCGCTCACTCCTCACTCCTCTCCACTCATTCCTCGCGTTCTGGCACGCCACATGCATTGCCTTTGGCAACGGCCATCGCGGCCGGTGTCATCCGCAGAGGAACCGCATCATGAATCAGGCATTGTGGGTCGCCAAGACCGGACTGGACGCGCAGCAGACGCGCATGTCCGTGGTCTCCAACAACCTGGCCAACACCAACACCACCGGCTTCAAGCAGGACCGCGCCAGCTTCGAGGACCTGCTGTACCAACAGGTGCGCCAGCCCGGCGGTTCCTCCTCGGCGCAGACCCAGCTGCCCACCGGCCTGCAACTGGGCACCGGCGTGCGGGTGGCTTCCACCGAGCGCGTCTTCACGCATGCCCACCGGCCTGCAACTGGGCACCGGCGTGCGCGTGGTCGCCACCTCCAAGAACTTCCAGCAGGGCAGCCAGCAGCAGACCGGCCGCGCGCTGGACGTGATGGTCAATGGCCGCGGCTTCTTCGAAGTGATGATGCCCGACGGCACCTCGGCCTACACCCGCGACGGCACCTTCCAGATCAACGCACAGGGCGAGCTGGTCACCAACAGCGGCTACCCGGTGCAGCCGGGCATCCAGATCCCCGAGGGCGCGCAGAGCCTGACCATCGGCAGCGACGGCACCATCAGCGTGCAGATGGCCGGCGAGGCCGCCTCGCTGGAAATCGGCTCGCTGACCCTGACCGACTTCATCAACCCCGCCGGCCTGCAGGCCAAGGGCGAAAACCTGTACCTGGAAACCACCGCCTCCGGCCCGGCGCAGAACGGCACGCCCGGCCTCAACGGCCTGGGCAGCGTGGTGCAGGGCGCGCTGGAAGGCAGCAACGTCAACGTGGTGGAAGAGCTGGTGTCGATGATCGAAACCCAGCGCGCCTACGAGATGAACGCCAAGGCCATCTCCACCACCGACTCCATGCTCGGCTACCTGAACAACAACGTCTGACCGCGCCGCTTCCGGAAATCGTCATGGCCCGCCTGTCCCGCACATTCCCTTCCGCCGCCGCCCTGGCCTGCATCGCCCTGCTGGGCGGCTGCACCGTGGCCGGCGACGTCCGCCCCTACCCGGCGCTGGCGCCGATGCAGCCGCTGGTGGCGCCGATCGCCGAACCCTCCGCCGGCGCGATCTATGCCGCCGGCCCGGGCCTGAACCTGTACGGCGACCGCCGCGCCCGCGACGTCGGCGACCTGTTGACCATCACCCTGGTCGAGAGCACCACCGCCAGCACCACGGCCAGCACCGCCATCAGCAAGGATTCGAGCATCGGCATCGGCTCGCCGACCCTGTTCGGCGCGCCGGTGACGCTCGGCGGCAAGGACATCCTGTCGGCCACGGCCAGCGGCGAGCGCGATTTCGCCGGCAACGGCAACAGCGCGCAGAGCAACAGGCTGCAGGGCAGCGTCACCGTCACCGTGATCCAGCGCCTGCCCAACGGCAACCTGGTCGTGCAGGGGCAGAAGAACCTGCGCCTGAACCAGGGCGACGAACTGGTGCAGATCCAGGGCATCGTGCGCGCGGCCGACATCGCCCCGGACAACACCATCGCCTCCAGCAAGGTGGCCGACGCGCGCATCGCCTATGGCGGCCGCGGCGCGGTGGCGCAGTCCAACGCGATGGGCTGGCTGGGCCGCTTCTTCAATTCGCGGCTGTCGCCGTACTGAGCATGGCCATGAAGACTCCCGCATTCCTCCGCCACGCCGTTGTGCTGCTCTTCGCGGCCGCCTGCGCCCTGCCCGCCCATGCCGAGCGCATCAAGGACCTGGCCCAGGTCGGCGGCGTGCGCGGCAACGCGCTGGTCGGCTACGGCCTGGTGGTCGGCCTGGACAACAGCGGCGACCGCACCAGCCAGGCGCCGTTCACCGTGCAGAGCCTGAAGAACATGCTCGGCGAGCTGGGCGTCAACGTGCCGGCCAACGTCAACCCGCAGCTGAAGAACGTCGCGGCGGTGGCGATCCACGCCGAGCTGCCGCCGTTCGCCAAGCCCGGCCAGACCATCGACATCACCGTGTCCTCGATCGGCAACGCGGTGTCGCTGCGCGGCGGCTCGCTGCTGATGGCGCCGCTGAAGGGCGCCGACGGACAGGTCTATGCCATCGCCCAGGGCAACCTGGTGGTCGGCGGTTTCGGTGCGCAGGGCAAGGATGGCTCGCGGGTATCGGTCAACGTGCCCAGCGTCGGCCGCGTCCCCAACGGCGCCACCGTCGAACGCGCCCTGCCCGACGTGTTCGACGCCAGCGGCGAGATCACCCTGAACCTGCACCACAACGACTTCACCACCGTCGCGCGCATGGTCAGCGCGCTGAACAACACCTTCGGCGAAGGCGCCGCGCGCGCGGTCGACGGCGTCACCGTGGCGGTGCAGGCGCCGACCGACCCCGGCGCGCGCATCGGCCTGCTGGCGCGCATCGAGAACATCGAGCTGTCGCCCGGCACCGCTCCGGCCAAGGTCGTGGTCAATTCGCGCACCGGCACGGTGGTGATCGGCTCGCAGGTGCGGGTCAGCCCGGCGGCGATCGCGCACGGTTCCTTGACGGTGACCGTCAGCGAATCGACGCAGATCAGCCAGCCCAATGCCTTCGGCGGCGGCCAGACCGTGGCCGCACCGCAGTCGTCCATCACCGCCAGCAACGAGGGCAGCCGCATGTTCCGTTTCGACGGCGGCGCCACGCTGGACGAGATCGTGCGCGCGGTGAACGAGGTCGGCGCCGCCCCCGGCGACCTGATCGCGATCCTGGAAGCGCTCAAGCAGGCCGGCGCGCTGAGCGCCGAGCTGGAGGTGATCTGACCATGCGCATCGCCGCGCAACCGCTGGCGCTGAACCCGGTCTCCGCCAATGACCCGGCGAAGATCGACAAGGTCGCGCGCCAGTTGGAAGGCCAGTTCGCGCAGATGCTGATCAAGAGCATGCGCGAGGCCAGCTTCGGCGATTCGCTGTTCCCCGGCGAGAACCAGATGTTCCGCGAGATGTACGACCAGAAGATCGCCGAGGCGATGACCCGGGGCCGCGGCCTCGGCCTGTCGGCGATGATCGCCCGCCAGCTGGGCGGCGGCGAACAGGCCACGCAGCCGGCGCTGGACACTACCCTGAACCCGGCCAAGGCCGCGCGCGCCTACCAGTTGCAGGCACCGGCGCCGGCGGCGCTGGCATTGCCCGCGCACGATGCCGACGCCGGCGGCTTCGTACCCGGCCAGGCTGGTTTTTCCGGTGGTGAACAACAAGTGCTGGACCTGATCGCCGGCCGCGACACCGCCAGCCTGCATGCGGCGCTGGGCAGCAATGCCCCCCATTCCGCCGACGCCCTGCCGGGTGCCGGGGACTGGGCCGGGGACTGGGCCGCCGCCAACGACCGCTGGAGCGGCGTCGGCCCGGCCACCGACAACGGCGGCACCCTCGACGTGGCCAGCGCCAACGCCGTCGCCGACCAGCTCGGCACCAACACCCCGGAAGGCTTCGTCGCCAGCATCTGGCCGCATGCCGAGCGCGCCGCGCGCGAGCTGGGCGTCAACCCGCGTGCGCTGGTCGCCCAGGCCGCGCTGGAAACCGGCTGGGGCCGCCGCAACATCAAGCGTGCCAACGGCGGCAGCAGCCACAATCTGTTCGGCATCAAGGCCACCGGCTGGAAGGGCGAAAGCGCCACCGCAGCCACCCACGAATACGTCGACGGCCAGCGTCGCAACGAGACCGCCAACTTCCGCGCCTACGGTTCGCCGGCCGAGAGCTTCGGCGACTACGTGCGCATGCTGAAGAACAGCCCGCGCTACCAGGCCGCGCTGAAGGCCGGCACCGACGTGCGCGGCTTCGCCCAGGGCCTGCAGCGCGCCGGCTACGCCACCGACCCGGGCTATGCCGCCAAGATCGCCGCCATCGCCGCCGGCCCCACCATCGACCGCGCCGTGGCCGCCATCGGCCAGGCCGGCGCGCGGCTGGGCCAATCCTTCGCCAACGCCACCGGCCTGTCCGGCCTGGTCCGTCGTTGAGGTAACCATCCATGCCCAGCGTCCTTTCAACCGGTACCAGCGCCCTGCTCGCCTTCCAGCGCGCATTGGCCACCACCAGCCACAACGTCGCCAACATCAACACCGATGGCTACAGCCGGCAGAAGGTGGATTTCGCCACGCGCTCGCCCACCGACGCCGGCTACGCCACGGTCGGCAACGGCACCAAGATCACCGACATCCGGCGGGTGGCCGACCAGCTGGCGATCTCGCGCCTGCTCGACAGCAGCGGCGAGCTGGCACGCCTGCAGCAGCTTTCGTCGATGGCCGACCGCGTCGACGCGTTGTTCTCCGACAGCGCCACCAACCTGACCGGCGTGTGGTCCAACTTCTTCGACTCGATCAGCGGCCTGTCCGCCAACGCCGCCGGCAGCGCCGACCGGCGCAGCATGCTGGACAGCGCCAACACGCTGGTCAACCGCTTCAAGAGCATGTCGGCCAACCTGGAATCGCTGGGCAGCGAGGTCAACAACGGGCTGATGGCCGCCGCCGGCGAGGTCAACCGGCTGGCCGCGGAAATCGCCCAGATCAACGGCGTCATCGGCAGCAACGTGGCCAAGGCCGCGCCGGACCTGCTCGACCGCCGCGACCAGCTGATCACGCAACTGGTGGGCTATACCGGCGGCAGCGCGGTGATCCAGGACGGCGGCATCATCAACGTCTACTCGGCCGGCGGCAACGCGCTGGTGGTGGGCACCAGCGCCTCCAAGGTCACCACCGTGGCCGACCCGTACCAGCCCGAGCGCCTGCAGCTGGCACTGGTGACCCAGGGCCAGACCATCACCCTGGACAGCAAGGCGCTGGGCGGCAGCATCGGCGGCCTGCTGGAGTTCCGCGACACCATCCTCGCCCCGGCGCAGGCCGAACTGGGCCGCATCGCCGTGGGCATGGCGCTGGAGTTCAACCAGAGCCACCGCGAAGGCATGGACCTGTACGGCGACATGGGCGTGGACTTCTTCAACCTGGCCCCTCCCAAGGTGTCCGCACACAGCGGCAACGACCCGGCCAGCACCGCCAGCATCAGCGCCAGCTACGACGACCTGGCCGCGCTCGATGGCCAGAACCTGCAGCTGCGCTTCGACGGCGCCAACTGGATCGCCACCCGCACCGACACCGGCGTGCAGGTGCCGATGACCGGCACCGGCCCGACCTACGTCGTCAACGGCATCGAATTGACGATCAGCGGCACCCCCGCGCTGAACGACCGCTTCCTGCTGCAACCCACCGCCACGGCCACCAACGGCCTGTCGGTGGCGATCACCGACCCTTCGCGCATCGCCGCCGCCAACCCGGTGCGCGCCAGTGCCGACCTGGGCAACATCGGCACCGGCGTGGCCGGCAAGGTGGACGTGACCGACCCCACCGACACCGCCCTGCTCAACCCCGCCAGCATCGACTTCATCGATGCCGACAACTACACCATCGACGGCACCGGCCCGTTCCCCTATGTCCCCGGGCAGACCATCAGCGCCAATGGCTGGAGCCTGGTACTGGACGGCAAGCCGGTGGCCGGCGACCAGTTCATCGTCGCCCCGAACCAGGCCGGCTCCAGCGACAACGGCAACGCCACGCGGCTGGCCGCGGTCGAGGATGCCAAGTCCTTCAACGGCGGCACCATCACCCTCAACGGCGCACTGGGCGGGCTGACCACCCAGGTCGGCGCCGCCGCGCGCGCGGCCGACTACTCGCTGCAGGCGCAGCAGGTCATCAACGAGAACGCGCAAGCCACGCGCGATGCCATTTCCGGCGTCAATCTGGACGAGGAGGCGGCGGACATGCTCCGCCTGCAGCAGGCCTACCAGGCCGCCTCGCAACTGATTTCCACCGCCGACACCCTGTTCCAATCGATCCTGCGAGCGGTGGGCTGATGAACAATCGCATCTCCAGCAACATGATGTACGACCAGTCGGTCTTCCTGATGCTGTCCCGGCAGAGCAAGATGAACCAGCTCGAACGGCAGCTCGCCACCGGGCAGAAGCTGGTCACCGCCAAGGATGATCCGGTCGCCGCCGGCACCGCCGTCGGCATGGACCGCGTGCTGGCCGAACTGGAACAGCTCGGCGCCAACGCCGCCAACGTGCAGAACCGCCTGGGCCTGCAGGAAAACGCGCTGGCCCAGGCCGGTGAACTGCTCACCCGCGTCACCGAGCTGACCGTGGAGGCCAACAACGCGGCGTTGTCGGCCGAGGACCGCAAGAGCGTCAGCGCCGAGCTGAAGTCGGTGCGCGATGCACTGTTTTCCCTGGCCAACAGCACCGATGGCAGCGGCCGCTACCTGTTCGGCGGCAGCAACGACGGTGCGCCCCCGTTCTCGTCCATCAACGGCAGCATCGTCTACAACGGCGACCAGACCCAGCGCCAGGTGGAAGTGGCACCGGGCAGCTTCGTGCAGGACGCCCTGCCCGGCAGCGAGATCTTCATGCGCATCCGCACCGGCGACGGCAGCATCGACGGCAATGCAGCCGCCGGCAACACCGGCCAGGGCGTACTGACCAACATCAGCCGCGACGGCAGCGCCACCTGGAACGGCGAGTCCTACACCGTGCGCTTCAGTGGCCCGGACACCTACGACATCCTCGACGAATTCGGCAACCCGGTCGGCGGCGGCACCTACGCCGAAGGCGAGGACATCGTGTTCCAGGGCCTGCGCATGCAGCTGACCGGCGAGCCCGTGGCCGGCGACGAATTCAACGTCGGCCAGGCTGGCAACCGCGACGTGTTCTCCACCATCGACCGGCTGGTACAGGCGCTGAACATGGACACGGCCACCAGCGCCGACCGCACCGCGCAGCAGAACCTGCTGCAGTCCAGCCTGCGCGACGTCGCCCGCGCGTCGGAAAAGATGATCGACGCCCGCGCAGCCGGCGGCGCCCAGCTGAGCGCCATCGACAACGCCACGTCGCTGCGCGAAGCGAACTCCATCACCCTGAAGGATTTGCTTTCACAGCTGCGCGACCTCGACTACGCCGAGGCCATCGGCCAGTACCAGCTCGAAAAAGCCTCGCTGCAGGCCGCGCAGACCATTTTCACGCAAATGCAGTCCATGTCGCTGTTCAACATGATCCGCTGATCCAGACACCACACCGCCACCACCCGCCCCCTATCACGCACGACCCCGAGAGCAACGGAGAAGTCCCATGGCACAAGTCATCAACACCAACATCATGTCGCTGAACGCTCAGCGCAACTTGAACACCACCGGCACCAGCCTGGCGACCAGCATCCAGCGCCTGTCCTCGGGTCTGCGCATCAACAGCGCCAAGGACGACGCCGCCGGCCTGGCCATTTCCGAGCGTTTCACCACCCAGATCCGCGGCCTGGATGTGGCCGTGCGCAACGCCAACGACGGCATTTCGCTGGCACAGACCGCCGAAGGCGCGATGGTCGAGATCGGCAACAACCTGCAGCGCATCCGCGAACTGGCGGTGCAGTCGGCCAATGCCACCAACTCCGATTCCGACCGCGAGGCGCTGAACGCCGAAGTCACCCAGTTGCTGAAAGAAATCGATCGCGTCGCCAACCAGACCACCTTCAACGGCACCAAGCTGCTCGACGGCAGCTTCACCGGCGCGCTGTTCCAGGTGGGTGCCGACGCCGGCCAGACCATCGGCATCAACAGCATCGTCGACACCAACACCGACACGCTTGGCAAAATGAACTTCGCCGCCGACTTCGGCCCGACCACCATCGCCTCCGGCGCGGCCATTGCCGCCGGCACCATCAGCGGCATCAGCTTCAACGTCACCAGCACCGCGACCGGCGCCTCGCCGAAAACCATCGACATAGACGACGTCAAATACAGCAGTGGCGACGACGCACTGACGGTCAACCGCAAGGTGGCTGCGGCCATCAACGACAAGATGGACCAATCCGGCGTCTATGCCGAGCTCGACGCCACCACCGGCGCAATCACCTTGAAGGCGATCAAGGCCGACCAGTTCACCAGCGGCTTCGTCAAGGGCACGGCCACCGCGGCCACCGGCATCACCATCGATGCGGGCGCCGTCCCGACCGACCAGACCATCACCGACGTCAACGACCAGAAGGTGACCGGCACCTTGGACATCTCCACCTTCCTCGGCTCGCAGCAGGCACTGGAAATCGTGGACAAGGCCCTGACCTCGGTAAGCGGCTCGCGCGCGGAAATGGGTGCGATCCAGAACCGCTTCACCTCCACCATCGCCAACCTGTCCGCCACCTCGGAAAACCTGTCGGCCTCGCGCAGCCGCATCCGCGATGCCGACTATGCCAAGGAAACCGCCGAGCTGACCCGCACGCAGATCCTGCAGCAGGCCGGCACCGCGATGCTGGCGCAGGCCAACCAGGTGCCGCAGAACGTGCTCAACCTGCTCCAGTAAATCCGTCAGCCCGTACAACACGAAGCCCCGGTCATGCCGGGGCTTCGTGCTTCCAGAGCCGACACCAGCGGCGCCAAGCTCCTTCGAGGTGGCTGGAATCGGTGGGGAGACGCTCTGGAGAGGACAGGTATGCCGCCGACATCGCAAAGCGCAGGGAGCACGGCGGGGGAGCCGGTCCCTTCCAGTCAATGGCCAACGGTCAGGCCGGCACTCCCATCCCGGTGTTTCCCGAAGCGCTCGATCAGCGTATCGCTGGCTTCGTTGAGCCCGATGACCCCGACATCCGCGCCATGCGTGCGCAGCTTCAGCACTACCCGGTCCAGCGCGCCGACCGCGCTCAGATCCCAGAAATGCGCATGGGTCAGGTCGATCACCACCTTCTTCGGCGCATGCAGGTAATCGAAGCTGTTGGCGAACTGGGTGGCGTCGGCGAAGAACACCTGCCCCCTCACCGTGTACACGCGAGTACCGTCGGCTTCGTCGCGGTCTTCGACCTGCAGCATCGCGCTGACCCGTCGGGTGAACGACAACGCGGTCATCAGCACGCCGGTCAACACGCCCTTGGCCAGATCGTGCGTCGCCACGGTCACGATCACCGTGCCCAGCATGATGAGCGTGGCGCTTTTCGGGTGCGTCCGCATGTCGGTGAATGACCGCCACTGGAAGGTGCCGATGCTGACCATGATCATCACCGCCACCAGCGCGGCCATCGGAATCCGCGACACCCAGTCCGAGGCGTACACCACCAGCAGCAACAGCACCACACCGGCGATCAGGCAGGACAGGCGTCCGCGCCCACCTGAGGACACGTTGATCACCGACTGGCCGATCATCGCGCAGCCAGCCATGCCGCCGAACAGGCCGGCAATGATGTTCCCCGCACCCTGTCCCGCGCATTCGCGGCGGCGGTTGGTCGGCGTATCGGTCATGTCCTCGACGATCTGCGCGGTCATCAGTGATTCCAGCAGGCCGACCACGGCAAGCGTTGCCGATACCGGCAAGAGGATCTTCAGCGTTTCCCAGGTGAACGGAATGTCCGGGAGCAGGAACACCGGCAGGCTGTCCGGCAAGTCGCCCATGTCGCCCACGGTGCGGATGTCCAGCCCCAGCAAGATGCATGCGGCGGTCAGCACGATGATCGCCACCAACGGCGACGGCACGGCCCTGGTCAGTAGCGGCAGCAGGTAAATGATGCCCAGGCCTGCCGCGCACACCGCGTAGACCGTCCACGGCATGCCGACCAGTTCCGGCAACTGCGCCAGGAAGATCAGGATCGCCAGCGCATTGACGAAACCGGTCACGACCGAGCGCGACACGAAACGCATCAGCGTGTTCAAGCGCAACGCGCCGGCCACGATCTGGAGCATGCCCGCGAGGATGGTCGCGGCAAACAGATATTGCAGGCCGTGGTCCTTGACCAGGTCGACCATCAGCAAGGCCATCGCCCCGGTCGCCGCCGAAATCATGCCGGGCCGGCCACCGGCAATGGCGGTGACCACCGCGATGCAGAACGAGGCGTACAACCCGATCTTGGGATCGACACCCGCAATGATGGAAAAGGCGATGGCCTCGGGAATCAGGGCTAGGGCGACCAGCAAACCGGACAGCACGTCCTTGCGGACATTGCCGAACCACTGCTCGCGCAGCGAATAGGAAACAGACATGAAAAGACTCCGTGCGCGCCCGATGTCGGCACGCGATACGCAAGGAAATGAAACGCGAACCCTCCCGCCACCCGAAGGCAGCACAGTCACACCAAGGAAGGGTCAGGGCGGAGTCATCGATCGGCTCGGCTCGAAAGCGGGCGGATTCTATTGCAACGCAAAAAACCGCTCAAGCTCGAGAGCGTGGCTCACCGGAATTGCACAACGAAAAACCCCTGATTTCTCAGGGGTTCCGTGACTTCCCGGGATGTCCCGGTATCTCAATATGGTGGAGGTGGGCGGAATCGAACCGCCGTCCGAAGGCACTCCATCCCCGGCACTACATGCTTAGCTCGCCGTTGAATCTCGCCCCGGGACAGCACGGCGTGCAAAGCGCATCCCGGAACCAGCCCGCTTTATCTAGCTTGGAGCTGGCGGGCAGCCACCCCATGCGATTCCGTGATGATGACCCTACGCAGCGAGCACGGACACAAGCTGTTTCGGGGCTTAGGCCTTAAGCGGCCAGAGCGTAGTTGTCGTCGTTGGCAACTATGAGTTTTGCAGCTGGATTTACGAGGAAAGCTACCCCCTCGGCATGCGCCAAGCGACTTCACAACCCCCGTCGAAACCAGTGCACCCCCGGTTGGACGTTGAGCTGAAAGGGTTTTTCAGGTCTTGTTGACCAAAAACTGACCAAACCCCTCGCTGACCGGACGCATGCTACAGGGAAACGCCTGAACCGTCACCGCCGGCAAGCTCAGCGCGTCGGGTCCAGGGCCTCGTACTTCTTCGTTTCCTCGCGCTCGGCCACGTCCACCTGCGGATCCTTCCACGGGCCGGTGACCCGGTAGGTGCGGGCGCCGATTTCGCCCAGCGGCTTGCCCAGCACGGCATTGGCAGCCGCGCCCACCGCGGCGCCGACCGGGCCGCCGGCCACCGCGCCGACCACGGTGAGCAGGTTGCCCGAGCGCGGGTTGACCTCGATGGTCTGGTCGAACCGCTGCGCGCGCAGATCGGCCTGGCCGCGGATGACGATGTCCACCGCCGGGCCCTGCATGTTGATCCCCTCGGTAAGGGCGAGCCCGTCGCCGAACCGCACCTGGCCTTCGCTCTGGTTGAAGGCCAGGCCCTTGGAGAAGAAATCGCGGAAGTCCAGCATCAGCCGGCGCGGCAGCTGGGTGATGCTGAGCAGGCCCAGCACGCGCCCGGCGCCCGGCTCCACTTCCAGTATCTGGCCGTTGCGGGCGTTGAACGACAGCGTGCCTTCCAGTCCGGCCAGGTTGAACCCGGCCGGCGCGCCGTCCCAGCCGGCGCTGAACTGCATCTGCCCCTGCCCGCCGCGCAGCTGCCCGCCATAGCCCAGGTTGTCCATCAGCCCGCCAAGGTTTTCACTGTGCACGGCCACATCGAAATCGGTCCGCGCCCGCGCACCGATGCCGCGCCACTGGCCGGTCATGTCGATAGCCTGTTTCGGCGAGCGGAACTGCAGCTGCGTCACCTGCAGGCCGTCGGCCAGCGGCTGGGTACGCAACGTGGTCTTGCCCAACACCGCCTTGCCGAAGGCGAGGTCGTCGATGTCCAGCGCCAACGGCGGGATCTTCGCCGGGTCCATCGGGTCGGACGGGTTGTCGCCCGCCTCGCCCACCGTGGTTGGTGCCGCCTGCCAGTGCACGCGCGCCAGCGTACCGCTGACGATGCCGCCCTCGGCCTCCGGCACCCGTACGTCGCCGGCCAGCGACGGGCCTTCCAGTTGCACCGCCACCGCACCCTTGCCCGGGCGCAGGCGCAGCCGGGTCTGGTCGAACTGGCCGCCAACCAGCAGCAGGCGGTCGGCCAGCACGTCCACTTGCTTCAGCGCGACGCCTTCATCGCCGGCATTGCCCTGCCCGCGCGCCAGCGCGATCCATTCCAGCGCATCCAGCGTCGTCGTGTGGCCGTCCACCATCAGCCCGGTGGCCGGCGGTTCGCGGCTCACGCGGTCGCTGCCCAGCGTCACCTGCACGCCGGTGTCGCCATTGCGGGTGCGCGCGGCCAGTGCCATGCGCTTGCCGAAAACGACTTCGGTGGTGCCGCTGCCCAGCGGCAGGCTGGCCGTCACCCGGGTCGGCAGGGCATCGGCGGCCGGCTTGTCCAGCGGCGCCGGGAATTGCAGGCGCGTGCCCCGCAGGTCCGAGCGCAGGTTCAACGTGGTCGGTGGTTCGCTGCGGCCGCCTTCGGCTGCCTTGGGCAGGCTCACGCCGATGTGCCAGCGCGAGGTGCCGTGCACGTAGGGCTTGAGCCAGCCCAGCTCCGGCGCGCGTTCCAGCAGGTCGGCCGCGTCCAGCTCCGAGGCCAGCTCGGCCTCGAACGCATTGCCCGGATCGGCCACCGGTACGCCGGCGGCCAGCGACAGCACGCCGTCGTGCTCCTTGTGGCGGACCTGCAGGGCCGGTGCGCGGAAACCGTCGCTGCCGTACTCGGCCTTGCCGCGCACATTGTCGAAACGCAGGTTCCAACGCTTGTCGATCAGGGTGACATCGCGCAGTTCCACCGTGCCGCTGACCCTGCCCTCGCCTCCATGCAGCGGCAGGCGCAGGCCGAAATCGACCGTCGCCGGGCCGCTGGTGCCCAGCGCATCCAGGGTTTCGCCGTAACTGGCGTGCAGCGGGCTCTGCCGCAGCAGCGCCAGCAGGCGCCTGCTGTCGTCGCGCGTGCGCGCGTCCACCTGCAGCAGCGATTCGTGGAAATCGGCGACGCCGGCCCGGAAGGCATCGACCTTGACCCCGCCCAGGTTGCCCTTGCCATGCAGCTCGAACCCGTTGGCGATGAAGGCGATGTCGCCATCGACGCCACGCATCACCGGCCAATCGCGGGCAAAGCGGATGGTGCCGTTGTCGATGTGCCCGCCGGCCTCGAAGCGACCGTCATGGCCGTCGAACGGCCAGTCGTCCAGGTCGCCCACGGCCAGGCCGACGCCATCGCGCAGCTGACCATCAACCAGCGCCGCGTCCAGCCAGTCCACCGCACCCTGGCTCATGTGCGAACGTACCCAGAAGCCCTTGGCCGCGGTCATCGGCACGTCGTCGAGCCTGGCCGCCAGGTTGATCCACGGCCGCGTGCCGTCGCCCTGGAACCACAGCCCGCCGCGCACGTCGGCGGCATAGTCGCGGCCCTGCACCCGCAGCGCCGGGGTGGCAACCTGCCAGCCGGCGCCTTCACGCCAGACCACCGCACGGCCGTCCAGCTTCAGTTCGTGCGGCACGCCGAAGCCGGTGGGCCAGTCGAAGCGCACCGCGTGGTCCGGCTGCAGCTCCAGCGCCAGCGCCTGGCCATCGCCTTCGAAATGGCCGCGCAGGCCACTCAGGCCGGGGCTGTGGCCGACCGCGGCGAACGCGGCCTCTTCCAGTTCGCCGCTGCCACGCATCACGCCATCGCCGTGGCCGGCGATGTCCACGTCGACGAAGCGCAGCGTCGGCGCGGCGCGGTACAGCCATTGCCGCAGCCCGGGCTCCACCTTGTCGCTCAACGCGGCGATGCGCAGCAGCGGGGTGACGTCGATCCGCTGGCCGCGCAGCGCGAATTGCCGGCCGCCGGCCAAGTGCAGGCCATCCAGCACCTGCGTGCCTTGTGCGGCGGTGATCTTCAGCTGCGGGGCGTCCAGCCGCCATTCGCCGCCCTCGTGACGCCAGCGCGCGCGCAGTTGCAGGCGCTCGAAACCGGCCTCCGGCGCGGAGCCGCCCGCGACGAACGGGGCGCCGGCCAGCGCCACGCCCTTCAGGTCAGCATCGGCGATGACCGAGGCGACGCGGTGGTCGCGCATCGTCACCCAGCCGCGCAGCGTGCCATTGCCCCCGCGTACGTTGACGCCGCCGAAATGCAGCAACGGCGCCCATGCCGCCAGCGCCGAAGGAGCAGCGAGCCAGGCAATGCCGTCGCCACGCTGGCGCTGGAAATCCAGCACTGCGGTCAGTGGCGGCGCGGCGTTGTCGATCCAGGCGCGGGCGCCGGCACGCATGCGGTCGCCATCCACGCGCAGGCGCAGGTCGATGCGCGGCAGTTCGGTATCCAGCCCCAGCGATGGGGCATGCAGCCGCAGGCGGCCGCCGATCACCTGCAGCTCGCCGAGGCGGCGCAGGGTTTCCAGCGGGTCGCCGCCACCGGCATTGGGCAGGCCGCGCACCGACCAGCGGCCGTCGTCGGCGCGCTGCAGGGTCAGCACCAGCCCGCGCAGGCGCAGTTCGGTCAGCGGCGCCCCCGGCAGCAGGCCGGAATACAGCGAAACCAGCACCTCGGCCCGGCCGATGCGCACGCCCTCGCCTTCGCCGATGCGCAGGCCATCCAGCCGCAGCAGCGGACCACGCCGGGTCCAGCCGGTATCCAGCGTGTCGAACACCACCGGCTGCCCGGCCCGCTCGCTCAACCATGCCGCCACCCGCTCCGGGTGGCGCTCGACCAGCGGCAGCAGCTGGTTGAGCGTACCCACCAGCAGGGCCACGAGCACGAGCACGCCCGCCGTCGCGTAGATCGCGTAACGGCGCAGGCGACGCAGGCGGTGGCGTAGCAGGGTGGGCATCGGGAGCGGGAGCGGGAAAACGGGGGCCGGACGTCAGGAAGGAACGGCGGCACCGGCTCCGGACACAAGGCCAGCCACCTTGCCACACCGGCAATGAATGCCAGCCCCTGCTTCCCTGCCTCCCGGCGCCGGCCGGGTCACAGCAGCACCACGTCGTACTGCTCCTGCAGGTACTGGTCGTCGGCCTGGAAGCGGATGCTCTTGCCGAGGAACTCCTCCAGTTCGGCCACCGCGGTGGACTCCTCCTCGGTGATGCGTGCCACCACCTTGGCCGAGGCGATCACCAGCAGCCGCGCGGCGTCGAACTGGCGCACCGCGCGGGTGATCTCGCGGAAGATCTCGTAGGTCACCGTCTCGGCGGTCTTGATGCTGCCGCGGCCGCTGCATTCCGGACAGGGCTCGGACAGTTGCCGTTCCAAGCTCTCCACCGTGCGCTTGCGGGTCATTTCCACCAGCCCCAGCGGCGAGAAGTCGTACACCGTGGTCTTGGCATGGTCGCGCGCCAGCGATTTTTCCAGCGTGCGCAGCACCTGCCGGCGGTGCTCCGGATCGGTCATGTCGATGAAGTCGATGATGATGATGCCGCCAAGGTTGCGCAGCCGCAGTTGCCGCGCCACCGCCTGCGCCGCCTCCAGGTTGGTGCGGAACACGGTTTCCTCGAGGTTGCGCTGGCCGAGGAAAGAGCCGGTGTTGACGTCGATGGTGGTCATCGCCTCGGTCTGGTCGATGACCAGGTAGCCGCCGGACTTCAGCGGTACCTGCTTGTTCAGGGCGCGGACAATCTCGTCCTCGACGCCGTACAGGTCGAAGATCGGGCGGTCGCCGGTATACAGCTCCAGCTTCTCGCCCAGCACCGGCATGTACTTGGCGACGAAAGCCTGCAACTGGCCGAAGGTTTCCTTCGAGTCCACCTTCACCTTCTCCACATCCTTGCGGATCAGGTCGCGCACCGAGCGCAGCGGCAGGCTCAGGTCCTCGTAGATGATGCTGCGCGGCGGCGCCTCGCGGCCGCGGCGTTCCACCACCGCCCACACCCGCGACAGATAGGAGATGTCCTCGGCCAGCGCCTCGGCCGGCTGCCCTTCGGCGTTGGTACGCACGATGTAGCCGTAGCCGCCGTGCTGCGCCGAGATTTCCGTCACGAGCGCCTTGAGCCGGGCGCGCTCCTCCTCGTCCTCGATCCGCGCCGACACCCCCACCATCTTCGACTGCGGCAGCAGCACCAGGTAGCGCGAGGGAATGCTGATCTGCGTGGTCAGGCGCGCGCCCTTGCTGCCGATCGGGTCCTTGACCACCTGCACCACCACGTCCTGCCCATCGCGCAGCAGCTCGACGATCGGCACCGACGCCGGCAGCGGCAGGCTCGGCGCGGTCTCTTCCGTATCGGCGGCCACCGGTGCCGGCCGCACCACGTCGTTGGCATGCAGGAACGCGGCGCGCTCCAGCCCGACCTCGACGAACGCCGCCTGCATGCCCGGCATCACCCGCTGCACCCGGCCCTTGTAGATGTTGCCGACCACGCCACGGCGCCAGCCGCGCTCGATGTGCAACTCCTGCAACATGCCGTTTTCGATCACCGCCACGCGGGTTTCGCGCGGGGTCACGTTCACCAGTATTTCTTCGGACATCCGTTCAATCCTTGGGAAAACCAAATTCGCGCAGCAGCGCCGCGGTCTGCTGCAACGGCAGCCCCATCACGCCCGAATAGCTGCCCGCCAAGTGGCTGATCCAGCGTTCGGCGCCGCCTTGTATCGCGTAGCCGCCGGCCTTGCCCATCGGCTCGCCACTGGCGACGTAGGCGGCAATTTCGGCCTCGTCCATCGCCGCGAACGTCACCTCCGACTCGACCACCACCTCGTCCTCGCGTCCGTGCGCCACCAGCGCCACCACGGTGATGACCCGGTGCGTGCGCCCGGCCAGCGTACGCAGCATCGCCGCCGCGTCGGCGGCATCGGCCGGCTTGCCGTAGACGCGCTCGCCCAGCACCACCTCGGTGTCCGAGCCCAGCACCACGGCGTGCGGCTCGCCGGCCACCAATGCGAAGCCGGCCCGCGCCTTGTCCCGTGCCACCCGGCGCACGTAGGCTGCGGGAGGCTCGGCGGCGGCACGGACTTCCGGCACATCCAGGTCCAGCGCACGGAACGGAACGTCCAGGCGCGCGAGCAGTTCGTTGCGGCGGGGGGAGCGGGAGGCAAGGTAGAGCATCGCCGAAGCATAACCTGTGCCCCTGGCCTGAACCCCGGGCAACGCCGACGGAAACCGCCCGACCCCACCCGACCTCACTGCCCGTTCATTACCACCGTCTCACCTTCAGCATCCACCCAAGGAGGATCACCATGCGCCACACCACCCTCGCCCCGCTGCTGCTCGCCCTGTCCTTCGCGTTGGGAGCCCCGATGACCAGCCACGCCCAG